>JBLHJX010000200.1:0-9879 GCA_047619225.1 Candidatus Latescibacterota bacterium
CACAACACAGGATATCTGCTTCTGTTTTAGAAACGTAGATCGCATCCCCCAAGGCGTGAACGCTGGATTAACCAAATGAGAGCGTTTGAATCCTTCGCCGAAACATTCTAAAGAAACCATTAATTTTAGTTGGAGATTAACGCATGGCAGAACAACCAACCACCCCACCAGGACGCCTAAATGACCTCCTTCGTCCAGAAGTGCTCTCTGCATTTGATCGCGAAACCTTCGAACGCGAAGGCTACTGGGTCTGGGAAAACGTCCTAACGGATGAAGGACGAAAACGTTGGACAAGCAGCTTGCAAAAACTCCAACGACTGAATGACGAAATGGTCATGGATACAGACTGGAGCGCAATCAACTCTGCCAATTGTGGCCTTCAAAATCCCATCAGAAATGATATCACACCCGAAGCACGCGCAAAATACTGTGGCGGGTCAGAGCTCATTCATCATTTCATCTCCAAAGAACTTCGTGAATATATGAAAGACCACGGGTTGGTAGAACCAGGCCCAACCTTGGTCACCCGCAACCACGAGTCACACGGTGTCATGCCCGAATGGTTCCCAGGTCTATACGACGACTTTATCATGGATGTGACAACCGCCCATCCACAAATGATGGCACTCTTTAGTAAAGTGCTCGGCAAACGATTTTTCTATGACCACATTCTCATGCTCAATCGGCCCGCTGGTTCCGAAGGGCGGCGCTGGCATGCACATCCCTACCGCCAAGGCCAACACGAGGTTGAAGACCCCGTCGGAACAGGTCAATTTGTCACCAAAGAATTCCTCCATCAACAATGTGTCCGCACCCTCTGTTATCCCGAAGGCGCCACAATCGAAGACGGGTGCGAGTTTGCAGTCATCCCCGGATCACATCTCTACCGCATTCCTTTTAAGTGGAGCACCCAAAGACCCGATTATGATGACGATATGGAAACAAATTGGCTCAAAGGAAAAACCCATCCTTTCACGGGCGAACCTTTAAAAATTCTGCGCCTCTCCATACCCCCCGGCAGCATGGTCTCCTTCGTTCACCACCTGCCACACCATGTCGGCCACCGAAAGGCCAATACAGACATGCGATGGGGCCTTCTCATGGCATATCGATCACCCGACCCCACAGCCGAACCTGCCAAATGGAACGAAAGCGCACCCATCTATTGGTGCAACCGCACAGAAGCTGCCGGCACTCTCTCACCAACAGCACAACGCCTATTCGAAGGCGACAACCCAATCTAAGATCTATATCGACCCTCATGATATCACCTAACCGTCAAATCTATGCAATCCTAACGATCCCGCCGATCTTTCTGGGCGTGTTATACCTTTTTTCTGCCCGCCTTTACCTGCTTGCTGTGCTGGAAGATCAGATTTTAGAACAGCTCCAGGTATCCGCCTTAATAGGCACAATGGTTCTGGCCTATATGCAGTCTCGTCAGGCCGGCCCTCGCCAGAAATTTTTTCTGCGCCTTCTGGCGTTTGCTGCTCTCATTCTCATCCTCGAAGAACTATCCTGGGGGCAACGCTTCCTACGCTTTGCCTCACTTCCTGGTTCTACTGAACCCGAGATCGAGGCCGACATTCACAATCATATCGGACGACATATCAGGTGGCTTACGGTCACCAACTGGCCCCTAACAGTCCCACCTATTATCTATGGCATCATGCTTCCTCTTCTAACGCGCGCTCAAAAAATCGCCACCCATTTTGAGCGGCTAGGTTTGGTTCTTCCACAGCTCTCCTTAGCACCTGGATTCGCTCTTGGAGTGATTTTTATTATCATCGATATTGATTTCTTCGAAGAAATCGGTGAATGTATCATATACCTATCCTTCATGCTCTCACTGATTGATCCCTGGCACGGACAATCCAAAGCTCACCCAACAGAGCCATTCGTCGATTCACGTATTCTTCCGACAAAACTTTTTGCGGCCGTTTTCATCCTTGCCGTTCTACTTTCGCTTGGTGTAAACGCAGCCTGGTCTCCATTGACGTCTACAGGCCTTGTTTATGTGCACTTGGATTATGCAGATACATTCTATGATTACGAGCTCTACGATGATGCAGCAACACAGTTCCGTCTCGTCGTGGCGATCAGACCACGTTTCGTGTTTGCACGACACCAACTTATTCGATCTCTTCTCCGTTCCGGTGACCATGCAGAAGCGGCAGAAGCAGTAAGAGAAGCGGTGAAGCTCGCACCGTTGAGTCCCAGCCTCGAAAACGAGCTCAAGTCTCATGGCATCGTCTGGTAAAGGATGCAGACATGCCTTAAAAAAAGCTGGTTATGAAATTCACCGTGCACTCATCGTTGCCAATCTTCCGATTTAAGAAAGGGAACGCCCATGCGTAAAAAAATCACTGTTCTAAATTACGACCCCACTTGGCCTGCACGCTTCGAGCAATTGCGTGCAAACATCTGGCCGACAATCTCTGACCTTGCCACAACCATCGAACACGTCGGCAGCACATCTGTCCCCGGTTTACCCGCCAAACCCATCATCGATATGACAATCGTCATCCCATCAGAATCTCAAATGCCCGTGTTAATAGATCGCTTGGCAACCATAGGTTATCCCCACCGAGGCGATCAAGGTGTGCCTGGCCGAGAAGCATTCGCACGCCCCGAAGGAACACCCGCTCACAATCTATACGCATGTGTCGAAGGCAATCTCGGACTCCGCAACCACCTAACAATTCGCAACCACCTGAGGTGCACGCCCTCAGCAGTCCAAGCTTATGGGGACCTAAAAAAACAATTGGCCGCACAATTTCCTCACGACATAGATGCCTATGTAGACGGAAAAACAGAACTCATCCTCAAGATTCTCGCTGACGCGGGCTTCACACAAGAAGAACTACAGGAGATTCAGGAAATCAACAGCATACCCTAAGGATTCACTCTCTTTGGCATGAATGCCAATCCATTCTTGGAAGGCCTTGAAATGAATGCAGAAACAACAGCGCTTGATCTCATAGAATTTTCAAACAAAATCCATGACATTGTCCCCCCTCAAAGCCACATAGAAACCATAGTATCAGGGTTTCAAAAAACCGAAGGTCCCGTATGGATATCAGAGTCTCAATCCCTCCTGTTCACAGATTTTCCCGCGTTCAAGATATACAAATGGCACCCTGAAAATGGACTGAGCGTATTCAAAGAACAAAGCAACAGAGCCGTAGGTCTTGCATTAGACACCGAAGAACGCCTCATCGCTTGCGAAAGCGTCACAAGAAGCATCACAAGAACAGAAAAGAACAATGAGACCACCACCCTCGCCAGCCATTACAACGGAAAAAGATTGAACAGCCCCAACGATGTCGTTGTCAAATCTAACGGTTCAATCTATTTCACAGACCCCCGGAGTCGTTTCCTAACCGACACACAAGAATTAGACTTCAACGGCGTCTTCAAAGTAGATCCCGCAAATGGAAATGTACATCTTCTAACACCCGAATTTCAATGGCCAAACGGCCTCTGTTTTTCTCCCGACGAATCCCTCTTATATGTCAACGACTCAAGCCGCCAACACATCAAAGTTTTCGACGTCCTAAAAGATGGCACCCTAAAAAACAGCCGCACCTTTGCAGAATTAGATACCGCCTTCGGAAAAGGCGCTCCCGACGGGATGAAAGTGGACACCCAAGGAAACCTCTATGTCACCGGCCCCGGCGGTGTATGGATCTTGAACCCAACCGGAGACCCCCTCGGCATCCTCAAAATACCCGAAGGCGTCTTAAACATTGGCTTTGCAGGCCCAACCCTCTATCTAACAGCACAAACCACTGTTCGCCGTATCGAACTCACGATACCGGGAATCTAAGAAAAGGAATCCCACCATGGAATATTGCAGCTTAGGTCGTTCAGGTCTTCAAGTAAGTCGCCTCTGTTTGGGCACCGGAAATTTTGGAACAGGAGGCACAGAAAAAGCAAACTGGGGAACCGTCGGAGAAAAAGAAGCCTTCCAAATTATGGATGCCGCACTGGATGCAGGCATCAATTTTTTTGACACCGCAAACGTCTATGGCGGTGTCGGACACAGAGGATATACCGAGGAAATCATTGGCCGATGGTTTGCCCAAGGCGGCGGCCGAAGAGAAAAAACCGTTCTGGCCACAAAAGTTGGCCGAATTATGGAAGAAGACGAATACGACGGCCCCAACAAACCCGAAGGATTATCCCTCTATAAAATCCGTCGCCATTTTGAAGGCTCTCTAAAACGCCTGCAAACAGATCATATCGAATTGCTCCAAATGCACAAAGTAGATCGCCGTGTCACCTGGGACGAATTGTGGGAAGCGTTTGAAGGATTGGTTCGACAAGGCAAACTCGACTATGTCGGTTCCAGTAATTCTTCAGCCTGGGATATTATGAAAGCGCAACACGCCGCAAAAGACCGACATTTTATGGGCCTGATCAGCGAACAAACACGATACGATCTCCTCGGCAGAATGGCAGAATTAGAAATCATCCCCGCAGCTACAGATTTGGGAATCGGACTGACCATATTCAGCCCCTTAGTTCGAGGTCTATTGGGCATCGATATGCAACAACCCCTTGCCCGCCCCATATCCGATGTTGCCAAAAGCCAGATGGAACTGTATAAAACACAGCTGACTGCTTTTTCTTTTGTGTGTCGCGACCTCGGCGAAACAGAAGCCAATGTCGCACTGGCCTGGACCTTATCCAATAAAGCGATTTCTGCGGTTATTATTGGCCCCTGCTCTGTTGCCGATCTCAATATATTGCTCAAATCTGTCGAGCTAAAATTGGATGAATCAACGCTTAAAAAGTTGGACGAAATTTTCCCTGGCCCCGGCCCATACAACACATACAAAAGTCAGAGACTTCGCGTCGTCTAAAAATAAGTATGAAACATATCACTGGAAGTGAATATGAAAGTCACCAAAGAACATCTCAACTTTTTCAAAGAAGAAGGCTACGTCGCGCCACAAGAGAAGGAACTCCCAATACCCGGCGAAGTATTTAGCGTAAAGAACCACACCGCATTCCTCCTTCTACCCGCACAACAAAAACGAAACGTTGGCACCCCATGGATATGGTATGCACCCACTTTACCCGGTTTACCATCTGATGCAGAAAAGTGGATGTTCGAAAAGTTCCTTCATGCGGGCATCGCAATCGCGGGCATTGACGTTGGTGAATCTTACGGCAATCTCCAAGGGCGTGACATCTACTCAGCCCTATACAAAAACCTCGTTCACAAGCGCGGTCTATCCAAAAAGGCGTGTCTCCTGGCGCGAAGCCGTGGGGGCCTCATGCTTTATAACTGGGCCATCGACAACCCCTCGTCCGTAGCCTGTATCGCTGGCATTTATCCCGTTTGCAACCTCAGCAGTTATCCTGGTCTCAGCAAAGCAAGTGGTGCCTATGGCCTAAATGAAGAACAGCTCGCGGCCCAACTTGCCGAGCACAATCCCATAGACCGTTTGGAAGCCCTATCAAAAGCTCATATTCCCATTTTTCATATCCATGGAGATGACGACCAGGTGGTGCCATTGGCACACAACTCTGGTGAATTGGCGAAACGCTACCAAACACTCGGAGGCAAAATGACGCTCAAGGTCATTGAAGACCAAGGACACAATATGTGGATGGGTTGGTTTCAATGTCAGGAACTTGTCGACTTCATAGTTGCACACACAAAGCCAATGCAACTGACCACAATTAGAAAGGACAATCATGGCCGCAATTAAAGTAACAATAATCGGTGCCGGATCGCGTTTTGCATTCAGCGTCGTTTCCGACTTGATGAGAGTGGAAGCTTTTGCAGGCAGCACCGTCGCGCTGGTCGATACCAATGCTAATGCCTTGGATCTCTCCGTGCGTGTCATCAACCAAATGGTGAAAAAAGCCGGTGGGGACCTCGTCATAGAACAATCAACCGACCGACGAGAAGTACTCGGCGGCAGCGACTTTGTCCTCAACTCCATTTCCGTAGGAGAACCTTGGGCACGTGAAAAAGATGTCGCCATCGGTGAACAACACGGCATCTTTCAACCCACATCACAAACCGTAGGGCCAGCAGGTTTTATGCGCGGTGTTCGAGTGGTACCGCACGTCGTTGCAATCGCACACGACATCGCCGACCTATGCCCCAACGCCACCATCCTCGATTTGGCCAATCCCTTAGCCGCCGTATGCCGTTCCATGATCCGCGAAGCCAACCTCAATGTCATTGGCTTGTGCGAGCAATGGGCCGTCACACTGCCCAATTTTTCAGAACTCCTCGGCACAGATGACCTCGACTGCCTCTCCGTAGGCACCAATCATCTCACCTTTGCACTCGGCCTATTTCACAACGGCCAAGATGTCTTACCCGAGTTTCTCAAAAAGATAAACTCCGAAGAAGGCAAATCCCTCCGAGAACGCCTCCCTGTATCATACGAAATTTATGACGCATTCGGCCTATGGCCCACCGGCACAGAAGAACACATTGCCGAATTCTTCCCCTACTTTCTCACACCAGAAACAGACGGCGGCATGGCCTACAACTTGCGCACCCGACACACAACCGAAGAAGTCGTCGCCGAACGACGCGCCGAACGCGAAGCCTGGGCATCGGGTGAAAAACCCATCGATCACCTCCTCGAACCATCGGGCGAAAGCGCTGTTGACATTATCGCCTCTTTATTAGGTGTCATCGATGCAGAAATGCACATGGTCAACGTGCCCAACAATGGCCTCATCGACAACCTACCCGACGAAGCCATTGTCGAACTGCCCGCGCACATTGGGCCCGGTGGTGTTCGAGGCCTCAAGGTTGGTGCCTTACCACGCGGCATCGCCCAATTCTTAGATACCCGCGTTGCACAACAAGAAGTGCTCATCGACGCAGCCTTATCGGGCGACCCCAACCTTGCCCTGCAAGGGCTTCTGCTTGACACACAAGTCACCTCCCTCACCGCCGCACGAGAAATCCTAACCGCATCCCTAAGCGCCAATGCAGACTGGCTTCCCAACTTTAAAACAGACAATCACAAATAGGGGGTAAGAAGGTGCCAGATCCAGAAAAAACAATCAAACCCAGCTGGGAGGGCAGATACTTTGAGGATTTCGAAATAGGTGATATCTACCGATCCAGATTTGGGCGCACCGTAACCGAAATGGACAACCAACTTTTCACCCACCTCACCCTCAATACCAACCCCCTACACTTTGACGCAGAATACACCGCAAAAACAAAGTGGGGACAAATCCTGGTCAACAGCACCTTCACCCTCGCACTCATCGTCGGCATGAGCGTACCAGATGTCAGTGAAAACGCCATGGCCAACCTCGGCTGGGAAGACGTCAAGCTACCCAATCCCGTTTTTGTAGGCGACACCCTCTATTGCGAAACAGAAGTCCTAAGCAAACGAGAATCCAAATCCTACCCAGAAGCCGGCATCGTCAAAGTACGTTCCAGAGGCATCAATCAAAACGGAAAAATTGTGATCAACCTCACACGCAGCATTATGATATACAAACAAGGCAGCTCTCCCTCTATAGGAATTTTTCCAGAGATACAGGAAGGGTAACCCAGTGCAAAACCCAGAACAAAAACCACCCTTAGAGGGTGTCCGCATCATCTCAGTGGAACAATTTGGAGCAGGCCCCTGGGCAACCATGATGATGGCCGATATGGGCGCAGAAATCATCAAGGTCGAAAACCCTTCTACCCAAGGAGACGTTGCCCGCTACGTCCCCCCCTACACAGTCGATCAAGACAGTGTCTATTTCCAAAGCTTCAACCGTAACAAAAAAAGCATCACCTTAAATTTGCAGCACGAAAACATCAATGAGATTTTACATCCCTTAGTTGAAATGTCCGAAGCCGTATTCAACAACCTCAGAGGCGACCTGCCCGCCAAGTTAGGTTTAGATTACGCAACACTCGGCAAGCTAAAACCTTCCATCGTCTGTGGCTCGCTCTCAGCTTTTGGCCGCACCGGAACACGCGCAAACGAACCCGGATACGATTACCTCATGCAAGGGTATGCCGGCTGGATGAGCATTACAGGAGAACCCGGCGGCCCACCCACAAAAGCCGGACTGTCACTGGTCGACTTAAGCGGTGGCGTCATGGCTGCTCTCGGCCTCGTCAGTTCCATTCTCCGAGCCAGAGAAACAGGCATCGGATGCGATGTCGATGTGAACCTCTTCGACACCGCACTTTCACAACTCGGTTATGTCGGCGCATGGCACCTCACCAAAGGATACCAACCGCAACGGATGGCCGACTCGTCACACCCCTCCCAAATTCCATCTCAAGTTTTACCCACAAAAGACGGCTGGATGGTTGTGATGTGCGCCAAAGAAAAATTCTACCAAAATCTCGTGCGCATCATGGGCGCACCAGAACTATCAGAAGACTCTCGGTTCAAAACCTTTCCCGACCGTTTGGAAAACCGAGAAGCCCTATCACCCATTTTAAAAGCCCTGTCTCAGAAACGACCCACTGCCGAGTGGTTAGACCTCCTCAAAGGGGAAGTGCCCTGCGGTCCCGTCAACACAGTCGAAGAAGCCTTCGCCGACCCCCAAGTAGCCGAAGACGAAATGATTCTCGAACTCGACCATCCAGAGTTCGGCAAAGTACGAGAAGTCGCCAGTCCCATTAAAATCAGCGACACTGCCATCGACCACGTCAGAGGACCAAAATTGGGGGAACATACCGAACAGATTTTGAGCGAATACCTAAATCTTTCAGAACAAGAAATCGCACAACTGCGCGAAGATGGTGTAATCTAAAAGACAAATTAGAATCGGGTATATCACATTTTCCATCTTGGCATTATTTGCCCCTTCCAAAGCGTCCTGTAGATGGTTATATTATATGCGAGATGGATCGGCCTTTTTTAGAAAGATCAATTTTTCACCTATTACAAAGAAACTGAATCCACAAAATGCCAACAGTACTCTTGATTTTAGGCTGGCGACTTTTCTTTTACGCAAATGAAGGTAATGAACCTATTCATATACATTGCAAAAAGGGCGAAAGAGAATGCAAGTATTGGCTCGATAAAGAAAATTTTGATCTTGAAGAAGCCTATGCTTTCAATTTGTCAGCGCGTGATCGAAGAGAGATCAAGAAAATTATCTTTGAACATTTTGAGTATATCGAACAAGAATGGGATGCATTTCAACGGAGGCGCCAACAATGAAAAAGTATCATCAAGTAAGTGAGCTTCGCTTTGAAAATGACGAAATGATTTTGACAATTGACGGCCAAATGAAAAGATTCAAGCTCAATGATATTTCACCGGCATTGACAAATGCATCTGTCGAAGCAAGAAATACATATGAGATTTCTCCCTCCGGTTACGGCATTCATTGGCCTTTAGCAGATGAAGATCTATCAATAGATGGCTTACTTAGTATTCCGCATACGCCACAAAAAATATCTGTTACTACGGAGATATAAGGCGAACACGAATTTGAACGCGCCCTAAAAGAAAGCCAATTTGTAAAAACATTGGCCCAAGAACTCAACGCACACGTAATCCCCGTCCCCCTTGCCATTGTAAACTTTCAAAAAGAAAAACCCGATGTACCCCTACGTTACATCAACGACGGGCACCCCAATCAAACATGCGGTTATCTCACCGCGTGCCTGTTTTACGCAACCCTTTTTAATCAAAGCCCCGAAGGTTTAACAATAGATCGCGTCATCGATCCGAAAGTCGTAGACCCAAACAATCCCGACGCAGGTCCAGACGGCGATCCAAGAACACACATATTTTCTGAGGGGTTGCGCCTCTCTTTACAAAAAACAGCTTGGCATACGATTCAAGCATTTGGAGCACTCTAATATGATACCAAAGCGAGACACATTGCTCGAAACAGGTTACTTTGTAGTAAAAGATATTTTGA
>JBLHJX010000201.1:0-9805 GCA_047619225.1 Candidatus Latescibacterota bacterium
GCAGCCAAACAGCTAAAGGTACAACCTGGTGAGTTGATCGATGTTAGGGGCAATGCACACGAAGTCGTGGGCATTGTCAAAGATTTTCATAATCACTCTTTCCATGAGGCTATTAATCCTTTGGTTATGTTCTGCTCGATTATTGAAAATAAGGTGTTTTTTTTCGTGCGTATTGATACACGCAATATGCACGATGCACTTGCCCATGTGGAAACGGTGTGGAAAAAATTGTCTGGTCAACCCTTTTCTTTTACTTTCCTCGACGAAGACATCGACCTGTTGTATCACCAAGAACTTCGCATGCGCACGCTCTATGTTTTTAGTTCGGGGTTGGCCATTGCAATTGCAAGTTTGGGTCTGTTAGGACTGGTCGCATACACCGCTGAAGTCAGAACGAAGGAAATCGGAATACGCAAAGTTCTGGGTGCAACAGAGGCCAGTATTGTGAGTTTGTTGACGAAGGAGTTTTTACTGCTGGTGGGCTTGGCGAGTCTGCTGGCGTGGCCTGTGGCGTATTATACGATGAGTGGCTGGTTAGAGAATTTTGCGTATCGGATTGACCTGAGCCCGATCTACTTCATCGCCAGCACAGGTGTGGCACTTGTGATCACGTTGGTCACGATTGCATATCAGGCGCTAAAAGCAGCTCGGGCGAATCCGATTGAGGCATTGCGATATGAATAAAGGCACCTATCCCCCTAACCCCCTTTCCTGAAGGAAAAGGGGGAACTGTGATCCGTTATTTGAATATTTTCAACGAGGGTAAGTTGGCCTGCTGATTCAACATTTCACTTTCTGTACGCTCATTACGCTTGCCCGTTTTGATTGGAAAAATGGGTTTGACTTAGATTACTATCCGGAGTTACCTTAATCTGGAGATATATAGTGCTAACGGGCGGGGTTTACAGTTGCCATGTAAGTCTGTATTATTAAGGCAAAAGATAAGGTAAGAAGAGTGGCAGGCTACCTATTTGAGTGGGATCCGGCTAAGGCTGAGACGAACAGACGGAAGCACAACATCGCGTTTGATGAGGCTACAACCGTTTTCTCGGACCCTCTGAGCATGTTGCGAACCGATCCAGACCATTCTCTCTCGGAGCAGCGTTTTATTGTGCTCGGTATGTCGAATCAACGTCGGTTGCTTGTGGTAAGCTTTTCTGAACGTCCCCCCGGAACCCGCCTGATCTCTGCGCGGCGAGCCACACGGAAGGAGCGAAGGCAATATGAGCAAGAAATCTAACCCTCTCACGAGTCCCTCAGAGCATGACACCATGCGCGATGAGTATGACTTTTCAAATGCACAGCGTGGGGTCACCGCAGCACGATATGCTGAAGGCGCAAACGTCGTCGTAATTGATCCTGAAGTTCTCGACGTGTTCCCTGATGGGAATGCCATCAATGAAGCGCTTAGAGCTTTGGCCCCAGTGATTCGTAAACAGGGCAAACGACAAAATATCTAACCACCGGATGCGAGGGTTTGGTTTTTATGAATCACTGAACCAACCTAAAAGATATCTCCAAAAGGGCTTGTGTCACTTAGACACGGGCCCTTTTTCTTGATACCAAGTGTTCATTATCGGACACCACAGTATCATGAACCTCCCCCGAAAAAGTGGACACAACGAAAGGGTTATTTTATAATAGCCGTCAAGGAGGTGTCCCAATGTCGAAGAAGAAAGTTCGCACAGAATACGATAAAGCGTTTAAACTTGAAGCAGTTAAGCTGAGTGAATCATCCACACCAACATAGGCGTGGATGATTTTTCTTTTAGATCGAAAAATTGCCTATTACTTTAAGGGTGCAAACTGTATGGGTCATAACACGCAACCAAAGTTACAACCACATCAGTGAATCACCATCACTGGACAAAGGAATCTACCATGGAATTTGAAAACGATTTGGTCAACTACGAGGCCTTCGGTGCAAAAGGCGACGGCGTCACGGATGACATGCCCGCAATCTGTAAGGCACACGCATTTGCAAACGAACACGGCTTCGATGTGAAAACCAAGCCAGACGCAACGTACTACATCGGTGGCCAAAAGCTCACCGCCATCATCGCCACCAACACAGACTGGAACACCTCACGCTTCACAATTGACGACTCAGGAGAAGTTGAGGATCACAAAGCGTCCCTATTTGAGGTGCGCTCCCTGTTGGAGCCCGAAGAACTGACATTCACCCAGCTCACACGGGATCAAAGACACGTGGATGTACGACCGAAGCGAAATTGTTTCGTCAGGGTAGAAAACGACACAAAACGAATGTACCTGCGTCGGGGCCGCAACGTCAACAACGGCGTTCCCCAGCAAGATTGTTTCATCCTACACCAAGATGGTACCATCGAAGCAGACATCGACTGGGAATACGATATCATCACACAGGTAGAGGCACACCCCATCGACGACGACACCCTCTACCTGCGCGGCGGCATCATCACCACATTCGCAAACCGCTGGCAACCAGAAGAGGGGTACCAATATTGGAGCCGAAACATTGTCATCTCACGGTCCAATACCGAGGTCGATGGCCTCACACACTATGTTGTTGGCGAAACCGCTATAGGCAGTGCCTACAGTGGTTTTCTCAGTGCGCGCAAATGCGCCAACATCACATTTCGCAACTGCTGGGCAACGGGTCACAAGATCTACTCTGCCATGGGCCGTGCCGAAAAACCCGTTAGCGTGGGTACCTACGACTACAATGCAAACAATATTGTTGGTTTCACAATGATCAACTGCAAAATGAACCACATTACCGATCGCACACGCTGGGGCGTGATCGGATCAAACTTCTGTAAGAACATCCTACTCGAAGACTGCCACCTTTCTCGAATGGACACCCACATGGGCGTTTCGGGAACGTATGTGATTCGGCGCTGCACACTCGGTCACATGGGTCTCAACGCCATTGGCCGCGGGCGGTTGATCCTTGAAGACGCTACACTGTATGGGAACGCACTCGTCAACTTTCGCTCCGATTACGGAAGCACTTGGGAAGGCCAAATCGAAATCCGAAACTGCCGGTGGACCCCAGCGTGTGGAGAGGAACGCCAACCCTACATGATCAATGTTGCCAATGACGGCATGCACGATTTTGGTTATCCCTGCGCGATGCCCCAAGAGATCACCATCGACGGCCTGTTCGTAGATGACACCAACACACCCGATGGGTACGAAGGCATGTACTACTTCACCGATCCAGACAATTTCCACGACGGTGTCAACGACGTATCGCTCTCTCAAGAACGGCCATCCCCCTATGTACCCTGCCAAAAATTGCGCGTCCGGGGTCTAAAGACCGCCAGCGGGTTGAAACCACGAATATCGCCCAATGAAAAAATCAGTGCCAGTACAATCGTGGTCGAAGAGAATTGACCCATAGGCAAGAATGGGACATTGAATGTAAAGGAGAGAATCGCTGATATGGCACGCACAAAACAAGGTGGAAACGATGTCTGGCAAAAAACACCCGAACCCGCACCCGAGTGGTGGCCGGTCTCACCCGCTAACGTGGGTCACCACTTTAGAACCTATGCAAAACGAGGATCAGTACGTCGGCTTTGTCGCTCAGCAGGCAGCAGAGATATTTGGGTATATGAACTCGGGCACGGCAAATCCCTTGTGCGCACATCAAACTATTCTGCGGCCCAAGGATCAACTGACGTGCGCTCTTACTTGGGCCATCAGCGCAAAGGCTACCGACAAACACTGCTTCTGGTCGCTGGCGTACATGGGATGGAGGTAGAAGCCATCGCTGGCATGGTGAACCTCCTCCACATTCTCGAACATGGTAAAGATTTGCGTGGGCGACCTTGGCCTGCTATTGGCCGCTTCGCCAAACGCCTGCGTTTGCTCATTGTACCCCTGGCCAACCCCGATGGACGTGCCCGCACACATATTCCTTCTTTGGTCGGTCTAACGGGAGAGGACCAAGCCTATTATGGACAAGGCATGTGGAAAGACGGCACGCTCATCACTTGGCTTGGCTCAAAACAATTCATGCCACTGCCCTTAGAAAAGGTGATCTTCAGTGGCGGTTATCCAAACGATGACGGTGTTAATTTAATGCACGATGTATCCCCTGCTGGCAGTCTGGCAAAGGAAACACAGGCCCTGATAAAATTGGCAGAAGACGAAATCATTGATGCCTGCCTAAACATGCACAGCTACCCATTTAACCCTGCCCTATTGCCTCACGCCTCACATTGCCCAACCGCATATCACAAACACACCTATGTGCTGGCGAAGAGCGTGCAAAACCGCTTGCAAAAGGCCGGCCTCCGCCCCATGAAAATACCAGCCAAGAACTACCGGTCTGAGCGAAGTGGGTCCTTCAACATGCCCAGTGCGATGCACCACGCCTCCGGTTGCCTATCCCTCTGCTTCGAATCGCCTCACGGCATCAAAGAAATTTCCTATACCTACGAGGAATTATTGGATATCCAATTGTTGGCCATAGAAGAAACGATGCGCTTTGGTGTAGAAGAACGCTTCCGTCCAGAAGAGAACAAAAGAGGGGGCGATGTGCCTTGAAAATCATGAGATAACGCGTTGAGATTTCCTACCATTTGCAAAAAATACAAATTACTATATATTTCGACCATGATCATTTACTTTAAGTCATAAGTATTGGGGGACACGATGCAGACAGTGAGTGTGAGCGAATTTAAGGCCAAGGCATTAGGGATTTTGGAACAGATTTCTCAAACCGGCGAATCCGTCGTTGTGACAAAGCGGGGCAAGGCGATTGTTAAAGTAGTACCTTTTTCAAATGATATATCCGCTAATGTGCCGGGGAAATTAAAAGGGACAGTACTGGAAGAAGTTGATGTTGTGTCACCTTTGGGTTCAGATATTTGGACTGCTGCACAATGACCTACTTAATGGACACACATGTATGGATTTGGTGGCACACAGCACCTGAAAAACTGTCATCTAAGGTTAGTGATGTCATTGCTGGATTGGGCACGAACGATCAGCTTTTGTTGTCGGCTATTTCTATATGGGAAGTCGCCAAATTGGTAGAAAAGAATAAAATCAGATTGAGTGTCGGAATTGATCAGTGGGTCGCGCAGGCTTTAGATATGCATCAATTTCAATTCTTGCCACTGTCTCCTGAAATTGCAATTGAGAGTACGCGACTGCCGCCCCCCTTCCATCAAGACCCGGCAGATCAAATCATCGTTGCCTCGGCACGCTTGTTTGACGCGACACTGCTGACAGTGGATCAGTTGATCTTGGATTACCCTCATGTGCGCACATTATGGTGATTGTGAACAAAAAATAAAATCTTGTATTAAGTAGTAATTAGACTATTAAAATTCCTTGAAATAAAAAAATTTCAATATAATGATTAAAATCTTTACATCAACAATATCTTATCAAACATTAAAAAAAGAAAACCGGCCCATTAAGCCGGTTTTCTTTTTTCACCCAAATGGCGTGAAGCAATGCCCGTTTACTCAACATCCGCAGTTTACGGTGAAGCACCCAGCGTACCGGTTCTGCACCGTTAGTACCCCGAGCACAACATTACAATTTGTCAGTGGGCCAGGTTTAAAAATTTTAGAATTTACACGGTCTCAGGAAACCGCAAAAACGTCCGAGCCGCCTCACCCATTATCAAATCACGTTGTTCAGAGTCCAAGTCGGGCAACAACGCATCAATCACCTTCACCAACTTCCCGTAGCCTGGATCTTCCAAAATCCACGGAAAATCCGTCGCCCACATCAACCGCTCTGCACCAAACTTGCCCAAAAGTGTCTTGTGCCACCGTTCCAAATCATTGTAGGGCCAGTCTTCTTGGCTAAACGCGTATTGCCCCGCCAGCTTCACCGCCACATTTGGAAACTCGTGCAGACCCAGCATTGAATAACGCGTCAGGGGTGGCATTGGTGTTTGAATGCGTGGACGGCCTTTGTCGTCGTGTGCAAAGGCATTTTCACCTGGGCAAACCATCAAATGGTTAAACACCACACGCACATTTGGAAACGCCTGCACCAAAAACGGAATCTGGTGGGCATCTCGCGCACAACTGTAGAGCCAAATGACGTAATCTTTTTCGGCGGCGTATTTCCAAATCGGGTAGGTTGAAAACGTGGTCACGTCCATGGGTGCCAACGGATCAATCGGCCCACCCACCTCAAACAAACGAAACCCGACAATACCGCCACTTTCGGCCAATCGGTCCATATGATCTTCGGGCGCGGGCCAAATTTCTTTGGGAATCAGGCCAATGCCCAAAAACCGATTGGGGTACGTTTTCAAGCAGTGTTGCAAATAACTGTGGTGTTCCAATTCAGGTCCACCAATTTGCGTCAATACGGCCTGATCTACCCCATTGCTTTCCATTTGTTCAAGCAACAACTCAACGGGTGCTTCCCCGTCTTCTGGATATTGGGGTGACACTGTGCGCGGAAACTCCGTCGTTTTTTTGGCGAAAACATGAACGTGGGCATCAACAATCATAATCGGGATCTTTCGTTTTAGATTTGATGTAAAACCAAAAGACTATCTCGCGTCCAAACTAAACAACCGACGGCGATCTGGCGTGGTACACTTATCTGCAATACCCACGTACCGATCTGTGGCAACCCGGTCTTTGCTCCACTTTTCATAAATTAAAATAATTGACTTGCGTGGGTTTATTGAGGTATTCACCATTGACGTGTGCCACCCGTAAGAGTTGAACAACACCACGTCGCCAGCCTTGCCTGGGTAGACCTTGTGTCCAGGCATTGTATCCAGTGGACGCACCACGGGACACGCTCCTGCATTGGGTTTATGGCTGCCGGGGACGTACCCAAACGCGCCCCCATTGGCAGGCACATCTTCCACATAAATTTGCACCTTCATATGCAAGGGTGTTGTGTGTGGCACATCGGGGTGCCAGCCCACGTAACTGATCGGCAGTACTGGCAAAGTGCGCACCTGGGGGCCTAACAGAATCAAATCTTCATCGGCAAAAGCCATCAAATACCCGTACCAACTGGGGTGATCAATCAGATCGATAAAGAAATCATCTTTCTCCAGCGGATTGGGAATATCAAAATGGGCAGCAGGCTTCGTTCCTTTGGCAATGCCCGCTAACCAGTCTTCTTTTGCCTCTGCCGCAGACCGATCAAACAACGCCTGCAAACGCGTGAGCTCCTCGCCCACAATGGCACTTTCTAAAAACAGCACCCCATTGTCTTCCCACTCTTGCCGTTCTACGTCTGTTGGTCTTTTCATTAAAACCTCCTAAAATTGGTCACCGATAGACAACCAACTTCTCCTTCACCCGCGCGTTTGATTCACCATCTTGCGCTGAAATTGTGTATAAATACGTTCCGTTGGCCAAAGATCGCCCCTTATTGTCTCGCCCAGTCCAAGCCAGTTGGTTGTAACCCGCGCGTGCAAAAGGATCTTCTAACTGGGTGATCAAACGCCCCGACAGTGTATACACACGCACCACAACCTCTGCGGGTCGTGATAATATAAAAGTGAAATGGCCATCTTCTGCAACAGGATTGGGTGACACCAAAACGTTTTCAATAAACAAATCGGAAGACACCTGAAACGCCAGTGTTTTTTGTGCCGGTCCATTGCCCAACTTATCCAGTACACGTATCGTGAGCAAATATCGATCATCTTCCAATGCCGCAGGGGTATACACAAAAGACAATGAATAGGGTGTCACCTGCCGGTCTTGAATGCGCCCAGATTCATAAGTACCCTCTTGCGCCTCTCCGGAACCAGCCAGCGAAAACCCAACCGAATCCAAATCAATGCCTGCTGAATCACGCAGACTCACCCGAAACGTGGGCACCGAAGGCAAATAATCATCCGCTCGTACCTCACCCAAAGCGTCTAATGCTGCAATTTCAATTGTGGGCACCGACGTATCGTTGCTGGGCGAAATGACAACCGGATAGTCTAACAAAACCTGCCGCCCAACAAATGCGGGGCGATTCTGAAAATCTTCCAAACGCGCCGTTACAATATGCTGCCCAGCAAACTGAGCCGTTTGCCACACCCACTCCAATGTGGCCACATCCCCCACCAACGTACGCTCGGGAATAGCCGCCCGACCAATCAATCGGCCTTGTGCCGGATCACCCGCATAAAAGGCAACAGACGTGCCCAACGCCAAATCCAAAGGCCCTCGATTCTGCACGTTAACGGTCAGCCGCACCGTTTGCAACTCTTGCACAGCCTGGGGCTCTGCCTGCAAATTAGAAAGTGCAATATCCGACAGCGGTTGATACTGCACCGTCCACGTTTGTAACCCTACAGACGCATTCAAATCTTCACCAAAAAATCGGGCACGCACCTTAATACGCTGCGTAGAAACACCCAACCCCGTCAAATCAACGGGCGTAAATCCATTCACGCCCGCATAAGCAGGCAACACCACAAAAGTGCCCCGATCTGTCTCACCCAAAACATCCACATCCACACGTCCCGTGCCGTCTAATGACAACCCCAGGGATTGCCACCCACTCGACGGTCCAATGGGTGCCGATGTCAACGTGCCAAATTCGGGCAAACCACGCCCCGGATATTGATAGATATTGGGCCCGCTTAATTGCCCAAGCCAAATGCGATTGTTAACCCAATCGTATTGCCCCCCCAAAATATCGGTGGTAGCCTGGTCACTTTCAAACTCCTCCACAAATGCACCCGTTTGTGCATCCACCACCCGAACCCGGTGGGTCAAACCTGTACCAAATTCAATCAAATACAAAAATCGCCCGTCGGCAATCACACCGTCGGTAAACAAATATCCAAATCCGGTAGATGTCGGGTCCACTCTAAATTCGCGAACCAATCGCCACCCATCAGCCGGGTCAAAAACACGCACAGCCCAACCCGCTCGGCGAATGCCATTCACACCCGATGAAACATTATAAATATACGTGCCATCAGACGTAATCAATGCGTGGGCATTAAACGTCAAGCCGCGCGCCAAATCCAACAACCCATCGGGCACAGCCACCGTGTCTACATTGCCCGTCGCTGTCGAAATGCGAATCACCGACCGTGACTGTTGATGCTCGGCATATACAAACCCATCGCTGTGATACGTCGCCGAAATACCTCGAATGGGTACCTCTGCCAATACACCATAATTCTGTCCCGCCACAGTGCCGTTCAATCCTGTGCCAATACGTACAAACACATCGGTGCCTGGATACAAATTTTGACTGGAATAAAACCGCTTCACATACAAATACGTGCCATCCGTACACAAGGTTGACGTACCTGTTACCCCATCGGCCCCAAATGAATTTTCAGCTGCATTAAACCGAATAGGCGGTGGTTCTTGCACACGCCTCACCGTACCATCATCAAGCAATGCCACATCTTGTCCTTCGCCTTGGGCAAACGCGGTAGGACCTTCTTGCAGCCAGGCAACTGTTCGTTCGGGTGCGCTATTGGCAAGCACCACATTTTGGGCATCGGTCCACGGCCCTGCCGTTTCTCCATCGATCAAACGTGCACGCCAAAAATAGGTGCCCGACGCCAACCCCACAGGTTGCCAAAACACCAACCCATTTGTACCTGTGAGCAAACCCGACCGTTGAACCCCATCTCCCTCAAACTGAGGTAACGAACTCAGCTCAAACTCGCCCAAAAGATCGCCCTCGCCCGTGCCCGATCGCACACCAAACCGGGCACCATTTCCAGGCACGGTCTGGCTGTTGTGCGGCAGAGTCGGCACCGCACTCAAGGCGCCCAACACTTCCACGTCTATCGATGCACGGTTATTGGCCTCATCGTTTTCAGTCACGCCATTGTTGGGATCAACCAAAGCCTCCA
>JBLHJX010000202.1:0-9625 GCA_047619225.1 Candidatus Latescibacterota bacterium
GTGCAGCACCTTTGTATCAGGAAAACTTCGATGGACAAGATCAGCGATGGTTTGCGATGCAGTATGAAAGTGGGGGGCAAACCGAGGATGTGTTGCTGATGTTGGCCAAAGAAACAGACGAAGCTTTTTTAAAGGCTTTGGCAGGGCGATTAAAAAAGGAAGTTGTGCGATATACTGACGGTGTGCCGCGTTTGGGAGATGATGTTTTGTTTCGGGATTGCCGTGTCTTTAAAACGGTGAGTGATGATCAGGGCAAATCGGAAACAGATGATTATGCATGTATGGTCATGATGAGAGCGGATGCGTTTCAATTTATTGGACAAGATAAAGACTATCAAGAACACTTTGTTGTGCCTTATGCCTCGGTAAGAGGTCTTTTCTATGAACACGCCAAACAGACATCGTACATGGGGCGGATGCCAGGCATTAGTGCGTTTCGCAAAGAAAAACATTGGTTTGTGATTGAAGGTGAAGGAACTACGGCGCTGGTGTTGGCCCCTGAGATTGTTGCAGACTTTCGAGAAGTGGCACAGGCCAAAACAAATATTTCGATTAATGCTTATGGTGGTAGAGGGGCCTCAGAATTACCCGTTTCTGTTTTGCCTGATGTGTTGGGCGTTGGGGCACCAGATGAGACGGTTATTGAGATTTTGATGTCGGCAAAAAGCATTCGGTGTTTGCTGGGCCCTGGCACACGCGCACTCTGGTCTGGCGGGAAATTAGATCGCAATAGTGACGCGCGTTATGGTGATGGCGCATCCGAGTTGATTTTTGATGCGATTGATTTACAAAAACAGACGGCTATCTTGCATACGAGGGAAACAAAAACAGCCGTACGCGTTGTGGCCAGTGAAATGGGTTTGACATTTTTGGCTGTGGATGACGCAACCTCTGTGACCACTGTGTTTGCGCGTTCCGATGGGCAACTGGTGTGTGTGCATTCACACCATGTGGCAGGTGCATCGCCACAGGCGAGTCAGTTTTATGGTGTGGCTGAGGTGGTGGATAAGCAGTGAGGAGAGATGGAAGAAGAAAAAAAAGGGATCAGACTAAATGTCTGATCCCTTTTTTGTTGTGAGCGATTTTTATTTGATGTCAACTAAAGTCTGTACGTAGGGTTTTTATCTCGCTGTCTATTTCTTTTTCTTTTTCTGAGAGTTTATCTACTTCGGCTTTTATTTCTTGTAAGGTTGCCTCAATTTCTTTGTTTTCGTTTTCTTGAACGAGCAATTGTGTTTTGGCATCTTGTATGGCAATTCTCAGGGCGGTTATTTTGTCCTTAAGGAGGGTCACTGCTTGAAGCCCATCCATGATAACTTTCATGCTCATGATCAGACCGACAAGCATAATGCCCAAGAAAATTTGCGTAATACTCGACATACAGTTGCCTTTTAATGTGATTTTCCTTTGATCATCTCTTTTTGATACTCGCGAAGATCATCATCTTCTTTTTTGAGTTTTTGCAGTTCTTTTAGTGTGGTTTCTGTGTTTTTAATGTTGCGTTGTATGGCGTTGCGACGACCTTCAATCTGTTTTTTTTCAGCAGTGAGGCGTTTTTGTTTTTGTACGGCCGCATACAGCTCATTTTTGGCTGTTTGGTAGTGGCCATTTTCCCGTTCGGATAGCCTTTCGAGGCCTTTAATGCGAAAAGAAAAAACTATTTTTGCCAAAATACTTGTCATGCAAGCAATGAGCGCGATGAGCCCAGACACAGACATATGTGACTCCAAATAAGTGTGGTTTTTTAAGTTTGGGATAATTTGTGTGATATGTCAAGCCTAAATACAGGATTTAGGCATTGAGTGGGATGCCGCATTCGCTGCAAAATTTTGCCGAAGGGTTGTTTTGGTGGTCACAAGATTTGCATTTTCCGGGTATGGGTAAACCCGTGCCACATTCGCTGCAAAACTTCACTGAGAGTTGATTTTCATAACCACAGGATGGACAAAGAGGCTTTTGTTGCTCGATGATGGGTTGAAGGGGGCGGTCTGCCTCGGCTTGATTGAGTATGGTGACAACTTTTTGAGAACTGCCAAGGGGTTCTATCTGGGGAGCGCCCTCTCGCACAGATTCGAGTTGGATATCTTCTTCGTCGCGCAGATCGACCTGGATGGCATCGATGCGATTGCCTTGGGGGTCAAAAAGAAGGCGAACGATGGGATGGGTGAGATTTTTGTCTGCAACATCGGCGACAACGCCTTCATAACCCACGTAGGTGCCATTTTGGATGCGAATGTTTGTGCCGATGGGAAATGGGGCAACGGTTTGGAGAAAAATTTCAACCACGCGAGGGTTGAGGTGCGTACCGGATAGTTCTTTAATGAAGTTAACAACGCGATCGACTGGCCATCCTTGTCTGTAGGGTCGATCTGATGCCATGGCATCATAAATGTCGGCGACAGCTGCGACGGCGCCAAAGTCGTGAATGGTATTGGGTTCGTTGCGGTCTAAAGCTTTATTGCCTTTGATTCCCCGAGGATATCCTGAGCCATCTTGGCGTTCGTGATGTTGGTAGGCGACATGCCCAACAAGATTGCTCAGGTGGGGGGCAAGGGTGCGGATGAGATCGAAGCCCAGTGTGGGATGGGATTTCATGATTTCAAACTCTGCTTCGGTGAGCCGCCCGGGTTTGTTCAATATTTCGCTTTGAATGAAAATTTTACCCATGTCGTGTAACAGGCAGCCAATGCCAAAGGCGGTGAGGCGTTCTTTTTCCCATCCTATTTTGCGTGCCAAAAGAAGCCCCATGAGGGTTACATCAATAGAATGTTGAAACGTATAATTGTCGTGGGTTTTAATGGAGTTGAGCCCGAGAATCACGTCTTTATTCATGATTTGGTCTACGAGGGTATCCACATCGCCGACAATTTGCTCGATGCCTTGATTATTGGTCGTGGATTTGAATGTATCTATAAAGCGTTTGGAATGTACATGCTGGTGGGCTTCATCAAGCGAGAGTTGGCGCATGCCTTCAAGTGATTGTGAAACGGCTTGAAAGGTGTTGGTCAGATTTTGGATGGCTTTGGCACGTGCAGCAGGGGGAATCATTTCGGGTACTGAAATGTCGCTGGTGTCTGCTTCTTGAACATAAAGTGCAGGCAGTCCCATTTGTTTGAGGCGTGTGACATAGGTGCCTCTTAAGGTTGCCCCACGGCCCAAGAGCAACCGGTTGTATTCATCATACAAATCTTGGCCGATTTGCATGCCTTCTTTTAGGTTGTCGATGTTGATTAAGCGCATGGGCGTAAAAGGGGCAAAGTAAAAGGTGAAAAGTAGGAAGAGCAAGTTGATCTCTTGGGCGATTTATCGTTTGAGCAAGCTAAAAGTTAATATGGTGGTGAAATTTAGGCAAGACTCATTGCCAGTGCAGTGTTTTGGTGCCTTGCATTTGCCAAACACGGCGCGGGGGACTGGATACCACAGTGATTGAACAGTCGAGTTTGATGGGGAGCGGAGATTTGATTTCTTGGCGTGGCGTGAGTAAGACCGTGGCGATATGGCCTGTGCTGGGCACGGGAGAAAACGCGAGGCGGTTATAATAATAAGAGATGGTTTGGCTGCCTGTGACAAATCTGAGGGGTTGTTGATGCCAATCGGTAACGGAAAGGATTTGGAATGCGCGGGTTAGGGAATTGTTGGGGTTGGCAAATGTGACGGTACACCCAAACCCCAACAGGCCACTCGAGCGAGGGATAAATATTTGAACGCTTAGGTTTTCACCCCGGTCAGGCACGGCTGCTGAGGAGATGCCATTGTTGATGGCGGGATATTCTGCAATGGTATCAAGCTGTAGATTTTCGTTTGTGGCGAAGATTTGAAGGTCGGGCAGGTGGCGTTGGGCAAAGATGGGATTGGCGAAGGTGACACACACTATGATATAGGCAAGCCATTTTTTCATGGTGTTTTTGATGATGCGTCAATATCGATAATGTCGATGCCATCGAGGTAGGGTTTGGTGACGTACTTTCGAATTTGGGCCATTTTTTTGACAATGTCAGAAATTCTACGTGCAGACTCATGTAGGGCTTCGATGTTTTCAAGGTGAGGGCTGTTGGCTTCCATTTGAAACATGAGCAATTCTGCCATGCCAATGAGTACTGTGAGAGGTTGGTTAATCTCGTGTGCTGCTGCACCAGCGGCTTGGGTGAGTACGCGGTTGCGTTCTGCCTCAACGAGGCGATCTTGCAATTCGATCACGCGCTGTCCCACCCGAATGCGTGCTTGGAGTTCATCTGGATTTGGGGGTTTTGTAATATAGTCATTTGCACCTGCGCTGAGGCCTTCTACAATATCTTGTTTTTGTGTTTTGGCTGTCAGTAAAATAATGTAGGTCATTTGCCCTTGGGGCAGTTGGCGAATGCGACGACACAGTTCGACACCGTCTAAATAGGGCATCATCCAATCGAGAATGGCAAGGAGGGGAGCCCCTTCATTTTGAAAGACTTCCAACGCTTGGGCACCATTCTCTGTCGTAATGACCTCATGGCCCCATTTGGCGAGTGTGGCTTGCAAGAGGCGTCTGGATATGGGATCGTCTTCAGCGATTAGTATTTTCATGTAGTGAACTCTTTTTAAGAGAGGGTGACATGTGGGTTTGGATGGCCTGCAAGAGTTTGTCTATTTGGATGGGTTTGCTTACATAGGCATCCATGTCGGCTTGAAGGCAACGCTCTTCATCCCCTATCATGGCATGTGCTGTTAGGGCAATGATGGGGATGTGTTGATTGGTATGGGTTTCGATTTTTCGAATTTCTCGGGTGGTTTCAAAACCATCCATAATGGGCATTTGTACATCCATGAGTATAAGGTTAAACGGGTTATTTGAAAAGAGAGTGAGTGCTTCTTGACCATTGTTGGCGATAGAGACTGTATGCCCTCTTTGGGTGAGCAGACGCATGGCCAATTTTTGGTTTACGGGGTTGTCTTCGGCCACTAAAATATGCAACGGGGGCAAATCGGTGGGTAGGGCTGGTGTTGGGGCTTGAATGTCTATGCCAACGGCCGGAGGTAAGGGTATGGACACATAAAACGAGCTGCCTTTGCCCAATTCGCTTTCGACTTGCACGGTGCCGTTCATTAATGTGGTGAGTTCTTGGGTAATGGCCAGTCCTAAACCTGTGCCGCCATATTTTCGGGTGGTTGAACCATCGACTTGGGTGAATGCTTGGAAAATATCTGACCGTTTGTCTTCTGGAATGCCGATGCCAGTATCTGAAATGAGGAAGCAGAGGATATTTGCTTCCTCATTTTCGAGGGTTACAGTGAGTTGGACAGAACCTGTTTCGGTGAATTTGATGGCATTGCCTATGAGATTAATTAAGATTTGGCGAAGTCGGTCGGGGTCACCAAATACTTGGTCTGGAATATTGTCATCTGTGGTATGGGAGAAAGACAACTGTTTTTGGTTGGCGCGTATGGCCATGAATTTGATGATTTTGCTTAGGTGCTCTCGCAGGGAAAAGGGGATGGGTGCCAGCTCGAGTTTGCCAGCTTCTACTTTTGAGAAATCGAGAATATCATTGATGAGTGTCAACAAGGCATGGGCGGATTCTCTTACCAGGCTGAGGTGTTCGTTTTGGTCTTCGTCTAAGGGGGTGTCGAGCACCAAATCTGTCATGCCAATGATGCCATTCATGGGGGTGCGGATTTCGTGGCTGATGTTGGCTAAAAATTCACTCTTGGCATGGTTGGCTGCTTGGGCTGCTTGCATGGCCTGAAGCAAATCTTTATATAGGCGTGCATTTTCAAGGGCTATGGCGACTTGGTCGAGCAAGGGATCCAATTTGTCTATGCGTTGCAATGTGTCTTCTTTTTCTGCAAGGGTACTGCCTGTTGCCAATACGGCAATAGCGCGGTCATTGTGCATGACGGGTATGAAATAAGATGCTTTTCCCTGCCGAGCATGAGGTGTATCGACTGAAGAATCGAAGCGGTCATCCCATTCTTCGATAATTTGCATTTCACCTGTGCGGGCAACTTCGGCTGTGATGTTGTCGTCGTCGAGTGAATATGTTAGCCCGATAACATTGGATTTATATTTTATGTGTCCATTTTCATCGATGTCATTGATGTTGACAGATTGCACAACTTCTACGGTGTTGGTGGTATGATCGACAAGAGCAACCATGAGGCTGCGAAAGATGCCTGCTTGAATGACTTCAACGATAAGTGAATCTAAAACTTTTTCCAGATGTAAAGAAGTCATCATGGCTTGGCTGATGTGGTTGTAGGCTGTTAGGAGTCGGTTTTTTTCTTCGAGCTCATTGTTGGTAATGGTGATTTCTTGCGTTTGGAGGTGTACTTCTTGTTCGAGTAAGTTGTTGAGGTATTCGACTTGATCTTGACGGCGTCCTGCCAAGCGGGCAATGAAACCCATGATAAACGGTGCAATGTTAATAATCCAATGCAGAGGTTGTTGGGTTTGCACAAAGAAGATATGGGACAACGAAAATGTGAGCTCTTGCATATAGAGGTCTATGATGGTGGCCATGAGGGGAAACATGCAACCAAATAGGGTGCCAACGAGCAGGTAGCTGTGTGCATTGGTTGATTGGGTATGTAGGCGAGAATTTGACATAGTTTGTTTTTATGGGTGTGAGTGGTGTTCTTGATTCTGTTTTTTAACATGCATATCGCGTACCAATTAATAAAAAAATAGATATAATTTATTAAATATCAATGTGTTATATTTAATTTGAGGTATTGGTTAAACGATAAAATATGCTTTAATGGTTGATCTCAGCCTTTTGTGGTCGCGTTATGGCGACATTTCAGTGTGTCTTATAACAGTTCTATATCTTCGGCATTGTCGGGTACGGGCACTGCATCGGGCAATGTGGGTTGGATGGTGCGCCCCCATTGGGTGATGAGGGTCATGTCTTGGTTGAGTTGGGCGCTTTCGCTTAAAACTGTGTTGGGGTTCCACCCTTCAGAAAGACGATTGACGAGATGGTTGCAGGTATTTTGATGGCGGGTATCTGTGCCTAGGTCGTACAGTTCTTCGGGATCATCTTCGAGGTTGTAAAGTACGGGTGGGGTCGTGTCGTGATATTTGTAACACTTCCAAGGTCCTGTGCGAATCATGCGAGATGGGATGCCTTCATTTTGGCCAAGGTGTTCGCTGAAGGTCTCATTGGGGTGGGTGGGGTTGTCTTGGCCTTGAAGTGTTGGCCAAAGCGAATGCCCATCGGCATTGGGCAATGGGTTGCCATTTGCCATGTCGATAAGGGTGGGGCCTAAGTCCATGAGATTGCAAATGAGATCGCTTTGTGTGTTTTGTGGAATGACATTGGGCAGGCTTGCGATGATGGGTATGCTCACTGAGCCTTCGTAAAAACTGCTCTTCCACCAACAGCCATGTTCGCCTGCCATTTCGCCGTGATCAGAGCAATAAATGACAAGGGTGTTTTGGTCTTGGCCCGTTTCGCGTAGCGTTTGTAAGATGTGGCCAATTTGCTGGTCGAGGTATTCGCACATGCCAAAGTATGCTGCACGTGCGACGCGAATGCGTTCGTCATCAAGGGGAGGGTACAGGCCGCGCACTTGTTTGAATTTTCGGATGGCCGCCGGTTCGTTGGGTGTGTGCTGAGGTATGTCTACGCGGTCATAATAATAATCGAAGAGTTCTTTGTGTGCGAGAAATGGGCAATGGGGAAGCAGAAAACCAGCAACGGCGGCAAAAGGTCGGTCTCCGGGATTGCTGGCTTTGTCACGCAGGTAATCGCTGGTTTTTTCGGCAACCATTTCGTCAAAAACGTGATAGGAACCATAACCACGTCCCGCTTTTTCAACGGCAATACGGCTTTGGCCTGTTGTGGCGGTGGTAATATTTTTAAATATGGGTGCGCCCTGACGGGGTGCACCCGGATGCGTGGCGCCATATTCGCCCAAGGGACGGTTTTCAAAACCGTGTCGTTGATCGTGGCCATTGAAGTGCATTCGGCCAATGAGGCTGGTTTCATAACCGGCCACACCCATTGCGTGTGCCCAAGTGGGAATGCCTGAGTGGAGTAGGTGGTTGTTGTACCACACGCGATTTTTGGAGGGCGTTCTGCATGTCATAAAGGACATGCG
Source organism: Candidatus Latescibacterota bacterium (assembly GCA_047619225.1). Classification (GTDB taxonomy): domain Bacteria; phylum Latescibacterota; class UBA2968; order UBA2968; family UBA2968; genus JABIFK01. The sequence goes on from JBLHJX010000202.1 coordinate 8,074, forward strand.
ACTGGGTACACAAACGGGAGATGCACAATAGGCGTTGTTTAGTCGTATGCCTTGTTGGGCCAATTGGTCGAGGTGTGGCGTGCGCACCAGGGGGTCGCCATAGGCACCTATGTGATACTTGCTGTGCTGGTCGGAGATGAGGAGGAGAATGTTGTAGCGGTCGGGCATGGAATCTTTTTTATCCCCATACGATTCAGTTAAAGTGAGGACTCTGTGGATATTTGATGTTGTCCTGACCTATCCCCCGGCCCCTTTCCTTTAAGGAAAGAGGAGATAAGACGCGGATTATGGTGATTCGTTTTGAGTGCTTAAATGGATCTGTTTTACTGTATTGAAGAAAAAGATGTGGCCGTCATGATTTCTGAGATGACTTCGGAGACAATGGGGCCGGCTTCTTCGGTTTTGGTTTTGGCGGAGACCCAAGCGGGGTCGGCCCGGAAGGCATCCCAGGCACTTTTCATGGCTTCGACACTGTCGAATTTACAAATATAAACAATTTCGTTCACATCGCTTTTTTCCCAGAAACCGGTTACTTCAATGTTGTGGTTTTTGAAGATGTCAAAAGTGATGGTTTCGAAGCGGTTGAGAATGTTGGGCATTTTGCCTTCGGGGATGCGGTAGGTGCGTAGTTCGAAAATCATGGGTTTCTCCTATTTGGTTTGCGTGATGATGGACTTTAAAATTGTTCGGAAAAAATCTGTTTTGCTTTTTGAAGGGTTTCTTCGGGAAGCTTTTGACCGTCGGAAATGCGAATATTGGCTTTCATGTGTTCTATGTTGGTGGTGCCGATGATGGCGGTGCTGACTTGCGCATGAGACAAGGTAAAGCGCAGAACAAACTCGACAAGGGGCATGTCTTGGGCCAATTCTTTTAATGGGAATGTTTGTGCGCGTTCCCAGGGACCCCCCATAAAAGAGCCCTCGGGTTTTTCTGTCAGTTGCCAAACGGCATTGGATATGGGGCGTTTGATGATGGCGCCCGTGGTGTGCTCTTTGAGGGTGGGAAAGAGGACATTGTCGGCTTCTTGATAGAGGATGTTGTAGGTGAACTCTTGGGTGTCTAATGGCCATTGTGCGGCTGCTTGTGCGCCGGCAGCCCCATCTTGAGAGATGCCGATAAACTTGGCCCAGCCTTTGTTTTTTGCTTCAAAGAGTGCGTCATAAGCCGCTTTTGCATCGTCTGAGCTATCTGGGACGCCGTGGAATTGTACGATGTCAATGACGTCCATATTCAGTTTTTTTCGACTTTCATCTATGGTGCGCAAAATGCCATCGGGGGTGTAATCTTTAACGGTTTCTCGTTTGCCGTTTTTTTCTATTTGATAATCACCGCATTTAGTGGCCAGTACAAATTCGTCTTTGCGCTTGGAAATGAATTTTCCAATGCGTTCTTCGCTGTGGCCATACATGGCGGCCGTGTCAATAAATGTGATGCCTAAGTCTAAGGCTTGATTGAGCACGGTTTCAACTTGTGTTTCTGGTAATCCTGGATGGCCAATCTGTGCAGCACCCAGACCAATTTCCGAGACGGTGAGTCCTGTTTTTCCAAGTTG
>JBLHJX010000203.1:0-9570 GCA_047619225.1 Candidatus Latescibacterota bacterium
TAGAAGGACTGATTGTGGAGCCGACGTCTCCGCGTGGCAAAAGTATGGTGCGTTTGAGCATTGCATTGCATGTGGATGACCAGGTGGTTGTTGATGAGCTTACATTGCGACACGTTATTATTTGGGACCTGGTATTGAGACGATTGGAAATCTTACAAGAGAGCGACTTTCGAGATCCAGAGAAGAAAAAGTTGAAGAACGATTTACAGCAAGCCATCAATGCCGAACTTAAGAACCCAGGTGTTTTGGGTGTTTTGATTACAGATATTATTTTGCAGTAGGGAACGTCTATTTGTTTCCAGGAGGGTGTTGCTGTGTCACAGCGTGAAGATCCAGAATGGAGCCGTTTTGAAGGGCCAGAACATCAGAAAGACAATCTTTCTGATGTCATAGGTCAATTGGCTGTTTTTGATACGCTCACTTGGTGTGAGTTGGCTACGTTAGAGCGCATTGTGCACCGTCGCCGTTTTATGGCTGGCGAAACGGTGATTCGTGCATTTACTCCTCGGTCGGGGTTGTTTGCTGTGGTTTCGGGCAGTGTTCAGGTGGTTCGTCATGAAGCGGGCGAACGCAATTTGGTTTTGGATACGTTGGGAGAAGGCGAGCTGTTGGGTGAGTTTGCCCTTTTGGACGATTCACCTCGGTCAACGTCTATTGTGGCTGCAGAAGAAAGTGATGTGATTGGGTTTTTTAGGTCCGATTTGGTTGATTTGATTCAAACTCAGCCCCAAATGGGGTTTAAAGTGCTTTACCGTTTGGCACAAATTATGTCTAAGCGTATGCAAATGGTTATGCTGTCTTTACGCAATGTAAGAGAAGGGCTCAAAGCGAGAACTGCATAAGCCTTTGTGCTTGCTCGTGTTTGACACGGGGCCTATATTTACCCCCTATTTCTCTTTGCGGTCAGCTTCTAAGCGCGTTTGACCGCAGGGGAGTGCTTGTGATATGGATCATATTAACTTAAACGAGAGGATGTTGGAATATGACGCGGATTGAGTCGGTTCATGCACGTGAAATTTTGGATTCTCGTGGGAATCCAACCGTTGAGGTCGATGTTCAATTGACTTCTGGCACCGTGGGGCGTGCTGCGGTACCTTCGGGTGCATCAACAGGAGTTCATGAGGCAGTTGAACTGCGCGACGGCCAAACACGGTATTTGGGTAAGGGCGTTTCAAAGGCTGTCAAAAATGTGAATACCATCTTGGCCAAAGCAGTGGTTGGGCTGGATCCTTCCGATCAGATTAAAGTGGATCAGGTGATGCGTGATGCCGATGGCACGCCCAATAAGGGCAAAGTGGGCGCCAATGGTATTTTGGGTGTTTCATTGGCCACTGCAAAAGCGGCAGCGGCAGCATATGGTATGCCGCTTTATCGCTACATTGGTGGCGCATCAGCCTGCCAGTTGCCTGTGCCTATGATGAACATTCTCAATGGCGGTGCACATGCCGACAGCAGTGTAGATTTACAAGAGTTTATGGTGATGCCTGTTGGTGCCAAAAGTTTTTCAGAAGGTCTTCGTGCAGGTGCCGAAATTTTCCATGCATTGCGTGCTGTTTTGCATAAGGCTGGGTATAGTACGGGGGTGGGTGATGAAGGTGGGTTTGCACCCAGCTTGGGGTCTAATGAAGAAGCCTTAGAAGTGATTGCAGTGGCTGTCAAAAACGCAGGATATACTTTGGGTGATGATATATTGTTGGCATTAGATCCCGCCTCGAGTGAGTTTTATGAGGGTGGTAAGTATGTGTTTAAAAAATCTGATGGGTCCAAACGCAGTTCGGAAAAGATGGTCGAATTTTGGAAAGATTGGACTTCGCGATATCCTATTGTGTCTATTGAAGACGGGTTAGACGAAGACGATTGGAAGGGTTGGGCTGCATTGACGGCTGAGTTGGGTGATCGGGTGCAGTTGGTGGGAGATGATTTGTTTGTGACCAATACAGAGCGTTTGAAACGTGGGATTTCTGAAAAAGTTGGCAATTCTATTTTGGTTAAAGTCAATCAGATAGGTACTCTAACAGAAACGTTGGAGGCCATTGAAATGGCCAAACGTGCTGGGTATACTGCTGTGATCTCACATCGTTCGGGAGAAACAGAAGATACAACCATTGCCGATATTGCAGTGGGTACCAACGCGGGTCAGATTAAAACGGGGTCGGCATCGCGGTCTGATCGCATCGCCAAATACAATCAGTTGTTGCGCATTGAAGAACAGTTGGGTGAAACGGCTATTTATCCAGGTCGCGAGACCTTTTATAATATTGAAACGCCAAAACGCCCCGCGAAGAAATCGACGAGGCGAAAAAAGTGAGTGATTCATTGATGCAAATCACGCCTCCTATTGGACTGCATGGACCTTTGCTGCCCAATGCGGTGCGTGCACGTTTAAATGAATTGTATGAGCAAGTGCCTGGTGTGTCATGCAGTAGTTGTGACAAACCGGGTAGCTGTTGCGAATTGACCCAAGTCGAGTGGGACTCCGAATGGGCAACCATGTATCCCCTGTATGCGGTTGAATATTTCAATATTGTTGATTATGTCCGCACACATTTCGATTCTGAAAGACAACGTGAACTTTTGACGAGTGCTGATGAACGCCCGATGCGGTGTCCTTTTTTAACCGACTCAGGTGGGTGTTCGATCCACCCTGCTCGGCCGTTAACCTGCCGAACATATGGTGTGTTAAACAAGGCAGAGCAAGTCGATGAAGCGGCAAAGAACCATCAAGATGATTTACCAAAGTTATGGGTATCGGCGTTTTTATCTACCGAACGTTATACGGTATGTGATCAAACACAACTTCAAGAACCTGAAAAGTTGCAGGTTCATTTGGATGCGATGTTGTCTTTTGATTATGAACGGCGCATGATAGATATGGGGCATGTGGCGGGTGTGTTAGATGAAGAACGGCGGCAAATTTTTGAAGCTGTGACAGAAAAAGAGACACCCACACGTTGGACATTGGGTGGTTTTAACGTGCTTTTTTTCTCGCCTGTGTCGTGGTTGAAAAAAAACTTTGCCGCGTTTTGGGTGACGTCATCTTTAGGCGAATGAAAAAGCGTTGCCCGTCATGTTGCGGGTTCTATCTTTTAATTTTAAAAATAGGTCCGGTAGGGGTGTCGATCGGAGATCATTTATGAGACAGGTTTTTTTAGAAGATGCCAAACCCGGTGATGAAGTTGCCGAGCCCGTGAAGAATGATCGGGGCATGGTGATTTTGCCCAAAGGGGCAAAATTGTCTGTGCCCATGATTGCAAAGATGCGTCGTATGGGTGTGCTTGAGGTCGTTATTGAAGGCGATGATCCCAACGCCCCCCCTCCCAAAACATTGGATGAGTTGCTCGAAGATTTGGATTTTCGGTTTGACGGGTTAGAAGATAACAAACTGATGATGGCCATCAAAAAGACGGCACGTGAGCATTTGTTGCAGCGCAAGGAGAGTTGAGGCATATGGATCGTAGTGAAATGAGGCGCTTGGTTGAAAAGGTAACTTCATTGCCCACGTTGCCGGGTTCTGTCACGCGCATTACAAAAATGCTGGATGATACCGACACAACAGCGGCGGCGGTGGGGCGCGAGATTGAAAAAGATCAGGTGCTGTCGGCCAAAGTTCTCAAGCTGGTGAACTCGGGTTTTTACGGTTTTTCGCAACCCATTTCAACCATTCAACACGCAATGGTGCTGCTAGGTTTTAATGTGGTGAAGACATTGGTCTTGTCGACATCGGTGTTGGATATGATGTCAAACTCTATGGCCGGGCTTTGGCAACATTCTTTGGCATGTGCGAGAACGTGCGCTATTATTGCCCGTTTTCTAGATTTGGATGATCCCGAAGAGATCAGTGTGACTGGGTTGTTGCACGATTTGGGGAAGGTCGTTTTAGAGGCCAATGTGAAAGAAGTCTTTGAGCCTGTTTTGGCCTTGGTCCAAGAAAAGGATATGTTGTTTTACAAAGCCGAAGAAGAAGTGATGGAGATTACCCATGCCACTGTAGGCGGTTGGTTACTCGATCAGTGGCAGTTGCCGGGACAGTTGGTCGAACCGATTATGTATCATCACGACTTTCATCCAAATCGCACACATGCCTTAAGAACGGGTGTGGTACATTTGGCCGATATTTTGGTGCGCGCTGAAGGTTTTGGTTCTGGAGGGGATCGACGCATTCCAATTTTGTCTGAAGAAGCGATGAAGGTGATGGGGTTGGATGCAGATGATTTGAAAGATATTATGGACGAAATGATGGATGAAATGCGGGATATGCTTCGGTAAAGAGGATTTTGTGAATTTGGATGCCGATACAATTTTATATGCACCATGTGCAATGGTGATGATGGACACCTCCTTGGCTCCCCTTGCGTGTAGTCGCAAGGGGTTTTCTGTTTTTGGGTTGCGCCCACATCGCGATCCAGTTCCTGAAGACTTGGTGGCCTTGAAGGAAGTGTTGCAGGCAGACAGTGGTTTGATGTCTGAACTGAGTAATACGTTAGATCGATTGCGCAGGCCTGGCAGTGATGCCCATTTTCGATGGGTGCGTGGAGGCCGCACATATGAGGTAACGATTGGCGCACTGGGCAGAGGTGAGGATCGGTCTTTTTTGGTTTTATTTCAAGATGTGACGCAGCAGATACAATTTGAAGAGACACGAGAAACCGCTCGGCGATTTTTGGAAGATATTTTGAATAATGTACAAGTGGGTGTGATTGTGCTCAATCGAGATATGCGCATCACCAATATGAATCGCACACAAGAGTTGTTTTTGCAGCGGTTGGGTGTTTGGCTGAGCTGGGTAGAAGCGATAGGAAAACCCATGTCAGAATTGATACCCGATGATCCCCCCGAGCGGTGGGAACTGATTACAGAAACCGTTTTGGGCCAAGGCAAAGCATATGAAGAAGCCCGTTGTGTCTATGAGACATCCGAGGGCGATTTGATTTTGTCGGTGGAAGTGACGCCTTTAAAAGACCAAGATGGGCAGGTTATTGGTGCCATTCAAGTCAGTGAAGATGTGACCGAACGGGTTCGATTAGAATCTGAACTGCGTGTGGCAGAGATTATAGCTGAGCGCTTGCAGGCCGTCAAAGAAACTGCGATTACTGTAAATCATGAGGTGAACAATCCACTGACAACAATTTTGGGTGCGGCCCAAATGTTGTTGTTGTCGCAAGATGGGTTGAGCGATAAAGTAAGGCAGAGATTGCAGTTGATTGAGCAAGAAGTAAAGCGCATTGCAAAGGTGACACAAAGGTTGAAAGATTTGGATGAGCTGAAAACAGATGATTATATTTCTGATGGACCTAAGATGTTAGATTTGGGTTTAGATGCATCAGAGTGAGGGGATTGAAATTTTGTAAAATGGGTTATGTGCCAAACCTCAGTATTGTGCTTCGGGTACACTCAATGCAGACCCGATGCCCCTATTGCAGGTGAGATTGCTCTTATGGAAGATTGATGTTTTGTGATATGTGCGGCACAAAGAAGCCCGATGGTGAAAACCATCGGGCTTCTGCTATGTTAATTGCTGATGGGTATTTTTTAAGTGAATTTTTGAAGTACAAAAATGTCGGCACGCCGACCCAGTACGCTAATTTCTTTGATGTGGTCGATGAGGGTGAGATTGGTTCTTGATAGGACGCGTTTGAGTGTGTCCCATTCACTGGTGAGCACAGAAACTATGCCGCCTGTTTGCAAGACGCGGTCGATTTCTGAAAAAGCCGATGTGTAGAGGGCCTGAATTTCAGATGATGAGCCAATTTGTCGGCCCCATGGTGGATTGGTTGCCACTTTGTTGACCGATTGGTCAGGCAAGGGCAATTTTCGAGCGTCCCAGTGTTGGATGTTGTGGGGTTTGTGTTTTTTTCCAAAGTTTTCAAGGGTGCCCGCAACGGCTTCTTTTAGTATGTCGCCCCCATGCAGCATTTGATGGCGACCAGCAAGCGCGCGCTCAATCAGTAGGGTACCAGCGCCGCACATTGGGTCGAGGAAAATGTCGTCGTCTTGAATGCGGGTAAGTTGAATGACTGCGCGGGCAATGGTTGGGCGAAGAGATGCGGGAAGGTTGACGGTTTTGTAGGTGCGATGCCGCATGGTATGATCTGTTAGGCGCAAACCCAAAATGGCTTCTTTGCCTATGAGCTGCAGCCAAAATTCCAAGGTCGAATTGTCGGCTACCAAGCGCCATTTGGAAAAGTGTTGGTGGACGTTTTGTTCGACGGCTTGTTGCATGTGAGAGCGGCGATATTTTTGCCAACTTTCCATTTGGGCTTGTACAATCACACGATAGCTTGTACGACCTCGTGGCGCACCTTGTACTTGGCTGTGCGTTTTTATGGCTGTGTCAATTGTCGATCGTTCCAGTGTCTCTTGTATGGTTTTGAGGTCGTTTTTATCCCCTTTAAGAGGAATTGTTGCTAAATGTAAGAAGATATCTTCTGTGGTACCCAATTGCAGGAGTGGGGTCGGTTGATCGGGCCAGTCAAATTGTACAATGTCGTAGTCACGCACTTTATGGTTGAGAAATTTTGTTGGCGTGTTGCCAAATTTTTGGCGGAGTTCGCGCTTTGTAATTTGCCCGATGCCTCGAAAAGAAGTGGTGTAGTAGGTTGTCACGTGGTGGCCCTCTCTATTTTGGACAATAAAAATGTGATGTCGATGTGTTGTTCAATGAGCTGTGGGAGATTGCCCAAATGGGTTTTGTCTATGTTTACATCAGGGTCAAATGGCACTGTGCCAAGAGATGGTATATTGGAAATGCGTGTGATGGTGTCTGGGCTGGTTTGTGCAGCTTGCTCGTTTGCATTTGGAGATGAGGTGTTATAGATGACGCCGAGAATTTCTATATTGCGGTTTTTTGCAGCTTCAATGGTCAGCAAGGTATGGTTAATGGTGCCCAGTGCGGCTCTTGCAACGATCACTATGGGTAGATCTAATTGCGCAATGAGATCGGCAACCGAAAAGTTATCTAGGAGGGGAACCAGCAGGCCGCCCACACCTTCAACGAGAATGATGTCGTAGCGTTTTACAAGTCGTTCATAGGCTGTTTTTATTTGGTCGAGATCCCAAGCTTTTGCTTCCATTTGGGCGGCCACATTGGGTGATAGCGGGTTTTTGAAATAGATGGGATTAATTTCATTGAGGGTGTCGGATACACGCGCTGACTGTTGGAGAAGAGTTGCATCGGTGCGACTGCCTGCAGAGACGGGTTTCATGACACCAATACTATGACCCCGTTGTTTGAGGACGAATGCCAAGCCCGCTGTGATGGCCGTTTTTCCAATTTCGGTGTCAGTGCCTGTAATAAAAATACCGCGCGTCATAAGGGGATGCTTTCAGTGACGGTGCAGATGGCGTCGTAGAGAATCGTGAGCATGTGTTCGATTTCGTTTTCCGTGATGGCAAAGGGTGGCATGAGCACAAGCGTGTTGACCAGTGGGCGCAAGAGAAGACCCTTTTCTTGTGCAATTTTGCAAACCTGGTTACCGATGCGTTCTTCAATGGGATAGGGTGTTTTATTTTGGCAGTTGGCTACCAGTTCGATGGCTACAATAAAACCGCATTGGCGAATGTTGCCAACATGCTCTAATTTATGAAACCGTGCTAATTTTTCTGTAAGGTATGCGATTTTAGGTTGGAGTTTTGGAAGCGTCTGATCTTTTTCGAAGATGTCGAGGGTTGCAAGTGCCGCCGCACATCCAAGGGGATTGCCTGTGTAAGTATGTCCGTGAAAGAAAGTTCGCATGTCTTGGTAGTCACCAAGAAATGCATTATAAATTTCGTCGGTAGCAAGTGTGGCCGCAACAGGCATATAACCACCGGTGAGGCCTTTGCCCAAACAAAGTATGTCGGGTGAGACGTTTTCATGATCACAGGCAAACATTTTTCCTGTGCGGCCAAATCCTGTGGCAACTTCGTCAACAATGAAGAGCACATTGTGTTTTTTGCACAAATCGGCAGCATGCTTGAGGTATCCCGGAGGGTGCATAAGCATACCACCCGCACCTTGAACAAGCGGCTCAATAATCATGGCAGCAAGGGTGTTGGCATGTTCGACAAGCACGCTTTCGAGTGTGTCAAAACAGGTTTTATCGCATGATCCATTACAATGATCACATCGATAGGCGTGAGGAACGGGCACTGCGATGGTTGGAAAAAGCAGGGGGCGGTAGATTTGGTGGAAGAGTGCTATGCCGCCGACGCTTACTGAACCCAGGGTGTCGCCGTGGTAACTTTTCGTGAGGTGTAAGAATGCATTCTTTTCAGGTCGTGGTTTGTCGCACTGTTGCCAGTATTGAAATGCCATTTTAATGGCAATTTCTACGGCGGTTGCGCCATTGTCTGAGTAGAAAACTTTGTTGAGGCCCTGTGGTGTCAACTGAACAAGTTTTTCAGCCAATTGAATGGCGGGCATATTCGATGCCCCCAAAAAGGTGCTGTGGGCAATTTGGTCGAGTTGGTCTTTGATGGCTTGATCAATTTGAGGCACACGGTGGCCATGTACATTACACCAAACCGATGCATACCCATCGAGATACCTTTTGCCATCGATGTCTTCAAGATAGACGCCATCCCCTTTTGTGATGATGAGAGGATTTTCTTTGGCATAGTCTTGCATTTGGGTAAACGGATGCCAGACGATGCTGCGGTCGAGATCTTTGAGGTGTTGTTTTTGTTGTTCTGTCATGGGGTAGAACATACAATAAAACGGATGACAGCGAAAGGTTGTCATCCGTTTTGATTTGATAGGGGGCTGTATTAGGCTTTGCGAACCTTGATGGTAAATGCGTTACTTGGATTTACGACAGTGAGTTGCATAATTTCTCTGTCCGTATATCCTGCCTCTTTAAGGCCTGGGACGAAGTCGGTAAAAATGGATTCATAAGGTTTGAACGGGCGATCTCCATAACGAAATGAGTTGCCATCGTGAGAGAGGAGCACCTGATCTAGATAACCGTGTTTTTTCATGAGGTTGACACATTCTATATGGCGGTTAAATGTGCTTGCTCGTATGCCGTCAAATTCGATCCAAGCACCTGCTTTGGCCGCGTAGAGCAAGGCATCATTCTCTTTCACGTTGTTGGCATGCACCCAAATCCAAGCAGATGCATGAACGCCTTCTTCTTTAAGTGCTTGCAATTGGTCAAATGCGGCATCGACGCTGTTGCTGGTATGGGCAGCAATGGTGAGGCCACTGTGAAGATGGGTTTGGGCTGCGGCTCGAACCAATTTGAGATCTATGGGCGAGAGGTTGCCACTGTCAACGCCAATTTTGATAAACCCTGGGCGAATGCCTGTGCCATCGATTCCTTCGGTCCAGTCGGAAAGCCATCTTTTGGTGAGTTGATCCACCGATTCGGTTTTGGCATGTTCGGGCACATATTGGTCGTTGGCGGCACCATAATATCCTGTATTGGTGAGAATGTGTATGCCCGTTTCGAGGGAGATGGTTTTGAGTAAGTCTGCCCGTCTTCCAAAATAGGCGGTGGTGCAATCACACAGTGTATTTAATCCCAATATTTTCAGTTTTTTAAGATACGGAATAACAACACCCAATAATTTTTCTTCATCGTATTGCGTATG
>JBLHJX010000204.1:0-9550 GCA_047619225.1 Candidatus Latescibacterota bacterium
CGAAGCCCAAAATCCCATACAAAGTAGGCAACACATCAACCACTGTCGCATCTTGGCAAGACACCCCGGGTTCATTCATATACCACATGGCATTGTCAAATGTATGGGTTCCACTTACGGGGCTGGGTTCAAGCAATACCTGTTTTTCAAATCCGCCCTTTAGGTCATACCCTTCTACAGGCTTGGCAATCAAATCAGGCGCACTGTCCATAGCATCTCCTCCAAATACCTCTTCGCGCATAAACACCCGATCAATGACACCCTCGCCTGTTTCAGGGTCTCGAATTGCCATCAAACCCGCTGCCACATCTTTGCGCACGGCTTCATACTCTGCCCCTGGTTGCACACAACCTTGATAGTCCCGTCCTTGCACCCGCACATAAAAACGTCCAGGCAACAAAGAATAACATTTCGTGTGAGGAGCCAAATCCCGCAATTGGCGGGGAGTTTCTGTGGCAAATTCCAAGAGGCCTATTTGTCGAAGCCAATAATTCAAATGCACCTCACGGCGAAGACTGCAAAAACCGTGATCAGACATGATCATCAACACCACATCATCATCCAAGCGGGCGACCAATTCGCCCAGCATCTGATCCACGCGCTGGTAGAAGCGGTGAAACCAATCAACAAACTTCGTTTGCCCTTTTTCTACTTCGCCCCACAAAAAATGGTGCAAACGGTCTGTATCCATAAAATGCGTTACAAACAGATCCCAACGTTCTTGCGCGAAGTATTTAAACATCGCCTCACAGCGTTTGTCTAATGCTGTGAAAATTTCGTCCAAAAATGCATCTCGGTTCTCACGGGCTTGCCAAGCATCTATATCAATTAAATACCCCATTGCTTCCAGTTCCTGGGCAATGTGTAAGGGGTATGTCGCTCGCTTCAGATTGGGTGCCAAAAACCCCGAAATCAAAATACCATTCACCGCCTTGGGCGGAAAAGTTGTGGGCACACCCATAGAAAAGACACGTTTGCCCATACCACTAAAGTGTTCGACCCACGTTTTGGACGCCAATTGGCGGGAGGTGGGAATAAACATCTCATTGGTGCTAGGAACCCGGTCTACAAACCCAAAAATGCGATGTTTACCGGGCATACATCCCGTTACAATCGATGCCCAAGCCGACGAAGAAATGGTGGGCAACACCGAATCCATTTTCAGCAAACTTCCCGACCCCATCAACGCCTTTAGATTGGGCATATAGCCTTCTGCCATTAAGCGCACAGCCAAGCTGTGTGGCATACCATCAAGCCCAATGACAACCGCTCGTTTTTTTTCCTTTTTTTGTTTTCTAAACAAATGCATATCACTAACGCCCAATACTTGCTTAAAGTTGCTAAAAAAATAAAAGCCCTTGGCCCTGCCGCAATGAGCAAGAGCCAAAGGCCCAAATTTATATGGGGTGGATAAGGGGACTCGAACCCCCGACCCCCTGAACCACAATCAGGTGCTCTAACCAGCTGAGCTATACCCACCACAATAATGTACCATTCACGTACCCCCGGCAGGGATCGAACCTGCGACCTACTGCTTAGAAGGCAGTTGCTCTATCCAACTGAGCTACGGGAGCAAACAGCAAGTGGCACAAAATTTATAGTAATCGCCCAAACGTGTCAAGAAAAAAGGGGGAGATATGGCAGAGATTTAAGTTGGCACATTGCCCCTTTGATCACCACACACAGCCCGATTAAAAAACCTTCTCAACTCGTGGTTTTTTTTCAACTTGACAACCTTCATTGGGATGGCGATATTAAAAAACAATACCCCTCAACATTATTCAAGTAGAAGGTTGTATGGACCTCGCGTTAGGTAGCCTCTCATTCATATTACTGTTCCTTGTCGTGATCGGCAAATACTTGGTCTCGATGCGCGTACAACAGTTGCGGCAAAAGGTGATCGAAGTTGAAGTCGCCGCGCGGAGTGCCCGCGGCAAACTCAAACAAATCGAAACCCAATCGGGTCAAGCCGGCAGAGAAGTAAAGACCAAAGAACGCAAACGCCAATCTCTTGAGAAACAAATAGCGAAATACAAAAAGGAACTTGGCGAGTTAAGAGGGTAAGCATCGCACGACCAGCCGCGCCAGCGTCCGGTCTTTTTAAGTCCATGGTTTAAATATGCCACGTAAACGCCTCTGTCAAGCTGAACGACGCACACAAATCGTAGATGTAGCAATGCGTCTTTTTGCCAGCAAAGGTTTTAAAGGCACCACCACCCGTGCCATCGCTACTGCGGCAGGTGTGTCAGAAGCCATCATCTTTAGACATTTTGAAACCAAAGAAGATCTCTACAACGCCATCATCGCCCACACCATAGAATTGCGCTCTCGCCTCTGGGAATCGCTTGACAGCAACCACACCACAGCACCAGACCTCCCCACCGTGATGCGCGATTACGCCCAAGCATTCATTCAAAGCAATCGCAACGATCCCACATTCATCCGACTCATGATGTATAGTTCCCTCGAAGACCACCAATTCCGTGCCAATTTCTTTGCCACAGTTCGGTCTTCACGCCAGCGTGCCATTCGAGAAGCCATCGACCAAAGTATCAAAAAAGGTGAAATCCGGCCCGTTGACTCAGTCCTCACCACTCGGACATTTTTTCAAACGCTCTTGCAGTACAGTGTGTCATCTTTTATTTCCGCGCCCAATCCCCCGCCCCCCGAAGCAGATCGGGCGATGATCGACAACCTCATCACCATTTTCCTTGAAGGCTTACTTCCCCACCCAGTGGATGTCCTTCCCAACAAAAACACGCTTTAAGCTTTTGGTTTTTCTGCCGATAGAACTAAAAACCGTGTAAGACATACAAACGCCTTTCAAATCTTGTCGTTATGAACTCAAACAGCACACATCGCTTCATTCAAATAATCGATAAAATCCCAATGTTTCAGGGGTTGAAACCTGTGCAGGCTCTCGAAATTTTAAAGGTGTGCACACCGCGCAGTTTTTCAGAACGAGAAATATTGTGCAAACATGGCACAAAGAGCACCGAAATGTATATTTTGCTCTCTGGAAAACTTGTGGTTACAGCCATTGATGGCACACCCTTGACACAACTTTCTCCCATTACCATTGTTGGTGAAATGGGCCTTGTTACCGGCAGCCCCCGATCAGCCAATGTGATCGCACAACAGCAAGCCAGCGTGTTTGAAGTCTCAAAGCTAAAGTTTGATATCGTCATGAAACGATCTCCAGAGATTGGATTTAGAATTTTCCGCAACATTATTCACCTGTTATCCGAACGCCTCGACAACAACAACCGACAACTCGCCCAAAGCCAAAAAGCATTGGCCAAAATGAAAGACCAGGTTGCTGCAATGCCTGTCGTTTAGCCCATCCTCTATGATTGACCTCCGTTTCCTCGAAGAAGGCAAGGCCATTCGCGACCCCATTTGGGGTTATATTCACATCCCGCCAGAGATGATGGCCCTCATTGATGCCGAAGAGTTTCAACGCTTGCGTGACATTTCACAATTAGGGCATGTCTTGCTTGTATACCCGGGTGCTCGTCACTCTCGTTTTGAACATTCCTTAGGTGTCTTTCATATTGCCGGTCAATTCATCAAACAATTGCTCAAGTCGCCCACATCACCCCAACTCAGTTTAGAAGATGTACGTGTCTTGCTAGCGGCCAGTTTGTTGCATGATATTGGGCACTATCCGTTTTCGCATCTGCTTGAAGAAATGCAGATGTTTTTTATTGACCATGAAACACGTGGTCGGCAAATTATCATCGACAAAAACACAGAGATCAACCGGGCACTCCAGCAAGCGGGGATCGATCCTTTGCGTGTCGCAAATGTCATTGACTATCACCAACCCGATATCCCCGAACAAGACCTGCGCTTAGCACACATCCTCAGCGGAACCCTTGATCCTGATAAAATCGACTACCTCCTGCGTGATTCGCGTTATTGTGGTGTGCCCTTTGGTGAAAGTGTCAACAGAGACCGGTTGCTCAGCTCCATCACATATGACCCCGTCAGTCAACGCCCTGCCATCACGTATAAAGGCGTATCTGCTGTCGAAGCGCTTATATTCACCAATTACCTCATGTACCGCAATGTCTACTGGCACCATACGGTAAGATCTGCCAACGCCATGTTCAAGCGAGGTATTCAAGATCTGCTTGCTCAAGAACACTGTACACTCCAAGAAACAGACTTTGACCGAGCAACAGAAGCTGATCTCATTCATCGTCTTGAAGACGAAATGGGACACCACAAGATAGACCAGCGAGAAAGCATGGTCGGTCGCATTAAACGCCGAAAGCTCTACAAAGTAGCCCATATGTTTTACCCTCAAAGCGGGCAGGATAACCTCCAAGATCTCTTTCGCCATTTATATTATCATCCAGAAGAACGATATACACTTGAAAATAAACTGTGTGAACACATATCTCATATCACCCACGCACCTTTGCGCGGAGATGAAATTCTCCTGGACATCCCCCGATTTGGAAAGAGTCCAGAGGTAGATCTAAAAGTATTTTTCCAATCTCATATCCCCATAGACAAAGCCGACCCCCTTTCATTTGACGACCCTCAAGTCTCACTCCTTAAAGATTATTTGCTCGACAATTTTGAAGCCCAAGCCAAGGTTGTACGCATCTTTTGTAACAACCAACCCAGCCTTCGGGAAGCAGTCAACGCGCACGCACTTAATTTTCTCAAGACCTGGACTTATGAGTAAAAATGATTCAACTCTTTTATGCACAATACCTTGACAAGGCCTTGCAAACGGCTTACATTCGTTTGATCCGTCGTTTACACATAACTTAAAAAAAAGCTACTATGAAAAAACATCTCACACTCATGGTCATTCCCCACAATGAAAGCCATGTCAAAGAGCTCCATCTGTCACGATCGGTTTTGTGGGGAATTTTCAGTGGCCTAATCTTCTTTATCGGCCTTTTTCTTTTTTATACTGTGGGTTATTATCTCAATCAGGGCAAAGAGTCCCAAAGGGTTGCCCTAAAAATAGAAAACACAGAAATGAAGCACCAATTTACACTCGTCCAAGAACGCTTAAATAATTTCAGGCACAAAGTTGATGCACTCACCGACCAAGATCGCAGGATGCGTGCTTGGGTCGATTTGTCCGAACCCGGTGACGAGGTTCGAAAAATGGGTGTGGGCGGAGGTGAGGACGCAGATCCCGAATGGGAAGGCCGTGTGTCGGGTGAGGTTAGTCACATATTTTCAGAAACGTTTACCAGCCTGGATCAACTCGTGCGGGAAGCACAGTTTGTCGAAGCCAGTTTTGACACCATTGTATCCAAACTCAAACAAGACGACCATACACGCAACCACACACCATCTATCAGCCCCGTTCAAGGCAAATGGTACCTTTCCTCCGGATTTGGTTCCAGAAAAGACCCTTTTACGGGTCGTCAACAAATTCACAACGGTGTAGATTTGGCAGGCTGGCCCCGCACACCTATTGTGGCAACGGCCGATGGCACAATCGCAAAAGTCACAGCTGACAAGCGATTGGGCAATTATGTCAAAATCGATCATAACAACGGCCTATACACCCTGTATGGTCATTTGCACAGCAAACCCAACCTTAAGATTGGCAGCAAAGTGAAGCGAGGCGACAAAATAGGCGAGATGGGCGCTACGGGTCGCGCAACCGCTACCCATGTTCACTACACCGTCATTCGAAACGGCCGTGCGCTTCAACCTTTCAACTATATCTTTGATGACCCCAATAGGTCATCGCTCTATTGATGTTTTACATCGAATTATAAAAAAAGGCTGAGAACCACCGTTCTCAGCCTTTTTTTGATTTCGTTAAAACAAACCCGACCCGTTTTTTTACTTCCGCGTTCTCACCAGCAGGATCACCCCCAACAACGCAAACAGTAGATTCGCTCCCCAGGCCCCCCATACAGGATCAATAATTCCGTTCCAACCCATCACGCGACCAGCTTGAATACAACTATAAAACGCAAAGCATGTGAACAAGCACACACCCACCTGTAAAGGTCTACCAGAACGCCGCATCCGCGAGGCAAGTGGCAACCCAAAAAGCCCAATCACAAAATTAGAAAATGGAAATGCCAATCGCATGTGCCGCGCTACACGCTCACGCAAAGCTTGTCCGCCATTACGCTCCTTACGATGAATAAAAGCCGATAACTCAGTATAATTTAGATGCTGCTCTGGCCGATAATCTCGGGTAAAGTCTTCTGGTAATAATGTAATCGATGACACCCTGCGTTCAACAAAAGGCAAAAAAACATCTCCGTTGGGTGTGCGTATGCGACGTTCACCATTCAAGAATGTCCAGTGTTCATTTTCCCAAACAACTTCTTCCGCTCTGATCCGCTCAGCCAGTCCATCTTCAAATCGGTCCAATACCACACCCCGTCCGCGCATTTCGTCCACTGCAAATTCCCGCATACTAAAAACCCACCCGCCTTCATCGCGCAATACCAAAGCCCGGCGTACGCCTCTTGGGCCAACAAGCGAACGACGGGGCTGTTCAATTTGAGCCCGGCGTGCAGTTGCACGTGGTACAACCCTATCGGCCCACAAAACCGCAAAAACACTGATACCAAGCGCAAACAGATGCAATGGAAACACAACTTGGTACAAGCTCTTGCCCATAGCTTTCATCGCCAATAACTCACCGTTGCGAATCAGTTCTCCCATGCAAAACAAACCGGCCAACAACATAGCCATAGGCAAAACGTAAATCACGATATAGGGTAAATAGTAGACATAAAACATCACAATAACACCCAAACCAATGTCGCGATCCAAAAAAGCACTGATGTGTTCAACCAAATGGATAACCACAGAAATAGCCACAAAAGCAGTTAGGCTAAGTGCCAAAGATCCGCAGAAACGGCCCAAGGTATATCGACTCAAAATAGTCACAGCCCCTGACTCCTAAGCACGTGGCGCTCCAAAATAACACGCCCAGTCATCCACCCACCAATAAGCATCGTCACCAAATTGGGTGCCCACATCGCCAACCAAGGTACAATCACGCCTCGATCCGCCAATTTTTCGCCGCCAATCAAGAATATCCACCACATCAAAAAGAACCCAATGCTCAAACTGGCCCCAATGGCAGGGCTTCTTCCTCTTACCCTTATGCCCAATGGCACGCCAACCAGCACAAACGCAATACAAGCTGCTGGTATTGAAAACTTTTTATGCACTTCCACCCGCAAACGATTGGCTTCCTGGGCTTTATGCCCCACAATCCGCGTATTGGCCTGAACTCTGCCAATCAGGGCCCGAAATGCAGATATATCGGCTTCTGCTGTATTGTGTTGCAACAACAGCGTGTCAAACAGCATAGACGTCCTGCTTGAGATATCCCCTATACTTTGTCCGATCTCTTTTTCATTTGTTTCAATTCGTGCTTGCATCATCGCAATGCCCATCTCCCGGTCGTTTCGATAAGTAGACGATGACCGCGACATTTGCTTTCCTGCATCGCCTAACTGCAACTGAGCCCATTCAAACTGCGATTTTATCTGTACTGTAGGGTCTTGTTTATCAATGCGAAGCAACGCCCCTTCAAAAAGGTTGAGGAACGCGTGCTCCAAGGCAGCATCAAAAATCACCTGGCCAGAATCAGCGACGATATTGACTGGGTAAGGATCACCATCAAAATGATATACCCTCACATTTTGCATCATGCGTCCACTCTTATCCACACGATCGAATAAAATACGATAGTTGGGGAAATCGTCGACCACAACCCCGGCCAAATCTGAAAATGCGACCGAGGGTCGCTTCCGCGTGATATCCATCATCAAAAGCCGTGCCCGATGATTAAACTCGGGTAGAACACGATCGTTGAACCACAACATACAGAAAGCCAACAGGCACCCAGCAATCAATACGGGTCGAATGACCTGAAATAGACTGACACCCAACGCCCGCATGGCGGTAATTTCACCGTCTGAACTCAGCCTTCCAAATGCCATGAGTGTACTCACCAAAACAGCCATCGGCACCGCCAGTGCAACCATCCAGGCTAAGTTCAAAAAAAACAATTCTAACACAACAGGCACAGGAATGCCTTTGCCTAAAATTTGGTCTAATGTGGTCAAAATCATATCGACGATAAGCAAGAAAATGATCACAGCAAAACCAAACATGAATGGAGCTATATGTTCGCGAAGCACATAACGCGACAGAACCATGCGGAACCTTTTATGTTAAAAACCGTTCAAAAAAAGCAAATCTACCAAAGCAAATATACATCTTTTACCATGCCCAAAAAAGACCTTTATATCTCCCTTAAATAACAAGGTTTTCCCTTGATCTTTACAGATGCTTATGGTATTATTATCGCCCAACATCATTCTATCTCAACTAATTGTTCAATCGAAACTTATCTCATTTCCGACACCCGTGCAAACGTTTTCATTACAACCCATCCTTAAGACAAATTCATGGCCATCTGCACGTTGATTTCCAACACTCTATCACGCCATTTCCTATTCTTACAGTTGGCACTGCTGGTTTGCCTGTCCTTACCCGTTCAGGCAGGTCCCCAACTCAACATAGAATGGGTACCCAAAGCATCTCCATTTAGCCTCGACGCAACTCAGCAAAAGTCCTATTTCTCACGAAGACGTGAATTTGTTCCTCTCAAAGCAGAACTCATCAATGATGCCGAGGGACACATGTTGCTTGTCTATAGAGATTTGGGCGGCATACCCTACGGTTTGCCAGCGGTGATGTCCTTGCAGGACTTTGCCAATCACCGATTTCAAAGCGAATCAAGGCGCATTGCGCTCGAAAAGATCGGCGAGAAAGTCGAAATTGATGGCGAAAGCGAGGGGTTGCTCAATGTGGACATTCCCATTCGCGTTCCTCGGGGTTTGAGTGCCATTACAGGCGAAGGCGAAACCAATCTCACCATTACCGGACGTCGGCGCATTGAGCTATCGGGTTTAAGTCAGTACACCCTCGGGCAAGCCCAATCGGCGATTACCCGCACATCGCGCTTTCCGACCATCAATTTTGAGCAAGAGTCACAACTCACAGTTGAAGGCACCATTGGCGAACGCCTGACACTCCAGTTGGAGCAAAATAGTGGCAGCGCTGTTGATCTTAGCGAATCCCTGCGCCTTCAATATAGAGGCGACGAAGACGGCATTATAGATGTCATTGAAGCAGGCAACACGTCCTTATCACTTCCTGGCACACGCTTAATCGGCTTTAGTGCCCAAGGCCGTGGCGGGCTTTTTGGTATTAAAGCACGTGGCAAGGTTGGTGCGACCAACTTCACCCTGGTTACCTCTCAAGACAAAGGCTCCAGCAATCGCAAATCATTCCAAGGTCAATCTGAAGCTGTTGCTTATAGCATAGAAGACTATCGGTATCTCGAAGATCAATATTTCTTCCTCGATGAAGTCTACCGTGAGAACTTTCGCAATGGCCTCCCGCCATCAGATGCAGACCGTGTCAACGTACAAAGTGTGCGCGTTTTCTTAAACGATTTCAATCTTCAAAATGACCTCGAAGACTCGGCCATTCCAGGTGTTGCTTACGCATTCTGGGAAAACGG
>JBLHJX010000205.1:0-9487 GCA_047619225.1 Candidatus Latescibacterota bacterium
ATCCGATTGCTTTTATTTGGGCGGTTGTTTCAATTGGCGTCATGTTTTTGGCCATGCGCGGGCTTTGTCGGAATGTGGAACCGGAGAGGGATGATGGACGGACCTTTTCGTGATGTAATGATAATGATTTTGCGATTTTGAGAGGGGATTATGAGTCATAAAAAGGTTCTGATTTTATTTGCGCATCCGGCATTTCAAAAATCACGTGCGAATCGGCAGTTGGTAGATGCGGTGCAAAATTTGGACGGGGTGACGTTTTGTGATTTGTATGAATTGTATCCCGACTTTAATATTCACGTGGCCAAAGAACAGCAGCTTCTGTTGGATCACGATGTGATCGTGTTTCATCATCCGTTCTATTGGTATAGCAGCCCCGCATTGTTGAAGGAGTGGCAAGACCTGGTGTTGGAACACGGTTTTGCGTATGGAAATGAGGGAACAGCTTTAAAAGACAAGTGGTTGTTGACCATGATTACGACGGGTGGTGGTGAAGAGGCCTATCGCCAAGAAGGATATAATCATTTCACCATTCCAGAATTGTTACAGCCTTTTGAGCAAACCGCTGGTTTATGTAAAATGTTGTATTTGCCTCCGTTTGTGGTACATGCTGTGAATAATCTTTCAGATGAAGAGATGGGGCATTGTGCAAAAATGTATCAAGATGTTATTGTCGGGTTGCGCGATGGTCACCTGACACCGGAACAATGGCAGGGCAAAGTATACATCAATGATACTGTGACCGAAGGAGGCAGCCATGCATGAGGGCGGATTCTTTTTTCAGGCATTTGTATATCTCATGGCTGCGGTGATTTCGGTCCCTATTGCCAAGCGCATTGGTTTGGGTTCTGTGTTGGGGTATTTGATTGCGGGCATTGTGATTGGGCCCTTTGCGCTTGGGCTGGTGGGTGAAGAAGGCCAAGATGTGATGCATTTTGCCGAGTTTGGTGTGGTGATGATGTTGTTTCTGATTGGGCTGGAACTGCAACCTGCCCTGTTGTGGCGTTTGCGGGCTCCCATTTTGGGTACGGGTGGGTTGCAGGTGGGGGTAACAACGGTGTTGATTGGTGGCATTGCGTTGGCATTTGGGCAAACGTGGCAAGTGGGGTTGGCACTGGGCATGACGTTGTCTTTGTCATCTACGGCTATTGTGTTACAAGGTTTGAACGAAAAGGGTTTGATGAAGACCGAAGGGGGGCAAAGCAGTTTTTCGGTTTTGCTGTTTCAGGACATTGCGGTGATTCCTATGCTGGCTATTTTTCCGCTCTTGGCGGTTGGTGATGTGGTTAGGCATGATGATGGACACGGCAGTGTGATTGCACATTTACCAGGTTGGCAACAGGGGTTGGTTGTGATTGCACTGGTGATAGGGATCGTGATTATTGGTCGTGTGTTGATGCGACCTGTGTTTCGGTTTATTGCAAGCACGCGTTTGCGTGAGTCGTTTACCGCTACGGCATTGTTGTTGGTGATTGGCATTGCAATGGCCATGTCGGCCTGTGGTTTGTCGCCTGCATTGGGCACGTTTGTGGCAGGTGTGGTATTGGCCGATAGTGAATATCGGCATGAATTAGAATCGAATATTGAGCCTTTTAAGGGCTTGTTATTGGGTTTGTTTTTTATTGCAGTGGGTGCGAGTATTGACTTTAACCTATTTGGTGAACAACCAGGAACCATTGCAAGTTTGGTGGGTGGTTTGGTGGTGTTGAAGTTTGCTGTATTATTTGCTCTGGGTGCGGCTTTTAAATTGCCTGTTTCTCAAAACTTCTTGTTTTCCTTTGCTCTGGCTGAGGCGGGTGAATTTGGGTTCGTGTTGTTTTCGTTTGCAACTCAAAACCAGGTATTGCCACCTGATTTGGCGGGTGTGATGGTGGTGGTTGTGGCGCTGTCGATGTTGATTGCACCTTTCTTAATGATTATCAACGATAAGTTGGTGCAGCCTCGGTTTGCAACACGGGGGCAGAAACGAGAAATGGATACGATTGATGAAGAGAATGCCGTGATTATTGCAGGATTTGGCCGATTTGGCAATGTGGTGGGGCGTTTGTTAAAAGCACAGGGCATTGGCACAACCGTGTTGGATCTGGATCCTGAGCAAATCGAAGTGTTGCGTCACTTTGGGTTAAAAGTGTTTTATGGAGATGCCGGACGATTGGATTTGTTGCATTCGGCAGGTGCAGAGCATGCCAAGGTGTTGTTGTTGGCCATTGATGAACCTGAAAAAGTCAATATGATTGCCGAGGAAGTTCAGCGACATTTCCCGCATTTGAAAGTATTGGCGCGCGCCGAAAGTATGCAACATGCTTATGAGCTGATGGATATTGGTGTTGAACATGTTTTTCGGGAGACATTTGATAGCGCATTGAGTATGGGTATTGAAGCGATGAAAGTGCTGGGTTTTAGAGCATATGAGGCTCACCGTGTGGCAAAACAGTTTAAACAACACGAGCAAGAAACAAATGAGAAAATGTTTGAGTTGCGTGAAGATCGGGAAGCATATGCCGCAGAAGTGAGAGAACGCCTGACGCAATTGGAATCGTTGATGCGGCAAGATGAACACGATTTTGACAAAGAAGTGGATCATGCATGGAATAAGGTGAAACGGCCTGACGAATAAATCACGATGCATTCACGAGATAATAAATCGAAGGAGAATGGAATGGGAAATCAGGTGTTATTGGCGAAGTTGACACGGCGAGAGTTTCGAGAGGCGTTGGCGCGTGGTGAGTTGCAAACGGCAATTATTCCGGTGGGGAGTAATGAGCAGCATTTGGAGCACTTGGCAATGGAGCACGATACGGCATCGGCGACACATGTGGCGGTTGAGGCGGCCAAGCGGTTGTACCCCCATGTGGTTGTGAATGTGCCGATGGCGATTGGGATTTCGGAGCATCATATGACGCATAAGGGTACCGTAACGGCCAAGCCGGGGTCGTGGTTGGCGGTGTTGTTTGATGCGATAGAGAGTTTGGTTCGACATGGTGTGAAGAATGTGATTGTGCTGAATGGGCACGGGGGTAACATTGCGCCGTTGCAGGGGAACTTTGATCAATGGCGGTTGTTTTTTAAGATTGATCGGCCCGATGTGAATTTGCAATGGGTAAGTTATTGGGATTTGATTCCGAAAGAATTTGCAGAGCAACATTTGCAGACGAAGCGGTATCCAGGACATGCACAAGAATTTGAGACGGCATTTGCATTGGCTTTGTGGCCGGAGAATGTGCGGCATGATGCGATGCAAGATCAGGAAGATAAAGAGCCGTTGGCGGCGACGGTAGAAGCTGGGGTGGCGTTGGTAGAAGAGTCGATTGTGCAGGTGGCAAAGTATACGCAGGGATTTATGGATGGTGGTAATCGGGGTGCAGAGGTGGCACATCATCCGTAAAAGGCGGAGGGCTAGGCAGAGAGAATGTTACTTGGTTCTTTTATTTGTGATGGCTTTTGGGGGCTCTAATCTAATGTTGTATAGGTAAGTGAGGTATTGATGAAGCCGTCGCGGGCTGGGATTTTGATTGCTTTGGCAACGGCGTTTTCGTTGTTGGGCGATCAGATGTTGTATTCGGTGTTGCCAACGTATTATGTTGAGTTGGGGTTGATGCCCTATCAGGTGGGATTGATTTTGTCGGTGAATCGTTGGGTGCGGTTGGTGACCAATTCACTGGCTGAGTGGATGTGTCGCCATTATGATCTGACATTGCTGGTGACACTTGCGTTGATTTTTGGTGGGGTGTTGACGATTGTTTATGGGATGGTGACGTCGTTTGCGGTGTTGCTGATTGCGCGGATGTTGTGGGGGCTTTCGTGGTCTTTTATTCGACAGGTGGGCGTGATGACGGTGGTGGACAGTTCGCCACCGGAGCAAATTGGGCGGATGATGGGGTTTTACAATGGCACGTCACGTTTGGGTTCTGTCAGTGGGAACTTAATTGGTGCAGTGGGTCATGATATTATTGGATTTTCGCTGACGTTGATCCTCTTTGGGATTATATCTCTTTGTGGTGTGCCATTGGGGTGGTTGGGACGACGGGCGGTGCCGCATCAAGAGGTGAATTTAAATAAAAAAGAGGGCAAACGTTGGTCGCCTGAGTTGTTGTTTTGTGGGTTTGTGATTGGGTGTGTGGGACCGGGTATGATGATGTCTACGCTTGGGGTGGTGCTCAA
Organism: Candidatus Latescibacterota bacterium; assembly: GCA_047619225.1. GTDB lineage: Bacteria > Latescibacterota > UBA2968 > UBA2968 > UBA2968 > JABIFK01. The sequence continues at coordinate 4,159 of JBLHJX010000205.1, forward strand.
GGATACGGTGGGGGATTCGGTGTCGGTGTTTGATGTGGTTATTGGTGTGGCCACATTGAACGGTTTGTTGTTGGCAACGCGATGGATTACAGATGCATTGGGTGCGCCCTTATTGGGTGCTGTGAGTGATAAGATGGGACGTCGCCGGGCTTCCATCGTTTATTTTATTGGTGGTATGACGGCTTTGTTTGTGGCTTCTTTGGTGTCGCACTTGGTTTTGTTGGTGATCTGTGTGCTGGTTTTTTTTACATGTGGCGTGGGATTGACTGTGGTGATGATTGCCGAGTCGGGAACGCGAGGTTCGCGTTCGTTGGCTTCTTATGTGACGGCGTCTGATTTTGGTTCGGCATCGGGGCCGATGTTGGGGTGGCTGACGCTGCAGATGCATTTGTCTACGGATTGGATCTTTTTGATGGGCGGTGGGTTGTATGCGGCGGGTTTGGTGATGGCGATGGTTAAGTTTCGGTGAGGAGAAAGACTTGAGAAGGAAGAAGAGAAATCATAAAATACAATCGCAAGTCAGCAGGGTGTGGGTAAGAATTGAATAACAGATAAACATGAATGTTTTAGGCTTTTGCTTCAGATTTGAGATTGATGTCATATGAAAGGCACACGATGAAAAGACCGAATATTTTATTGATTTATACCGATCAACATCGTTGGGATGCGATGGGGGTAAATGGGAACCCGGATGTGAAGACGCCAAACATGGATCGGTTGGCGAATGAAGGCGTGAATTTTGATCATTATTTTATTCAAAACCCGGTGTGTATGCCGTCGCGTGTGAGTTTTTTGACGGGGCAGTATCCTTCTACTACTGGCATTACACATATGGGTGTGCCTGTGCCCGAAGATTTTGTGACACTGCCTAAGATGTTGCGCAATTCGGGGTATCATTCGGCCAATATTGGCAAGTTGCACTTTTTGCCTCATGCCAATCGCAACCACAGTGATGTGCATCCCGATTATGGGTTTGATCACTTGGAGATTAGTGATGAACCTGGGCCTTATGAAGATGCGTATCGGGCATGGGTGCGTAAGGTTGCACCCGATCAATTGGATCATTTGAGTGTGGGGCTACCGCCTGCGGCAGAGCAGTGGTATAAAATGATGAATGTAAAAGATAAAGTGCACCATCCTGAAGAACGGTTCCCAAAGCATCCGGTTGCATTTCCGGGGGATGATGAATTTACGCATACGGCTTGGGTGGCAGATCGTTCGATTCAGTATATGAAAGAGCGCGCACAATCGGGTAGCCCATTTATGTGTATTGCGGGTATTTATTCGCCACATTCCCCGTGGGTGGCGCCCAAGCGGTTTTTGGATTTGTATGATCCTGAAAAATTGACACTGCCAAGTTTTCCTCCAGAAGCAGATGAGAAGCGCAAACCGGGTCATTATGATGATGCAGAATTGCGGTTGGCGCAGCAGGGTTATTATGGGATGGTGAGTGAGGTGGACCATCATGTGGGGCGGATGTTGGATACGTTGGACGAATTGGGTTTGGCCGATGATACGGTTGTGATCTTTACGTCGGATCATGGCGAGTGGTTGGGCGAGCATTTGAAATATGGCAAAGGGTATCCAGGGCACGATTGTGTCAGTCGGGTGCCAATGCTGATGCGGGTGCCTGGTGTAGAAGGTGGTAAGCGGGTGTCCCAATTGGTAGAAGGTGTGGATATTGTGCCGACGTTGTTGGAATTGTGCGGCGCACCGGTACCGCCACACTTGCAAGGGACATCGCTTAGGTCTTTAATTGAGGGTGAAGACGAACCTGTGAAAGATATTACACTGATGGAATTTACGGGTTGGAAGATGGTTCGTTCGCAAGAGTATCGCTATATTGCACATGATGATGGGCGTGAGTTTTTGTATGATTTAAATGCTGAGTGGGGTGAATATCGCGATGTTTCTGGTGAGGAAGGTTATGCAGCTGCGTTGACGAAACATCGGCAGTTTTTGATACAGCGATTGATCTCTATGGAACGGCCAAGGAAAAAGGTGTGGTCGTATTGATATCAAAATTTGTCACAAGTCACAGGTTGGCAGGTCTCAGGTCAACATCACAAGCACGAAAGGTCACGGATTTTTGGGTTCTGACCTGCGACTTGAGACTTGTATTTGAGGGTTCTATTTTTCGGAGGGTGTGTCAGTGGAACTAACAAAGAAGCAGAAGCTGCATTTTCATGAAGAAGGATATGTTGTGGTGAAGGGTGTTGTGCCACAGGTGATGATTGATGAAGCGTTGCACGCGATTAATCATTCATTGGGTGAAGAGGGGATGAATAAGGAAGATTTGCCCATATTGCGACAACAGTCGTATTGCAAGGAGTTGCGCAATGAAACGGTTTTGACACATTTGTTTAATCGCACACCTGTTATGCCATTGGCTGAATCTTTGATGGGAAAAGGCAGTGTGTTGCCTGTGAGTGGGGTACAGATTGCATTGCGTTTCCCACGCCCACTGGGCGAAGATGCGCCACCACCGCGTGGGCATTTGGATGGTTTGGGCAGTGGGTTGAATGGCAGCGCAAAAGGGACTTATAAGCGTGGTTTTTCGGGTTTGGCTGTCATTCTGTTGTGTGATTTGCCCCATGTGAACAGCGGAAATTTTACGGTTTTTCCAAAGTCGCACCGCGCATTTGCCGATTATTTTAAAGAACATGGGCATGAGGTTTTGGAGAATGGTATGCCACGTATTGATTTGCCTGATCCACCGGTGATGATTACCGGAAAAGCAGGTGATGTGGTGTTGACGCATCATCAGATTGTGCATGGGGCTGGTCCCAATACGTCGCCCCATATCCGGTATGCGGCTATTACACGCTTGAGACATAAAGAGTGTGAAAAAAATGGATCGGATGCTTATACAGATATTTGGCGTGAGTGGCCTGGTGTGAGAGAGGCGTTGGTGGTTTCAGGATAAGGTTTAGAATAAAGGCTGTTTGGTCTCACGCGCATAGGCGCGTGAGATTTGAATGGCGGTGCTTTGTTTTGTGTTCTTCGGATTTCTATAAATCATCGTTCATCCCAAAGGAGCGTCTTGCATGACTGCACGGAACTGGCTTGTTTTTGCCGGGATGATTGGGGTGTTGTTTGCGATGATTGTTGTGTATGGGGTCACGTATGACCCTAAATCGCCTGCATCAACGGTAGACTTGGTGGCTGCTGCACAGGGAGATACGCTTCGGGTTTCGGCAAAGGCGTTGGCTGGCGCTTTTGCCAAAGATCCCCGGCGTGCGGGTCGGGTGTTTGAAAACCGTTTGTGTGTGGTCACTGGGCAAATTACGGGTGTGGATGGCAATTGGTTGGGTGAACCTGTCGTGAGGTTTGAGGGGAATCGTGCAAAACAGATTGTGGTATCCATGATGTTTCAAAAAACAGAGCAGGGGCATGTTGATTTGTTAGAGATTGGTGAGACAATTTCTGTGTTGGGAATTTGTGCAGGGCAACAACCAAGGTATGGTATTCGGTTTAAACAGTGTATGTTGGTGAGTCGAGAAGGAACAAAAAGTTCTTTGGAAATGAAAGAAAAGTAAGGCATCTATTGTACAAAAATGCATGGGATTGATGGGACGTTTGTGTGTTCTGGTGGGTTTCAAAAGAAATCCCCTGCTTGTTTTTTCAGCAGGGGATTTTTGCTGTCTTTTATGCCGATAAGAATGTGTTGTATGCTGTATAAAGATTTGACATTTGAGGATCGAGTTGGATCACTGCGAGACGAATGTGTGCGGTATATTGTTGGGGGGCGTAGAGGTCGTGACCAAAGAGGGAGGTGTAGATGGGGTTGCGTGCTTTGTGGGGGTCATCTAAGTGGTCGCTGCCATAACTGCCCTGGTGGATGTCGGCAATGCCAATGGTCCAGGAAAAGGATGGGCACGTTTTTGGATGGGTCATGAGAGCAACAGCGATGTTGTGTTCTGGATGCGTTTGTAATGCGATGGGGTGGGCATAGTAGTTTTGTGTTTTCCATTGGTAAATGGATTTGACATTGGACCAGCGTCCGTCGTGATGCAGTTGTGCGGCTTGTGCATCACGCGGAAAAACGAGGGCATTGTTTTTGAGTTGGTGCTGCGCAAACGGGGTGTACCAGTGAATCGATTTTGAAGATTGTGAGGGATCTCTTTGGGAGGTGCAGAATTGAGGTTTGAGTGCGAGGTCAAAATAATTGGACAGCAGCGCCTCATATGCTTTGTAGTCGTCACGTGTGCGAATGGCGACATGTAAGTCGATGACATTTGGGGATACAAGGTGATAGGTGAGACTGAGGTTGGCGCGGTGTTGGTTGGTTGGGTCACAGTGGATGCGAACCCGATTGGATTTGGTGGTGATGGTGCGTTTGAATGCACGTGCACTGGCAATACATTGGCCTGTTGCAAAAATGAGGTAGAGGTTGAGCAGGGAAAAATCGGGATGAACGAGGGATAGCCCTGTGGGTTTGTGAATGAGTTGGCGAATGCCTTGGCGGTGTCCGATGGGTTGGAGGGTGCCACTGAGGAGGCCGGTGTCGAAAGTGAAGAGCGTGTTTTTTGCGTTGGCAGAGAAGGTCATGGGCATTCAATGTATGGATTATTGTGGATTTGATTTTGTTAGGCATTGTGGGTCTGAGATGCCATATACATTGTTGGTCATCGTCGTATTTCCGTCGGTGCGAACGGATGATTCGGTGGGAGATTGGTAGAACCAATTGTGGTGTATTTCGGCACTCTTTTGGGGAACACCCCGAATAACGATGGCTGTTTTGGGGCTGTAGAAGGTGTTGTGGTGCACGTTTAACCACGATCCTGCAATGGTTGTGTTGTCTTTGCGATCTCGGCCACCGTGCATGTCGAAACAGTGGCTGAGGGAGTGACCGAGTTCAATGTTGTGGCAGGCTTCGTAACCACTGCCTGAGCGACCTGTTCCTGCAATAGAATGCCGGTTGTAATTGAATAGGTTGTGGGTGATGCGCGATTGGGCCACGTCGTGTGAGATGCCATACCCCAGGCCGTTGTACTGATTGTGGTGGATGAAGTTGTGGTGGATGTGGTGATTGATGCCATTGCGTAGAAAGATGGCGGCATGGCTCCAGCCGGCGAGTTCACAATTGTCTACTTCGAGGTGGTCGTGTTCAGATGAGATACCATCGGAGGTCGGAAATTGATAGTAGTATTCGTGGCCACGGCCTTCGGCAAAGGATCGGCGGTGGTGTTCGAGACATGCTTTGGGGTTTGGGCCGCGTAGGCGTAGACCGGTGATGCGTATGTTTGGGCCAAGTGTGCGAATGAGGGGGCGTGTTTGAAAGGTGTCGCTGAAGATCATGCCACCTGGTGAGCCGTTTTGGCCTCGG
>JBLHJX010000206.1:0-9464 GCA_047619225.1 Candidatus Latescibacterota bacterium
AGCGCATAGAGCCGCGTGCCAAATACACCCAAACTTGAAACATATCCGCCCGATAAACCACCCAAACTTGCAGATACCGTCTTCGTCGTCAAATCAAAACCCTTTACAAGATTGGCAAAATTCGCATCGGACACAACCACATAACCTTTGTTATCTGAAGCCATCGCCAAGAAATTCAGATTGCCACCCAATTCAGCCTCACCAATCACAATCCCATCACTCTTCAAATTGCCAAGATCAATCACCTCGATACCACCATCGGCCAAATCACCAAACGTATTCACCGTGCTCAAAACCCACTTATCACCCCGTTGCGAAGCACCAGACGGATTCTTACCGGTCATCACAATGCCCTGAACCCCTGCAGCATTGGCATCCACATCCACCACCTGATCCGTTGCCACATCCACAACCACAACCACAGAAAAGTCAGTGGGTGCAAAACCATTATTCTGATCCAATCGCAGACACACCACAAACAAACGGTTGTTATACAACGTAAGCTGAGACATTTCTGGAAACCCATCCGAATCGGCAAACGTAGACAAATCTACCGCACCCAATGAATCCCCTGTAACAGGGTTCACAATCAACACCTGAGTATGCCCATAACGCGAGATGTATGCCTTGCTCTCGCTCACAAAAGCCATATCGTGGGGATTGGTGCCATTGCCCGTTGAATACTGTATCAGCGGCGTACTCAAATTATCTTTATCCAAAACAATCACATTGTCTTGGCCCAGCCGATTGATGATATACACCTTGTCTTGATAGGTGCGAACCACCGCATCAGAATGAATCGTTAAATAATCATTGGTTGCTGTATTCGTTTCCAAATCCAAACTTGAAAAACTACCGCTGCTGAAATCCGTTGTTGTAATCACAGCTTGATTCGCTGCAAATGTTGATGTGACCATTACCAAAATAAAAACGATTGCGAATTGCTTCATAATATCCACTTCTCCTTATCCGTGTTGGCTAAAAATGTTCCTGTAAGTTCACAAAAAATGCGCGTCCTGGCAGTGGGTATCCCCACGTATCGGCGATTTGCGCATTCTTTAAATTTTTGGCTTCCAAACCCAACTGCACCCCTTTCCTAACATCAACCTTCATCCCCACATTGTGAATATGTCGTGAGGCCAACGGCCTTCGATTGGATTGATCGAGAAAATTGCCATCTTCAAATGTATAATCGTAAAAAATCGTCACCCGATTCACACCACTCTTAACCCGGGCAAACAGGGTATGTGCAGGCCTATTGGGCAACGTCTTGCCCTGCAGGTGCGGTATATTAGATTGATCCAACGCACGCTGATAGGTATAATTACCAGAAACGTCCAATCGCTTCAAAATCGTCTTTTGCGCCGTCACCTCCACACCCCAGACACGTGCTTTTCCAATATTTACAGGTCGCGACGTCGCTTGTGACGTATGCACAAACTGAATCAAATCTTCATACCGATGGTCAAAAAATGCCCCTTCCAAAATCGTCGTATCTGTCGCATATCGCATCCCCGCATCCCACGTCAAACCACCTTCGGGTCGCAAATCTACATTCCCCACAACACCCCCTCGGTCACCAAACAGCTCATAAAACGAAGGGGCTCTGAGTGTGCGCCCCACATTGGCCTTCAAAATCAGATCGTCCATCACATTTACACGCAACCCCAAACGCAAACCCACCAAATTGCGGGTATTGGCCGAATCGGGCGCTAAGGGTGAAAAAGAAAATGGATTGGCGCCCGTAAAAGAACTGCGCTGACGACGCACATCAATACCCGTTGACACAACACCCATACCTGCAGGCAAAGACCAATCGGCACCCACGCGCCCAGAAAAAGTCCATCGTTGGCTGTCAAAAGACCTGGTTATAGACTGCAAGCGCGAAGTTGGCACATAGGTCTCTCTAAGAATGCCCACCGTTGCTGTTAAAGGATGCAGAGACAACATTTGCAAACGCCCTTGCCACCCACTCGTGCGCGTTTGATAATCATTGTCCTGTCGCCCAACACCCACTTCCCCTTCAGGATCTGCAAACGACTCACCCACATGGGTAAAATAAACCGAGTGACGCATCAACAAACCTGGCAACAAATTACCGTCTTGAAACACCACCTCCGTCAAAGACCGAATGACACCCAAATGCGCGCGTTGCGATTGGTTGTTGCTAATGCCCGGAATCCCTTGAGACTTCCAAAACACCGACTCCTGAATCGTTAAATTGCGCCCATCCCCCAAAGCAGCGTGCCACTTCCCCAACACATTCACCGACCGATAGACATTGTTCTGTCGGTTCGTGAACGCATCATCATTCACATTGTATTCTGTACCATTGTCATCCAAAAACCCAAAATCATTGTCACTCGCCGTATAATCTGCCACCAATAAAAACTTCGCCTTATCCGACCCCCCCGTCACCATGCCATTCAAAGAACGCGTACCAAAATCTCCCCACGCCCCCCGCACACTATGTGAAAAATGTCGCTCACTGGCCCGTGTTCGAATATGTACCGTCCCACCCAAACCGTTGCCCGCTGCACCCGCCCCCCGATACACTTCAATTTGGCCCACATGCGCCAACGACAAATGACTCAAATCCACCCCACCACCCATCGCTGCATTGAGCAAAACACCATCCAAATAAACCTCAACCTGCTCTGCCGAAGACCCCCGCAAAGAAATCGTACTAAACGCCCCCAACCCACCCAACCGCTTCACCTGCACCCCCGTCGCCTCCGCAAGCACATCGGGCAAAGACGTCTCACGCCCTTCAAAACTCTCCCGCGTAATCACCGTAACAAATGACGGATTCTGATGCACATCATGTGCCCCCACTGGCTCCGCCTCCACAAACAACTCATCAAGCGCAATTGCCCTTGGCACCAATGCAACCACAACCTCAGAAACCAAATCGCTCGCACCGACCACTCGCACAACCGACTCATACCCCACATGTGAAACACGCAAATGATGAATCTCCTCAGACACATTCAAAAACCGAAACACACCCTTTTCATCTGTCTGCATCGCCACACCATCCACAACACGTACAGTCACCCCTTGCAAAGGTCTCCCCGTCTCCGCATCCGTCACCACCCCCACAAGCTCCGCAGCCTGAACCGGCATAGCAATCAACATAAAAATCCATACAAGAAATTTCATACGTAGCACTCAAAAAGATAAATGGGTAAACATGAACGATCCACGATTTTCCGCGCCATTCCATCCCACAACATACTTTGTAAAACCATCCACTCTCGTAGGCTATCTTACTATGTGCACCCACCAAAAGGTATTTGCGGAAAATCAGCCCTCCCGGCACTTGAGGGACGGCATTTTTTGCTTACTTTTTGTTGCTGTTGACAAAAAGTAAGTCGCCGAAGGCAAAGCCTATAAAAAAGAAAAACACGACTGATCACTCAAGCTTCTTATAATATTTCAGTTGACGCCCCTCCAACAACCCCGGGTGCAAAATATGTATCAAATCCGCCAAAATCAAATGCGGCTCAACCAAACCCGTCTCCCAATAATCGTTCCCCCCACTTGCATTCAACCGTGCATTCGCGTTATACACCCACCCAGACTGAAACGCCGCAAAACCTGTATACCGCTCATCCGTCCCCACCACATTGGCCAACGCATGCCACTCATTGCGCATAGGCAACCAACAATCCGCATCGTGCGCTTTGTCATAAACCACCTCAAAATCCAACGACAAACTCTGCCGCGAATCATCATCGGCCCACACATAAACACCCCCAGCATCTTTTACCAATTGAGCCGCATACGTTTTACCACCCGACACATACCACGTCCCCCGCCACAATGACCCACCAAAAACACTGGGCCGTTTATTTTGAGGCACCTCCTTCACCAGATCTACATAATGCTGATACTGTGCCGCAATCGAATCAAACCGCGCCTGAGCCAAATCTTCTTTGTTATAAAAAGTCGCCATAAACTTGAGCCACTCCGTACGCCCCAACAAAGACGGCTCAGCATACGCACCATTAATCACCACCGGCACGCCAGCCTGTTGTAAAACCGGATGGGCATTGTATTCCCCTGGCCCAATAACCATGGTCATCACCAAGTCGGTCTCCAAAGACAAAATCTTTTCCAAATCAAGAGACGCACCATGCCCCACCTCCGCCAACTTACCCGCTTGAAACCGCGCATTCACTGAAGGCGCATTCACATATTGAATCCCATCAATACCCACCAAACTCTCTATCTCTCCCAACACATCTAAATGGGGCAAATGCGTTGTAGATGTGGTAACCAACCGTTTGACCGGAACCTCAACCTTCTGATCATCAGAAAATCCATGGGGTGTCGCAGCCCCTTTTGGCACCAAAACGTATTGATAAGATTCCTTGGCACCTTGCCATGGCGTTACCACTGTCACAACCTTATAACCCTCAAAATATTCAACCTTAAAACCCTCAGCATATTGCAAAGGCATCTGCTTCACTTGCGCCTCTGCTCGTGTCACAGATACAAAACCAAGCACACCAACACAGCACAAAAACCAAGTCCACGCCCTAAAATAGATCATCAGCCCACCCTCACTTTTTATGGACGACCACACCCTTCAGCGCGGCAACCACATCATAAATAGTCCGATACACTTTTGTATCTTCCTCTATCTGCACCTGCCAAGAAGGTCCACCACCCACATCAGAAACAACCACTTGCCAACAGATCATTGGAACTTCTTCTTCACACACTTCAAACCCAGCACGTTCAAGTGCACGTTTCGTCCAATAAAAAAACTGCCCCTCTCCACGCAATGCAACAGCAGCGCCCCGTTTCTCATTCATCTGAAACGCACCCGTATGCGCATCAAAATGAACCCCATCACTTTGAAACGCCCTTTCGAAAGCCCCATTCAAAATCAAATCTTCGGGCGCACCAACTTGAAGCGGGCCTCCTTGGGGCAAAAGCCAAATACGATCTGCACTGCGCAAAGCCAAATCCAAATCGTGTGTTGAAAGCAAAATGGCCTTATTCGTCTCATGCGCCAAATTGCACAACAACGCCATCATCTCCACCCGTCGTGGCAAATCCAAAAAGGCCGTGGGTTCATCAAGCACCATCACCTCGGGTTGTTGGGCAAGGGCCCGTGCAATCATCACTTTTTGACGTTCACCATCGCTCAAGGAACCCACATTGCGATGTGTCAAATCTTGCGCAGTGGCCGCCAGAATTGCCCAACCAATAATCGCTTCATCATCCTTTGTCAAACGCCCCGTCCAATCCGTATAAGGATAACGCCCCAACGCCACCAAGTCGCGCACAGACAAAATCCCCACCTGCACACGATCTGTTAGCACCACACTCAAGAGTTGGGCCAATTCCTGCGCAGACAAAGACGACACCTCTCTTCCCGCCAACTGCACAAACCCAGCCAAAGGCGGTTGCATACCCACCAGCGTGCGGATCAACGTCGACTTGCCCGCCCCATTGGGCCCAAGCAAACACACAAACTCACCTCGGTCTAAAGAAACCGAAATTTGATCGGCAACCACATGGGGTGCTTGTCGTGTGGGTGCATACCCAATGGTCAAATTTTGTGCTTGTAAAACTGCATCCACCATAAAAAAAATCCCCGACTTCCACATGGAAGTCGGGGACACAAAGGGCTCAAGTACAATAAAGCCGCACCTACCGGCCAAATCATATCACGCACCTTGCTTCCCAATCCACGAGGAAGAAAAAAGGCATCTCAATTCAGGTAGGTCTTCTGGCTCCTGGATCATCTGCTTACCCACGTCTTCCCGACCGAGTATCTCGGTCAGTGACATTGTGTGGGCGGCATCCCCAGTTACAGCGGCGGGTCCGCGACGGATTTGCACCGTCTTCCCTATTTGTGCCTCCTAAGAGGCAACCTGAATCCTATTCACAAAGTAAAGAAACAACTTACGCAGAAGAATAGATATTTCTTCGCATTCTGTCAAGCGCAGATTCTAAAAACAAAAAACACTCCCTCTTAATAAAAAGAGAGAGCGTTAAAATTTCAATTTAATCTATTCTTAGCTGACAACACCATTCAGTGTTAAACCAGCATCTTTCAAAAAGTTCAAAAGACCCTTTTTATTGACCGTGCGCAATGCACGAACGGACATCTTAATTCGCACAAAGCGTCCCAATTCGGGAACATAAATACGCTTACTTTGCAAATTGGGGTTTTGCACACGCTTCACTCTGCGCTTTGAGTGTGAAACATGATTGCCGGTCAACGGCTTTTTACCCGTGAGGGCACATTGTCTGGGCATGGGGAACCTCTTCTAAAATCAGCGAATCATCGAAACTGCGAATCTACGAATCCCACCCGACACTCAAAATCATAACGGGCTTCTATTCGTCTATTCGTTTATCCGTTTATTCGTCTATTCGTTTAAATTGTCTTTATCGATCTTCGCGATACGCCACGTGTTTACGCAAAAACGGATCAAATTTCTTCAGTTCTAAACGATCTGGTGTATTTTGGCGATTTTTCTCTGTATGATAATAGTGTGAGCTTTCAGTGCTCTTCATCTTCACCAAAATGCGGCTACCTTGTCGCTTGGCCATATGACCACCTCCGTAAAATCCAACAAAAATCCAACAGTGACAAAATGAGATCAAATGCCTCACCAAAACAAAACAAGCCAACATGAAGTGGGGCAAGAAGATACAATATACAGATTTGGAAAGTATCGATCAAGAATTTTGTTCGCTTGACGCTACCGACACCAAGAACAAAATACAATAAGGCGTTGTTTTATAACATTTTATAAAAAAAATAAACAGGTTGGAAAAAAGGAGCCAATTGCATATTCTTATAAAGCGATATGCACTGCTATAGAACAAAAAACGCCATAAGGCATTACAAAACAATATATTAATTATATTTCCAAAGAAAGGGACCCTATGCCTGAAGAAACCATATTCAGCAAAATCATTCGTCGAGAAATTCCTGCCGATATCGTCTACCAAGACGATCTGGTAACGGCCTTTCGCGATATCAATGCCCAAGCACCCACGCACATCTTAATCATTCCCAACAAGCTTATTGCCACCACCAACGACGTCACCACCGAAGACGAACCTGCGCTGGGCCGAATATTTACGGTTGCCGCTAAAATTGCAAAAGAGGAAGGCATTGCCGAAGATGGGTATCGACTCATTATGAACTGCAATACGCACGGAGGACAAGAAGTCTACCACATTCACCTACACCTCTTGGGTGGACACGCACTTGGTCCTATGCTTGCAAGGTAGAGGCGCTAAAAAATCGAGGGCTATTGCGACTTTTTCCGCGGTGGCACCGGATCAAATCCACCCTTAGCAAACGGATGACAACGCAAAATTCGACGCACAGACAACCCCAATGCAATCACAAACGAATGCACTTGAAAAGCCTCTTTTGCATATGCAGAACAGGTTGGATGATATCTGCACGGACTGGGAGCAAAAGCAAAAAAGCGCATCAAGGGAGCTAATATGGCTCGATAGACCCATATCACACTCTGTGCCAGTACTCGCAGCATACGGTCTATAAAAGAAATGGGATTGACCATCATTATTTTTGGGGTATATTAAGCCGAAGTTTTAACATCTCGAATTCAACAGTATTGTAACAGTATTGTACAAGGCATTGTAAAAATACAAACTTTGTATGATCTCTTCAAACGAATGGAGGCCTGGCAATGAGTTTGCCAGATATTCAAAATACACGCGACCAACGCGGAATTGAAATTGATCAAGTCGGCGTTTCGAATGTGCGATATCCCCTCACCTTACCCACACGTGACGATGGCGAATTTCATACCGTCGCCAATCTCTCAATGACCGTGAGCTTGCCCCACTATCAAAAAGGCACGCACATGTCGCGGTTTATGATTGCACTCAACGAACAACACAAACATTTCACGCCCGGCAGTGTTCACATTGTGCTTGAGGAAATGCTCGAATTGCTCGAAGCCGAAGAAGCTTTCTTAAGTATGGAGTTTCCCATTTTCTTGTCACGGAAAGCGCCCGTGACGGGCATTGAAGGCCTATTAGATTACAACTGCCAATTTAAAGCGATGTATACCAAAGAGGGTGTTCACGACAAATTGGTTGGTGTGCGTGCCAACGTAGCCAGTTTGTGTCCGTGCAGCAAAGAGATCAGTGAGTATGGTGCACACAACCAGCGATCAGAAGTAACCATGAACGTTCGCCCATCAGATAATGAATTCATCTGGTTTGAAGACCTCATCGACATTGCTGAATACAACGCCTCTTGCCAGCTTTACCCTATTCTCAAACGTCCTGATGAAAAATATGTGACCGAGCGTGCTTACGACAATCCAAAATTTGTCGAAGACATCGTCAGAGATGTGGCTGCAGATCTGTTAGGCTTAATTGATAAAGAACGCATTCAATGGTTTTATATTTCCAGCAACAACTACGAAAGCATCCACAACCACGACGCATTTGCCAAAGTTGAACGGGGGGTGCGAGGTCCCGTTTTAACCCATCGCAAATATGCTGAGAATGAAGCTGCCCTTTGATTTTTTAATATAATGCAAGTGCAAAAGGCCACTGGGTTTCCAGTGGCCTTTTTTGTGTACGCTTATTTCTATAACCCAGTTCTACGCCGCAGTCGCCAATGCAAGTTCATGAATGCGTTTAACCATAGACGCAAACCCATTGGCCCGATTTGGACTCAAATGTTTGGCCAACTCGATCTTCTCAAAAATACTTCGGATATCAGCCGTCAAAATCTCCTTCGCCGTCTTACCCGAATACAAGGCCACCAAAATGGCCACCAACCCCTTCACAATGAGTGCGTCGCTGTCGGCTCGAAACTCGATAATGGGCGGATCACCCGCTTTCACATCCGTAACCAGCCACACACTGCTCACACAACCCTGAACCCGATTTTCATCGGTCTTAAAGGCATCTTCAAGCGGATCCAATTTTCGACCCAAGTCAATAATATACCGATAGCGCTCTTCCCAATCACTCAACGCTTCAAAGTTCTGCATAATACGGTCAATCGTCGTATCCATAAAAACCTCAATAACAAGTAAAGAGCGTCACTGATCAACAGGTCTCAGGTCCAAACACGGGTGCGCTTTTAGAGTATGACTTGTTGACTTGTGACTTGCCTTCATCTTAGAACTTTTGCCACATCCATAGCAAAGTACGTCAAAATCAAATCGGCACCTGCACGTTTCATGCTCAGCAACAACTCATCTCGCACACGCGCTTCATCCACCCATCCATTTTGTGCTGCGGCCTTCACCATTGCAAATTCACCACTCACATTATAAGCAGCAACAGGCACCCCAAACGTCGATTTTACCCGATAAATAATATCCAAATAAGACAAAGCGGGTTTCACCATGACCAAATCGGCACCCTCATCCAAATCGAGCGCCACTTCACGCAAAGCCTCATCGCCATTGGCCGGATCCATTTGATAAGAACGC
>JBLHJX010000207.1:0-9449 GCA_047619225.1 Candidatus Latescibacterota bacterium
AGAATTCTTTGATGGGGAGCATTCATGAAAATTATGATAATTTGCTCAAACACGGTTTGCAGATTGTGGGTGAATTGAAGTTGCGAATTGTGCATAATTTGATTGTGAACCCTGGGGTGAAATTAGAAGATATTCGCCACATTTATTCGCAGGCACCCGCATTGGCACAATGTAAAGATTTGATTGCCTCTTTGTCTCAGGCTCAAGCGGTGATGGCACCCGATACGGCAGGGGCAGTTAAACAACTCAAGGCATCGGGTGCGCGTGATGCAGCGGCGATTGCGAGTAAACAAGCAGCAATCGATTATGAGCTTGAAATTTTGCAGGCGGGTGTTGAAGATGATCATGCTAATTTTACGCGCTTTTTGGTGGTGGTGCCCGAAGGGCCTGAGGTGATGGGTGCCACAAAGACATCTATTGTATTTGCCATGCAAAATGTGCCGGGTGCGTTGTTTAAGAGCTTGAGTGTGTTTGCGTTGCGCGATTTAAACTTGTTGAAAATTGAGTCACGTCCTTTGGTGGGCAAACCGTGGGAGTATTCTTTTTATTTGGATATTGAAGGACATTTGGGACAAGAGTCGTGCAGGCGGGCGATAGACGATTTGCGGGAGATTGCGAGTTTTGTAAGAATTTTGGGCGCGTATAAACAAGGGGATGTTGTGGCGGGGAAGGTCAGGCCGAAGCGGGATAATGCTTGACGTTTGTGGTTTTGTGAGAGACTGTTAGTATAGGGCAACGTTCGAATCATTATGTGTGCATTCAAAGGACAAGGCCATGAAATTTGCAGATCGTATGTCGCTGTTGGGAACCGAGTCGGCTTTTGATGTGTTGGTTAAGGCGCGTGCATTAGAAGCCGAGGGGCACAATGTGGTGCATTTGGAAATTGGCGAACCCGACTTTGATTCGCCTTCTCATGTGATTGAAGCGGGGCAAAAGGCATTGGCCGATGGGTTTACGCACTATGGCCCCCCTGCAGGTTTGCCCGATTTGCGTGAGGCGATAGCAGAGTATATTAACAGCACGCGTGATATTGATGTGCATCCCGATCAGGTCGTGGTCACGCCGGGTGCCAAGCCGATTATGTTTTATACGATTTTGGCCTTGGCACAGCCGGGTGATGAGGTAATTTATCCCAATCCAGGTTTTCCGATTTATGAGTCGGTGATTCGGTTTGTGGGTGCCAAACCTGTGCCCGTGCCTTTGATTGAGGATCGTGGGTTTAGTTTGGATGTGGACCATTTGCGCAGTTTGGTGACAGATAAGACCAAGCTAATTATTTTGAATTCACCGCAAAACCCAACCGGTGGTGTGATTCCCGAGGAAGACTTAAGGGGCATTGCAGAGATTGCCGTGGCACACCAGATTCCTGTACTGGCCGATGAAATCTATTCGCGCATGATTTATGAGGGTGAATTTAACAGCATTTCGGCTTATGACGGTATGGCAGATTTGACGATTATTTTAGATGGTTTTTCAAAGACGTATGCGATGACGGGCTGGCGGTTGGGGTATGGTGTGATGCCTTTGGAAATGGCCAAGCAGGTGGCACTGTTGATGGTGAACAGCAATTCTTGCACGGCGGCATTTACGCAAATGGCAGGCATTGCCGCCTTGAATGGCCCGCAGGATGAATCGGAAGCGATGATGGCCCAGTTTAAAGACCGGCGAGATGTTTTTGTTGCAGGGCTGAATGAGATTCCTGGGATTTCGTGCAAAATGCCTGCGGGTGCGTTTTATGCGTTTCCCAATATTACGGGATTGAATAAATCGTCGAAAGAAGTGGCCGATTGTTTGTTGTACGAAGGGCATGTCGCGGCTTTGTCGGGATCTGGCTTTGGAAAGTTTGGCGAGGGTTTTGTGCGGTTTTCGTATGCGAACTCGTTGGACAATTTAAACGAAGCATTGGTGCGGATTCGTAGGTGTGCAGAGAAGTTGTTGGGTTAGAAAAATGATTCGAGAAAAGGGAAAGCCCTAAAGACTGATGGTCTCTGGGGCTTTTTAAAAACCTGCCCCTATTGGTGCAATGGTGTTTTTTATGTCAGACTATATACCCATATCCTGTTCGCTTCACGATGAGCTTGAAGCGGCGGCCACATTGCGCAAACTGTGTGATATTGTCTATCGTGTTGATGGCGAAGACCGTGTGGTGACTGGGGGTATTGCAGATTTGTATGCTCGAAATCAAATAGAATATCTGCTTTTAGATAGTGGTGTAGAGATTCGTTTAGATTGTTTGATTCAATTCAATGGCAAAGATTTTGGAGGGAACCCATAACTGTGGGTGGGTATTTTTTGTCACGATTGAAGAAAATGTCTCTTGTTTTGGCGCGCTGTTTGTTCTTATATGCGTGATTGTATTGGAGTTGTTAATGAGATTTTTATTGAGTTTTTGTTTCTTTGTTTTTTTGCCCATTCCTATTTGGGGAGCGGTATCTATGTCTGTTCAAACGTTGATGGATCAATTGGATTTGTCTCGTCCAGAATTGAATGCTGTCCGTATGGCATGGGGTGATGGGCGGGAAGAGGATGCTTTGTTGGCACTTGCTGAGCATTTTCGTTCGCGTCAAACACCCGCTTTGCCAGGTGATTTGAGAGCGCGTGAAGCACATCGCATTTCAGAAAACCGGCAAGAAGAAGCCGATGCGGCTTTGGGAAATCGCTTTATTGGTCAGCCGAAATATGGCCTTCAAAAAGTGCCCGAGCCCATCGATTGGGATTATAATCCGGGCGAAGATTCCGAGTGGACATGGCAGTTTAATCGGCACAGCGCCTGGGGAGCACTTGCAGAGGCCTATTTGGCTACTGGGGATGAACGGTATGCCGAAAAATGGGTGGCATTGATGCGCGATTGGGTTGTAAAAAATCCACCGGGAAAGCCTAAGTCTTGGCGCACGTTGGAGGCGGGTATTCGTGCAGGGCGCACGTGGACACGCGTTTTTTTTGCATTTTTAGAATCTCCGACCTTTTCGTCAGCAGATATTGCATTGATGTTGGGTAGTTTTGCAGATCATGCAGTGTTTTTATTGCCCAAAGAGCGGTTTCGCAGCGGCAGCAATTGGGGGCAAACCGAGAGTTTGGGCATGTTGTATGTGGGCACGTTTTTTCCCGAGTTTAAAGCAGCGACCCTTTGGCGTGATACGGGTTGGAAACGACTTGAAGGGGAAATGTTTATTCAGGTTTTGGAAGATGGTGCTCAAGTTGAATTGACAACGAGTTACCATCAGGGAACCATTCGAGGGTTTGTACACGCGGCTGAAATTGCACAATTGGGCGGTGCTGAAATTTCTCCTGAATATCGTGAACGTTTGGAGAAGATGTATGAATATACGATGATTCTCCAAAAACCCGATGGTACTCAGGCGATGCTTGGCGATTCTTGGCCAACAGATACGCGTCGTATTTTGCGTGAAGGGGCCAAGCAGTTTGATCGTACAGATATGCTTTATGTGGGTACAGATGGGCAAGAGGGAACGCCTCCTGATATGTTGGATGCCGCGTCACATGCTGCGGGTTATTATGTGATGCGTACAGATTGGATCGATCCGCAGGCCATTTATTTGCTCACAGATATTTCCCATCGCTGGGGCGGTGGACATCAGCACCCAGATGCGTTGCAGCTCAATTTGTATGCCTATGGTAAAACCTTGTTACCCGATTCGGGCAGCTATCTTTATTATGGCCCAGATCGCAAGCGGTTTGGGCATACCCGTTCGCATTCTACCGTGACGGTTGACAATGCCGATCAAAATCATAACCCGGCTGTTTTGAATTGTTTTGCAAATACCCCTATGTTGAGTTTTGTAGATGGATCTCACGCGGGTTATGAGGGTGTCAATCATCGCCGACAGGTGTTATTTGCACGACCGGTAGGGGGTGTTACGCCTTATTTTTTGGTGATAGATCGGGTGACGGGCACGGGGGTTCATGAGGTAGACCAATATTTCCACTTTTTGCCAGGGCCAATGGAACACAAGGGTCTCGAAGCGCGAACAGCACTGTTAGAGGGCCCGAATCTTTTGGTGCGTGGGTTGGCAACGGACGGGCTTGTGATGAACGCTATTGCATCTGAAGTTTCATTTGTTTACACAAAAAAAGAACCTCGCTCTGCGATTCGATTTCGCCAGAAAGGCAGCTTGCCTGTCACATTCGTGACTTTGCTTGTGCCCTATTCGGGCAATGAACCTCCCACAGTGTCTTTTGATGCATATCCTTTGGATCACGCGATCGGTGTTCGTGTGGTTGGTGATGGTTTTTCAGATGTTGTTTTTGCTACCGAAGATCCGGTTGGTATTGATGAGTTGGGCATTGACCGTGCCGTACGTGCTGGCTTGGTGCGTGAAAAAAAATCGGGTGAATTTGAACGCAGTTTGATCGAATAGTGACAAAAGGGTGCCCAAGTCGCGAAGCAGAGATACATTTTGAAGTTGCCGTTCAAGTGCATGTGCATACACTTGGGCGGCTTCTTTTTTGTTGCCTTGTTGGTAATATCTTTGCGTGGTTTGACTGGCATTGTCGTATTGACTATGGCTGAGAATGATCGGGGGAAATTGCGTAGGGCTTTTAAATAATAGGGGCTTGTTTGCAACGCTTTTTGATAGGCCTCTATGTCACACAAATCGGGCGGTGAAATCTTAGTGGCGAGATACGAAATCGCGTCGTAAATTCCTCCGTAGAGCCACGTGTTGGTTCCGGTGAAGATGCCGCGTTCGGAGAAGAAATTGGTATATCATTGTACGAGGTTGGCCCCATAGTGTACGTGGTGTGTTTCATCGGCCTTATTTCATGCGCGTACAATTTATTTACACTAATTATAACCCTGTTTTTAGAAAGAGAATCTATGCCTAAGACTTACAATATTCCCGCAAAATCTGGTATTCGTGTACCTGCTGGTGTGATGGAAAAGTTTGTTCGAGACCTTTTTGTGGGTGCCGGTACGCCTGAAGATCACGCACAGCATATGGGTGTGACGTTGACGGCGAATGATTTGCGGTGTGTGTTTAGCCATGGAACGCGCCAAGTGGGGGCTTATGTGCCTCAGATGTTAAATGGGCATACCAACCCACAACCGAATGTGACGGTGATTGAAGATGCGCCTGCTTTGGCTATTTTGGACGGGGATGGGGGCTTGGGTTATTTTCCGGCGCATCGGGCGACAGAGATGGCCATTGAGAAGGCGTTGGATTTGGGGGTTGCGGCGGTGACGACGCGGAATCATTTTCATTTTGGTGCGGCAGGTAATTATTCGAGAATGGCGATGGCGAAAGATTGTGTGGGTATTGTGACGTCTTCGCATCGGTATCGACCCAAAGCGGGCGCTTCGGTGATGACGGCTTCGGGTGTTTCGCCGTTGAGTATTGCCGTGCCTACAGAGAATGAGCCGCCTTTGGTTTTGGATATGGCGTCTTCTTTTATGCCCAATAAAGAAGAATTGATGGCGCAGTTTCCGGTGACATTTTTTAAGTCGTTGGGGGTTGCGGCGATGATGCATGCGTTGGGTGGAATGCTCACGGGTATTTGGGAAGAAGGATATGCCTATTCGGGTGAAGGCGATGGGGCGGCTCCGCATCAGGGGGCGTTGATTATTGTGTTGGATATTAAGCGGTTTATTGGTGTGGATAAATTTAAGAAAGAAATGGATCGGTATATTGACGATGCACATCAGACCAAACCCTTGCCGGGTTTTGATCGGGCAGAGTTGGCGGGCGGGATGGAAGTGATTTGGGAGCGTGAACAACGTGAGAAGGGAATAGGCATGGGCGATCATCATCGTGAGGTGTTGGAAGGGATCGCAGAACAGGTCAAGGTGGACGCACCGTTTGCTGAGTTTGAGGATAGCCGGTTTTAACCACGGAAATACACGGAGCCACCCAACATCACACCTAGGGGTTTGGTATGAATTGGAGTAAGGCGGCGGGAGATTGGATTTGGCGTATTTTGGGGATTGTTATTCTTGTTGGATTCATACACTCACCCATTTTGGATGAACCCTTTTTACATCCTTTTTATGATGCTGTGAATGCGGTTGTGGGTGATGAGAGTTATGTGCAGAAGTTTGGGGAACTGCCAGATCAAAATGCCTCAGAGCAGGTGCGTATTCAAACACATTTGGCTTATGTTGAAGGTTTGTTACGCACGCAAGGGATGGATCATTTAACGCGTGAGGAACAGAATCGACGGTTAAGCTTGCTGGACCATCTGGGAACATATTGGCAAGCGGGACAGTTTCCTCAGCGAAGAGATGCTATTCCACAACGGCGTCCGTGTTTTATTGATGATGCGGGGAATATTTGTGCGGTAGGGTATTTGATTGAACAGTCTGCTGGACGCGATTTGGCGGAGCGGATCAATAAGAAGTATCAATATGCCTACTTGTGGGATATGCAGGATGATGCATTAACAGAATGGGTGGGTGAATCGGGGTTTTCGCCGAAAGAGCTGGCGATGATTCAGCCTGGATATGATGCTGATTTGGGAGGGTGGGGCAGAGTTTTCTACATTATGTTGCCAAATGGACAAACGCCTTGTAAGGTTGACTTCGAAGATTTTGTAGCTTTTGCTCTGGCATTTAATGCAACCCCAGCAGATCCCAACTTTAATATCCGTGCAGACACAAATTCTGATGGTATTGTTAGTTTTCCTGATTTTATAGCTTTTGCTCAGGTTTTTGGTCTTTCTGGTGGTTGTTTTCAGGTTTCTGGAAAGATCACACAAGCGGGGCTTGGTTTGGAGAATGTGGCCCTGAACTTTGTGGAACTCGACGAGCGATGGAATGTTGTGACGGATAGTCTGGGCGCTTATGAGATTAAGGATTTGCCATGGGGTGATTTTCATATTGTGCCTCAAAAGTTAGGGTATGTTTTTTCTCCTGATACATTGGAATTACGAATTTTTGGTAACAGGGTTAATCAGAATTTTGAGGCAATACCCGTTCAGCCGTTGTTGGTAGATCGTTCGGATATTCGTGAGTGATTTGTAGTGGGTAATTGATTCCTGACCCAATCAAAGGATAGGTTTATGTCCGATAAGAAAAATATCTTGTTTATGTTTGCCGATCAGATGCACGCGTTTGCGATGGGGTGTATGGGTACGGATGATATCCATACGCCCAATTTGGATCAGTTGGCAAAAGAGGGGGTGTTGTTTCGCAATTGTTATTCCAATGCGCCGGTGTGTACGCCGTTTCGAGCGTCGTTGGTTTCGGGGCGATATGGGTCGCAGACCGATACGTTGCGCAATACGGCCTATATTCCCGAGGGGACGCGTACGTTGGCAGGGGCGTTGAATGATGGGGGATATCGCACGGGGTGGGTGGGCAAGTGGCATTTGGGGGCATCGGGTAATGTGTGGATTCCGCCAGAGTTGCGGGCAGATTTTACGGAGTTTATTGGGTATCAGTGTTATAATGATTTTTTGCACGGGGTGAAGTTTTACGATGAAGAAGGTGAAGAGCATTGGTATGATCGGCATCGAACGGATGTGACGACAGATATTGCGATTGAGCGGTTGGAGGGGATGAAGGAGGGGCCATTTGCGTTGTTTGTTTCTTATCAAACGCCGCACTATCCAGAGCAGCCTGCATGGGTTTATGACCAAATGTATAAGGGCAAGACGATTAAACGACGGCCCAATTGTGAAGATGTGGATCCATATATTAAAACGGCGAGTCCACCCAGCCCCAAGCCGAAAGAGAATGATCCGCTGTATCAGCGGTATGGAAATAATTTGGATGAATATTTGCGGGCCTATTATGCGATGGTGACGCAGTTGGATGCCAATGTGGGGCGTCTGTTGGAGGCATTGGATCGGTTGGGGTTGCGCGACAGTACGGTGGTGATGTTTACATCTGATCATGGCGATATGCAGGGCAGTCATGGACTGACGCAAAAGAGTTTGCCATGGGAGGAGTCGAGCCATGTTCCACTGGTGGTGCGTACACCGGGTGGCGCAGAAGGTGCGGTGGTGGATGATTTGGTATCGGGGGTGGACTTTTTTGCGACGTGTGTCGATTATGCGGGGTTGCCACCTGAACCGAGTGTGGAGGGGGATAGTTTTGCATCGATGGTCGCTGACCCGAGCAAGATGTTGAATCGTCCGATTTTTTCGGAGATGCGGCCGTGGTGTTTGGTGCGTGAGGGGGCGTTTAAGTTGGTGGTGCAAAAAGATGGGTTTGAGGCCACGCATTTGTTTGATTTGGAACATGATCCGTATGAGATGGATAATTTGTTGGGGAAGTCGGAACATGCAGAGAGACAACTGCGGTTGTTTGGGCTTTTGCAGGATTGGCACAAACGGGTGAATGAAGGGCTGTGAGAAGGCAGGCGTAGGGCCAAGAATACAAAGTCAAGATCTGTGTAAAGCGTAAGGTGCATAGGTTTTAAAGTTGAATCTAAACGCTCATATCATTTGGGAGGGTGATTGCGTATGGATGAATTTGGAAGGCTTTTAAAAGCGGCTAATTTTGCAGCCGAGAAACATCGTGACCAGAGGCGTAAGGATGCTGAGCAGACGCCTTATATCAATCATCCAATCAGTGTGGCAGAGACATTGCGCATTTTTGGTGTTGATGATGAGAATGTGCTCGTTGCGGCCATTTTGCACGATGTTTTGGAAGATACAAGCACATCGCCGGGTGAGATCGCCCAGGCGTTTGGGATGGAGGTTTTGGCGATTGTGCAAGAGGTGACAGACAATAAATCGCTTGCAAAACAAATGCGTAAAGATCTTCAGGTTGAAAGCGCGTTCACCTTATCGGAAGGCGCAAGATGGGTGCGTTTGGCCGATAAAATTTGCAATTTGCAGGATATGGCAGAACGCCCGCCTGTTGATTGGTCCATTGAACGGCTTTTGCAATATGTCGATTGGTGTGAGCGGGTTATCAAGCAAATGCCGAATATAAATGAAAGCTTGGAAACACGGTTTGAGACGGTGTGTGAAGATGCAAGGCGTTCATTTCTCGCTCAGTTGTGATCCTAAATTGATGCATTTGAATCGTTTTTTCATTTTATAAATGCGCTCACAAGGTGAGGATGATATGTCTGACCGTACGAATGTTTTACTGATTACATCAGATCAACAACATTGGATGACGTTGGGGTGTTTGAATGATGCGATAGAGACGCCCAATTTGGATCGGTTGGCGGCACAGGGGATGTTGTTTAATCGGGCGTATTGTCCAAACCCAACGTGTACGCCTACACGTGCGTCAATTATTACGGGGCAGTATCCAAGCCAGCATGGGGCTTATTCTTTGGGGACGAAGCTTTCGGAAGATGTGCATACGGTGGGGGAAGATTTCCAGGCGGCGGGGTATCGCACGGCACTTGTTGGCAAGGCACATTTTCAACCGACCAAGACACATGAAACGTGGACGTCGATTGAGTCGATGCCCATTTTGCAGGATTTGGATTTCTGGCGCAATTTTCACGGCCCTTTTTATGGGTTTGAGCATA
>JBLHJX010000208.1:0-9422 GCA_047619225.1 Candidatus Latescibacterota bacterium
TTTTCAGTGTCGTCACTCCAAACGTGGAGATGGGGATCGATGATCATGGGTTAACCTTTCGGTGTGTCCTTCAGAATGGTGTCAATGTTTTGTAATTCGTCGTTTGAGAAGGTGATGTTTGCGGCGTCGAGGTGGTCTTTGACTTGGTCGGGGTTTTTTGCACCGACGAGCACGCAGGTGACTTCGGGGCGACGTAAGATCCAGGCGATGGCGAGTTGAACCATTGTGCAATTTTTGTCGGCGGCGATGGTTTTGAGTTGGTCGGTGACGGCGAGGTATTGTGAGAAGAGGTCGCCTTGGAAACGCGGGAAGGTGGATCGTTCGTCACCTTCGGGGAATTGGGACTCGGGTGTGTATTTGCCAGTGAGCAGGCCTTTGGCGAGGGGGCTGTGTGCCAAGATGCCAATGCCTGTTTGGGCGCAGTAGGCGAGGTCTTCTGTTTCGATGTTGCGGTCAAACATGTTGTAACGGGGTTGACTGGAGTGGAAGGGCGCAATGGTGTAGGCGGTTTGCATTTGTGCGGCATTGAAGTTGGAGATGCCGATGAAGCGCGTTTTGCCTTGCTCTTGTAGTTTGGCCATTGTGGCCATACTGTCTTCAATGGGATCTTTTGTGCTCCAGCCGTGAATTTGGTAGAGGTCTATGCAGTCGGTGTTGAGGCTGCGCAGGCTGTTTTCAATGGCGGTTTCAATGCTTTGGGGCGTGTAACTGCCGCTGACCTTGGTTGCCAAGAAACACCGTTCGCGGTAGCCGTCTTTGAGGGCACGGCCCAAGGTGTCTTCACTGGTGCGGTAGGCTTGTGCGGTGTCTAAGAGGGTGATGCCGTTGTCGATTGCGGTGCGAACGGTGGCGATGCTGTCTTGCTCGTCGAGGTCGCCCATTCCGCCGCCAATGGGCCACGCGCCCAAACCGATGACGGGAATTTCGGGGCCGTTTTTGCCCAATTGTCTGTGTTGCATTGTGCCTCCTTAAGTTTTAGGTGGGGGTAACTAAATGCATCAAAAGGAGAAACACAAGCGGGAATTTGGGGCCTGTTGGGTGGAGAAGACAAAATTTAACAGATTTATAATAGGGAGTTGAGATGCCATACAATAAGTTCAATTGGTTACCAGATTTGATAAAATAAGTCATATGAATTTGAAGTTATAAAAATTTGTTTTTGTAAGTATAATAATATAACTTATACAAAAAATCATTTTTTTTAAAGCATTTATATAATTAAAGTACTACTTAATACATAGATAATGTTGTGGCTGGTGGATCTCTTTAGGCCAGGGTACATTGCTGTTTCACAAAGAAATGCTACGTTGTGAGTTATTGCAATTCAGAAAGAATGGCATTAAATTAAAATTGTCGATGGGTGTCATCTTATAAGGAGGTTGAAAAGATGAAATATAAAATTGCGATACAGCAGACAGAAGAAGGGTATAGTGCCTCTTGTCCGGGTTTGCCCGGTTGTTGGTCACAGGGACAAACGGAGGAAGAGGTTTTGACAAACATTGCAGATGCAATAAAAGACTATTTGGTAGTTGCTGAAGATCTGGCGAAAGAGAATCTGGCCGATATTCGAGAAATTGAAGTAGCCGTTTAATATGCCACGACTGCCGGGAATCAACCATTTAAGTGCCATTCGAGCACTGCAAAAAGCCGGGTTTCGTATTGCACGTCAAAGTAAGCATGTTGTGATGACCAATGGGCAGCGGATTTTGACGATCCCACGCGCAAATCCGATCGATGCGAATACAATGGGCGGTATCATAAAAGATGCTGGATTGACCGTTGATGAGTTTAAGGCTTTGCCGTGAAACGAACAGTTAGCCCATAATGATACCGTTTTTTGTGGCGCGTGTTATGTCCTGTCCGGTAGAGCACCTGCTTTGGGAGCGGATGTTGTAAGGATCTTGACTTAAAATAAGAATATAAAAAACAAAGGGTTACGATCTTAGAATCGTAACCCTTTGTTTTGATGCCTTCTTGGTGCCTAGAAAGAATCTGAAAAGATCTGAACAAACCCTAGAAGGATCAGAGAGGATCGAAAGGCTCTTTGGAGATTCAAACATTTTTACTCATATTCCTTCTAATCGCAAAAAATGGACACTACCGAGCACATCAGCAGCAACAATATGCTGTCCATTTGCGGTGACTTCACAGCAACCGAAGGGCACTTCGCCAACGAAATCGGCTACCAGGAGTCCACGTCAGATCTTGCTCTCATAAGGATGGCATGTCAAGAATAGGGTTCGGATGAGATACCCCAGAGTGGTATGCGCTTTGGACTTGACCTGTTTTAGTGGACAATTTTTGGATTTCCGTTTTTAGATTCTCATCTGATCTTGCAATTTGTGATCATCTTCCCCATATTTTAGTGAGCCGATACGAAACCAAGGATTCATAATTGCCATATCGGATCAATATTGAATAGAGGGTTTAAAACGATGAAAGAGATTACTGGTGTCGTAGAAAAATGTTTGGTCAAATTGCCACCGGCAGTGCATTTACCAGATGGGTTAACTGTAAAAGTTGTCTGGGACGAACAAAGTGAAAAGATGGTAAAGCCCTATGATCGAGAGCTTTTGACAGATGAGGACTTAGACGCAGATTTGCAGTGGGCTACGGGCAAACGGTTTTCTACATGACAATCGTCGCGGACGCTGGTCCTTTATTGCATTTGTTTTGGGTAGGTGCATCTATGTGGGGCCCTGCCTTCTCACAGAATCGATGTGGTGAGTGATGTGTGGGAGGAGGTCGTAATTCATGCTCCCGACGCGCTTCAAGATTCACGGTTGTATCGTGTCACTTCACCGATTCAAGTACCTCAGAATATTTCTCAGTGGAATCTGGATCGGGGTGAGCAGGCAGCTTTAAGTTATGCGCTTGCTCAGAGAAGTGAGCAGGATGTTCTGGTGCTATGTGATGAGCGTCAAGCCCGTCAGGCATGTACGACGTTGTCGTTACCTGTTGTTGGTTCAATTGGTTTGATTGTTGAGGCATTTCGAGCTGGCCGGGCCTCTTTAGCTATTGCCTCGGAGACACTACGGAACCTACCCCATACCGGGCGTCTGCACATCCGGACACAATTGATTGAGCAAGCTGTGGCTGAATTAGAGCGGTCATATCTTAGAGAATGAGATTGTGATTCCGAAAGCAGTCCAGAAAAAGCCCAAGCTCGTCGGGAGGCTGCGTTACATTCTCTGGAAATTCATTCACGGTTTCGATTTGCCCCACCAGTCACCTAATAACTGTGTCATTACAAGAGGAAACACATATGAACGATCGTCAGAAATATCTTTTTGACCTCCAGGGCTATCTGCTCGTTGAGGATGTCCTGAGCCACTCGGCGTGCGACGATGCGATTGGCAAGATTAAGGCGCGTGCCAAGCCCATGGAAAAGACCCCCGATGGCTACGACGCAAACGGCACTTGGGAAAATGTTGCGGGTCTCTACGAGGCGGGCGAGCCTTTTATCCAACTGATCAACCACCCGAAGATCACCGAAGTTTTGTTCGAGATCATCGGCCCAGCGCTGCGCTGCGAGAGCTGCTACAGTTTTGTTCGCCACAAGGGGTGTCCGCCTTTTGAGATGCACGGTGGACACCGCGGCGGTCGCGTCAATTTTCGCTATGCTGTCAATAACGGTCAGATTTACACCGGTCTCACTGTTGTTTCTATCGCCCTCCAAGACATCCGCGAAGCAGATGGCGGGTTTGCTTGCATTCCTGGCTCGCACAAGTCAGATTTTTCTGTGCCAAGCGAAGATCGTAAGGAGCTCTTCGCGGTGGGTGGCCCACTTGTGCGCAATATAGGTGTGCCCAAAGGATCTGCCATTATCTTTACCGAGACCTTAGCACATGGTGCCGCATCCTGGCAAAACGATGAGCCGCGCTATGGTTTGTTTTACAAGTTCAACGATCGGGCAGCTACTTACCATGCGCAAGAGCCTCGCCGTCCCAGTGCCGCAGCTTTTGCTCTGATGACTGACGAGCAAAAGTGTTACTTCAATCTGGCCTATCAGGCGTTTGGGCCGGCCGAAAACCCGCGCAACGATCTGCCGCATTTTGGTTGAGTCGCTGCGTGCGTTTTGCTGGGATGAACTCACAGCCCGCTCTGTTGCATCATTGGGTTGATTTGAACCTTTCCCACGCTTGCCTTGTGAGTTTGAAGCGATAAGCAGATTCACCTTTGAATTTCGATCTTTCGAGAATGTATGTTTCTGTTTTAGAAAAACCGTTCTTTTCCAATACACGACCGGAACCGGGATTTCGCTCAAGGCACGCAGAATGCACAGTTTCCAATGGATATGATACCTTAAAATATCAGCCTTTCCCTCAATGGCGGCGTCTGAATTCGGTTTTTACTTCCGATACTGCCTTCTCGATCTTTGGGTAAATTGTGAAAGATAGATATCGCGTAGATTCTGGCTGTCGAAACAGACCTTGATCTTCGGTGATTTATGTGATATGTTCCTTGCCCATTGACTGGGTTTTGACTCACGACCTTAGTTGTTTTTGCTGATGTCTGGTTCCTACACGACTTTCTGCTTTCACTTCTTGCCTTTGATGCCCAACACTATGATTAAAACCCTTGAAGCACTCAAAGATGTGGTTAAACAAGCGCGCGAAGCCGAATGTGTGGCTTTGGATACGGAGTTTGTTTGGGAAGATACTTTTTATCCACGGTTGGGTATCATTCAACTGGGTTGGTCTGCGACCGATTGTTTTTTGATCGATGCTGTGTCCATTGACGATTTGAGCCCGTTGGGTGATTTGTTGGCCGATGAACAGACCGTGAAAATTTTGCACGATGCACAACAAGATTTGTGGATTCTCAAACACGCGACAGGTATGACACCGAAGTGCATTTTTGATACACGGTGTGCAGCGGGTTTTGCGGGGATGAGTTCGACTTTGTCTTTGAGTAATTTGCTGCGTATGTGTTTGGATGTGCAGTTGCCCAAAACCGAGACGCGCACAGATTGGTTGCAGCGCCCCTTGTCAGAAGATCAATTGGACTATGCTTTGGATGATGTTCGCTATTTGCCTGCTTTGCGCGACCATCTTTTACAAGCTGTTAAGGACCGAGCGCGCGAGGCGTGGTTAGAGGATGAATTGATGCTCTACAATGACGTGTCATTGTATGAGGATCGGGACCCCGATCTGCAATATCAGAGGGTGAAAGGCACTGGGCGTTTGTCGCGACACGAATTGGCGGTGGTACGTGAGTTGGCCGCTTGGCGTGAAGCCGAAGCGAAGGTGCGCGATATTCCTCGCGGTCGGGTATTGAGTGATGATGTTTTTTTAGAAATTGCACGTCGCAAACCTCAAACGACAGATGCCTTACAACGTTTGAGACGGGTTTCGGCGCGCGAAATGGAGCGTTATGGTGAGGTGTTGCTTTCGGCAGTGAAACGCGGAATGGCGTTGGGTGAAAATGAATGCCCTGTCGCTTCTGAGAATTCTCGCCCCAATCCGGTTGAAGATGCGCGTCTTGATTTGGCTATGGCTTTTATGCGGGGTCAATGTTTGTCTAAAGCGTTAGATATTGCATTGGTGGCATCTCGGGCAGATGTGAAAGATGTGGTGGCACATGGCGCAGCGGGTAAACACAGTCGGCTGTTGGACGGTTGGCGATATGAATTTCTCGGTGCAGATTTGTTGGCATTGTTAAGCGGTAAACACGCGATCGGTGTTGATCCCGAAACACATTTGCCTACATTGATACGGTAAAGGAGCCAGATATGAAACCCAAATCAGAGTTACAAGACGTCATTGATCAAATTGCCAGTGCAGACAGCCCTGTTGGGATGGATGCGGTTTATGTGCACGCGCTGATTTTGGATAAATTGGAGAAAATGGAACAACGGTTGGAGGCATTAGAGGCTGCGGTGAAGAAATAGAAACGACAAGACATAAGGTTTTTGGATAGGAAAAGGGATGGCATTTTTATGCCATCCCTTTTTTTGTTCGGTGGATTTGTGTACATGACGTGACTTGTTAGACTCTGCGCTGAAAGTTGCCTTATCTGTTTGTATACGAGATGTTCATCGCGGGGTGGTTTTAGTCGTAGTTTCGTTTCCATTTCCAATTGTCACTGCCCGATATGAGTGGGCGAATGGCTTCTGGCAAGGTTTCGATGAACTTGGGATCTACTTCATTATTCATCCATTCACGCACCATAGGCGGTGTGTATCCGGCAACGAGAATGACGCGTTCAATGTCGCTTTTGATGTGGGTGGTGCTGTGAATGAGTGATTCGGCAAATAGGAGAACGGAACCTGCTTTGGCTTCAATTTGATGAATGAGGTTTTCGGTGGGATCGTCTAAGGCAGCTTGAATGATGGCTTCCTTTTTCCAGGTGCTGCGGTGACTGCCTGGAATGACACTGGTGCCGCCGTCATTGGGGCCCACATCGGTGAGGTAGGCTAACGTTTTGACAAAGATGCAGTGAAATTTGTGTTCTTCGATATAACACCCCCAAGTGGGGCTTGTTCCTCTATGAAAGCCTGTGGGATGGATGCGCCGGGTTGCAAGTTCTTCGTCTGTGATGTCTGGCGAGCGTTGGTTAATGATGGCTTCTGTTTCTTCTAAGCGAACAGAACCACCGACAACTTCTTCGACCAATGGAACAAGCTTTGGATGTGCCGCATAGGCCAAAAGGGCAGGGTCATATGCAACAAGATTGCCCATTAAGATGTGGTAATCGTCTTTTTGATTGGCGTAAACGCGTGTCTGATCCCGGTTGGGGTCTGCCTTTAAGCGATAGAGCGCATCTTTCATGTCTGCTACTTCATCGTCTGAGAGCACATTCTCGAGCAAGACATAACCGTATGTGTCAAAATGAAAGCGTTGGGCAGGCGTGAGTGTGTGTGACATCAAATTGCTCCTCTAAAAGATTTCGATTTGGGCTTGTCCGTTGGTGAGTTCGTTCATCTCATCTGTGAAAGAAAGCATATTTTCTTCGGGTATTCTGATTTCGAAGGTCACATCGGCACCGAATTCTTCATCCATAATTTCGGCTTCAAAATCTGGCAACTTTCGTTTGAAACGATCAACCGTTGGATAATCAATAACAATCATAGCATGGGCATAGATAATGTGCTCGCCGCGTTTGACCCTTTCCAAAGCGTGTTGTACACCCCCCGAGTAAGCCCGCACAAGCCCCCCCTTACCCAAGTTGGTTCCACCATAGTACCGCGTGACAACAGCCGTTACATCGCCTAAGAGGCCGTGTGACAAGACCGTGAGCATCGGTCTGCCTGCTGTCCCGTGCGGTTCCCCATCATCACTCATCCCCACAATACCCGTGTTGCCCGGTGGTCCAATAAGATAAGCCCAGCAATTATGCGACGCATCAGCAAACTCAACGCGCATTTGCTTGATAAATGCCCGCGCCTCATCTTCCGTTGTCGTATGTGCCAGCGTCGTAATGAATCGGCTGCGTTTGATTTCATCTTCAACTCGGCACATTTCACAGGGAATGGCATATCGATTATTTGATGGCATAGATCGACCTAAAACTCCAACATCGCCTTAACAACCCCTTCTTCAGGATTCAGCCAACTCGGAAAGTGATCTATCAATTGATCATACGAAGTCCGATGCGTAATCCACGGCTGCGTATCCACATCCCCAGTCTCCATAAGCTGAATAATGCGCTTAAAATTCTCAGGCAACGAATTGCGGGAACTCAGCACCGTCATTTCTCGCCGATGAAACTCCGGGTCTTTAAAGGTAATGTCGTCCAAGACAATGCCCACAAGCGCAAGACGCCCCCCATTTGCAACATAAGAAAACGCATTGTGCATAGAATGAACATTGCCCGTGGCATCAAAAACGACGGTTGGCAAATCGCCACCCAAACCTTTCCGCAGATCATTTTCAATATCATCCAGGCTCGAGATGATGTTGTGAACCTTGAAATGTTCTTGGCAAAATCGCGCCCGTTGGGCATTGGGTTCTAAAAGCGTAATGTTCACGCCTTCTACCTGCGCAAATTGGATCACAGAAAGACCAATAGGCCCCGCACCAATGACCAGAATATTTTCTTGCGATGACAACTGTGCCCGATCAACCGCGTGACAACCGATGCCCAAGGTTTCAACCAATGCGAGTTGTTCCAGTGCAAGGGTATCTGAACGATGCAACTTATGCGCAGGAACAAGGATCTGTTCTCGCATCCCACCATCCACGTGAACACCCAGAACCTGAAGGCTTTCACAACAGTTGGATTTGTTGTTTCGACAAGCAATGCAAGTGCCGCAGTTGAGGTAGGGTTCTACAGCACAGTGATCGCCCACTTTGATTTTGTCAACGTTGGGTCCCACAGCAAGCACTTCCACACCCAATTCATGGCCTAAAATGCGTGGATAAGAAAAAAATGGTTGGCGCCCTCGAAAGGCGTGTAAATCTGTGCCACAGATGCCTATTTTTTGCACAGAAACGAGGGCTTCACCGTCGCCGGGTTCACTGGGGAAGTCGGTTTCTAATGTGGTGAAGTGTTCAGGTTTTTCCAGAACGATGGTTTTCATGTTGTGTTCCTTTAAAGGTGTTCTTTTAGGATGTCGTGTAATAAGGGCGGTTGTTTGCCAAATTGCGCCATGTATTCTTTGTAGGTGGGGACGAGGCGGGTTTGGATTTTGGTTTCCTGGTGCAGGGCAATGTCAGACAGTTTGTGGTTGAGAAATGGGTTTGCAAAACGATCAAAAACTTGGTGGGCAAATTTTTCGGCCTGATCGACACGTGCATCGACCACAGGACAAATTTCTTCAAACAGAAGCCGTTTGAGCCCGTCATAGATGTCTTTGTTTTCGATGGCTTCGCGCACAGTTTCAATGCCCAAGGGCATGGCACGAATGACCATTGCGGTGTGGGCACCATTTAGAATGCGCACTTTTCTAAGCTGATAGGGATCGACCTTGTCGGTTTGTACAATGTTGGGGTGTGTCACAAAACCATCAAGACCATGGGGTGATTCAATGGCCCACAGCGCATAAGGTTCTGCTGCGGCGAGGAGTTGATCTTCTTGCAAAAGAGGATGGTTGTCTGGCAGACCACTGACAATGCGGTCTACCAAGGTGTTGCACCAAATATTTTCTTGTCGTAGCCAACTTTGAAAGTCATCACCCAAGTGCCACGCTTTGGCTTGCTCAATAAGAAGCCCGAGCAGGAGGTCGCCATTGCGTTCAATCAATTCACAAGGGAGAATGGTGAGGCCTGGTTGATGGGCTTCAAAGCGTGCCTTTAATACCTGTAGGAGTTTGGCAGGAAATGAGTGGGGTGCATTTTGGGTGCACAGATCATTGGGGTCGAGTACAAACCCGACTTCTGTGACGTTAGAGAGGATGTATTTTAGATTTGGGGATTGTGCAAATGCGAGAATCTCTGGCCAGTCATTTTGTGCAATGAGGGCACGTGAGATGCTTTCTA
>JBLHJX010000209.1:0-9419 GCA_047619225.1 Candidatus Latescibacterota bacterium
ATCCGGCAAATTCTCGATTTTACTCAAGCGCCGTTTTCCACACCTCGAAATCACATCTGTAGACTTGTCACCCGACAACATTGACACCATCACACACAATGCAAAAATGGCAAACGTCAGGATCACGCCAAAACAAGCATCGGTCACAGATCTACCCTTTGAAAGCAACCAATTTGACTTGGTCCTTTGTGTCTACATGCTGCAACACACCGACGCGCCCGCACAGGGCTTTTCAGAATCGGCTCGTGTCTTAAAAAAGGGCGGCACCGCATTTTACGCCATCGGCTGCGACAATGGCCTGAGCAAAATTCATCGCGGCTCACGTTTTTTCTTTAATCGTGTTCCCGCATCGTGGCGCACAGTTTCGGTCTATCCACTATTGCCTTTTTATTGGACACTGACACACTTACTTAAAAGCAACAAGGCTTCGTATGATGAACTGTCCAAAGACCTCGTTGATTGGCTTTACAACCCATTACAAAACTTTATACCTAAAACCGACATCCAAAACGGGTTTGCACAACACAACTTAGACTTTGAGCATTTGGGTTATACCGGATTATTCAAAAGCATGATGTTGTGCCGAGGAAGCAAACAGTGACACAACGCCAATGGCTTATTGTTAAAATAACGATCAGCGCAGCCCTTTTGAGTTGGCTCATCTCTGTTATTGACACCCAAGCGGTTCTCTCGCACCTGACAGTGCTAGATCCGTTGTATTTGCTTGCCGTATTTGCGATCTCAATATCTGGGTTATTCATCAGCACAGAAAAATGGCGTTTGCTGCTCATATCCATAGAACAGAAACCCTCATTTTTTGCACTCCTACGCCTCTTTTGGATCGGGGCATTTTTTAATAACTTTTTTCCCGGTCGAACAGGGGGCGATGTTGTTCGGGCCTATGGTGTTGCACGACACACCCAAGACAAAACCCCAGCAACCCTAACAGTGGTGGTAGATCGTGTATTAAATCTTATAGCGCTCTTGGGCATCGCCCTGATAGCTATCATATGGTCACCCCAGGTATTACCCGAAAGCATGCGCGATTATTCCCTCATGGTCATTTTAATCTTATGCGGCATGGGTCTATTTGGCATCGGCCTGTTTTGGATCATATCTAAAAAAGTGACCCGCTTAAATAGCATTGTCTTATTTGTAAAAACACTCGCACAAAAGCCGATTCATATGACTGTTGCAATTGGGTTGGCATTCCTCTATCAAACCACCATGATCTTAAGCAATTACATCATTGCGTTGGGCCTGGGCTTGAAACTTTCACCCTCAATCTTTTTCATAGTCATCCCCCTAACAGCTTTGGCCACAATGGTACCCATTTCACTCAACGGTTGGGGATTGCGCGAAGGTGCGTATGCCCTCAGTTTCCAAACATTTGGTGTGGCTCCAGAATTGGCTATTACACTGTCTGTCGTTGCGGCTCTGTGTATGATTGGGGTAAGTTCTATTGGTGGTTTATTTTATATATCTCAAAATGTAGACATATCTTTAACAAGCAAACCTTCAATACCATGACCCTTCCCAAATTACATCGCGCAACATATGCCCTACTTGCGCTCATTCTCTTATCTGGTTTGACCTTGCGTTTTGTCGCGGGTGCCTATGCCCCTCCCCGAAGCGAATGGGCAGATGCCGAAGCCTATCATGCGCTTGCAAAAAACATCTATGAAGGCAATGGGTATACAGCCTCAAACGGTGAATCCTATACACCCACGCGATATACCACACCAACCTATCCAATTTTTATTGCTATCATTTATACCATTTTCGGAGCAGATTACCATTGGGTTCTCTTTGTGCAAAGAATTTTGGGTGCACTGTCTGTTCTCTTGGTTTTTATGCTCGCGTTACGATTTTTTGGCGAAAAAACAGCACTCTGTGCAGCCGCTATCGCTGCCTGCTATCCCGCCTTGATTTATTACACCAACCTCATGTTGCGAGAAAGCCTCACTGGGGTCTTCGTGTTGTGCATTATCACACTTATTTGGATTCCTCAATATATTTCCCATAAAAAGCGACTCGTTGCCTTGGGTTTTTTATTGGCCATCAGCAGCATGTGCCGCCCCGAAACACTCTTGTTGACAGCTCCTATCTATCTCATACTCAAACACCACCCCATTCGCCCTTTCAAAAACCATTTGCCAAGCGTGTTATGCATCGCACTACCCATTC
This sequence comes from Candidatus Latescibacterota bacterium, assembly GCA_047619225.1. Classification (GTDB taxonomy): domain Bacteria; phylum Latescibacterota; class UBA2968; order UBA2968; family UBA2968; genus JABIFK01. Next base: position 2,188 of record JBLHJX010000209.1, read on the forward strand.
TGGTGGTTTGGGTACCTTGGACAACACGAAACTATATTCAATTCGGATCACTTTCGCCTGTGACGACAGGTTTGGGTAGTGTGCTCTGGTTTGGGAATCGTTGGGCCGCCATTGGTGGAGACAGTCACCAAGCAACGGATCGCCAGCAACTCAAAACTGTAACTGCAACCATTAAAGCCGAATCTGCAAAAACCGAATCTGCAATTGATAAAGTTTTCTTTAAAAAGGCATTGAATGATCTGGTACAGAAACCGCTTTGGTTTGCCGAAATGACCTACAAAAAAGGCATCTTATTTTGGAAAGATGCCAACGGGGTTAAGAAAACACTGCCCAAAATCCATCCAGCCCTCCCCACATTGCTCAACACCTATTATTACAGCTTGCTCATACTGGCATTGGGTGCTGTGATATGTTATCGCCAGCGCAAAGAAATAGTCGCACTTTTTGGTCTGATCATCTTTTACATGATGATATATGCACTCCTACATGTGAGAAACCGATATCGGGTGCCGATCCTCCCAATCGTCTTTATTTTATCTGCCGGTGGCATTCAAGCCATAGGGCAATATCTCCAATCGGCATGGCAAAAGCATCTGGCAATGGAACGATCCAACACATCATCTGTAAAAGAAGGTCCAACCCAATGAGCGCCCACGCCCAACGCGTTCGATCTCGCTTTGATAACGAAGCAGAAAATTGGAATGCACAATATCATAATGTCGATCACCGCTCGATTTATGCGCACAACTTGTTCTTAAGACAACAACAAACCCAAATTCTTATATACAATCCCCAAGGGCGATTGCTCGAATTGGGCTGTGGAGCGGGCAATGTCTTACTCAATGTTTCTGCGCATCAGTCAGTCAAACCATTTGGCGCAGATTTCTCTTTGGGCATGCTCACACAAGCGCGACAAAATGCACACAGCCTAAAACAAAAACTGCCCTTGTTCAATGCAGATGCCAGCAAACTACCCCTTGCATCAAACAGTTTCGATACCATCATTTGCCTGGGTGTGCTTGAATACATTCCAAATTATACAGATGTCATTGCTGAATGCATGCGCGTTTTAAAACCCAATGGCCAATTCATCGTCTCCATACCCAATGCCACATCGCCATTTATTCGCATTGATGACACATTGTTTGCAATCAAAAATGCGATCACACACACCCTATTGCCAACAACTGTCAAATCTTGGATAAAACAAAAACTTCTCGGGCGCGAAGACAAACCCTATTTCAGGCACAAAAAACAGCGTTTTTTACCCATGAAATTTCGCGATACGCTGTTAAATCAAGGCTTTCAAATCACCGATCAAATCTTTCACACCTATGGATTTGGCCTTTTGGACGGTATGAAATGGAATGTAAATCTCTCACAATTCATAGCGCGTCGTGCGCCCCATCACCCTAACCTGGAGAAAATGGGATGGACACATATTCTGAAAGCAGTGAAACCATGACACCAGACGTTAGCACAGATAGTCTCGGGTTGGTCAGCATCGTCATTCCGGCCTACAACGAAGAAAACGCCATTACAGAAACCATTGAGCAGGTTCGCGAAGTCATGTCGGCTTCTCAATATGACTACGAACTGATCATTGTAAACGATGGCTCGACAGATCAAACGGGAGAAAAAGCCCGACAAGCCGGTGCACGCGTTCTCAACCACGAAGTCAATCAAGGGTATGGCGCAGGTCTCAAAACCGGCATTGTTGCAGCCAAAGGTGATTGGATTGTCATCACCGACGCCGACGGCACCTACCCCAACGACCGCATTCCCGAGTTGCTCAGCGAAGCAGGTCCCTATGATATGGTTGTGGGCGCACGCGTGGGTGAAGCGGCCAAAATCCCCCTGATTCGTCGACCCGCCAAATGGGTTTTGGCACAATTTGCCAACTACCTGGCAGAAACTAAAATACCCGATTACAACTCAGGTTTGCGTGTGTTCCGTAAAGATGTGGCCAAACGCTTCTTCAAAATATTGCCACAAGGTTTTTCATTTACAACAACGATCACACTCGCATCACTCTGTAATGGCTACCGCGTCAAATACATACCCATTGCCTATTATGTGCGCACGGGCAAATCCAAAATCAAACCCATTCGTGACACCTATCGCTTCTTCATGCTCATTTTGCGCACCACCGTTTATTTCAACCCGCTCAAAGTTTTCATGCCCATCAGCTTCATCCTATTCACAATGGGCATAGGGAAACTGGCACACGAACTTTATACCGCTGGTGGCGTAGCAGAAACTTCTGTTTTCTTAGTCCTTGCGTCCTTTCAAATGGCGGCTCTGGGACTCTTGGCTGACATGATTGATAAAAGGCTATAAAAACGGTAGAAAGAAGAGAATAGGGAGAAAATCCCTTCTTCTCCCATCTTTCCTCTTTCTTATGAACACACCACACGACATACTTTACATCATTCCACGACCAGAAATCGGTGGCGCCGAGCGACAGTTGCTGATGTTGATGCAAGGATTAGATCGCACGCAGTATCGTCCACATGTTGTTTGCCTTGATGGGGGCGGTAGTTTGCTTGACGAATATCGCGAAGCTACTGAATCGTGTTTGGTAATTAATCGAAGCAAGCCCTTTGACCTTCGTGCCCTCACAGCGCTTCGAACACACATCAGCAATCTACAACCCGCACTCGTGCATACGTGGCTCTACATCGCAAATCTATATGGCAGCGTTGCAACACGAACGTCTACCAATGTTCCAGTCATCGTTTCACAACGTGGATTGGGCATTGATCCACAACACAGCAAACTCAAAACTTGGAAAATGCGGATATTCAACCGTCTCGTCGCACGATTATGCGATCGCCTTTTAGTAAATGCACAAGCCGTAACAGAACCCATGTATCAGGTTGGATTCAGCCCAGAAAAAACCCAAGTCATCTACAACGGTCTCAACTTAGATATCCACGTCACAACGCAACAACAAAACGATTTGCGTCAAGAACTTGGTATTCAACCCGACGAAACGGTATTGGCTGCTATTGCGAGAATCGATCCCAAAAAAGACTTAGAAACCATGCTTCGTGCATTCGCCATTGTTCACAACCATAATCCCAAAACGCGATTGCTTATCGCAGGCGGTGGTTTTTCAGATTATCAAAAAAAACTCGACCATTTGGCCGAGGAATTAAACATTCAAAACGGTGTAAGCTTTCTCGGATTTCGAAATGACCCCCAAGTCATTCTTTCAATCTGCAACATCTCACTCTTGTCATCCCTCACCGAAGGTTTGCCCAACGCCATTCTCGAATCGATGGCCCTTGGCAAACCCGTTGTCGCGACCAAAGTAGGCGGTGTGCCAGAACTCATCACAGATGGCGAACACGGCTACCTGGTGGCGAAGGGTGACCATGAACAATTTGCGTGCAGCATCCTCAATCTGAACCCCGAACGTGCCCAAGAAATGGGCTTAGCAGCCAAAGAAAAGGCACAAAAACAATTTGGCCGCCAAACCATGATCGACAACACCACAAACGTGTATCGTCAACTCTTAGATGAAGACCCTATTTCTCTCAATACGCCATTACCGCAGAAGAAAACAGTCTCTGGTAGGTAACCCTTCTGGTGCCAATCAAAGTGAGCTTTTCATTGTCCATTATCCATTATCCATGGCCTTTTAACCATGTCTGATCGCCCCTTACATATCCTTTTTGTGACCAGTATGTATCCAACAAAAGAAGAACCTGCCTTAGGTGCTTTTGTTGCCAGTCAGGTCACCTCTTTGCGCAAACTTGGGCTCGTATGCGACGTGCTCTTTTTAGACGTGCGCAAATCCAAGATAGAGCTGCTCAAAGGCATTGGTCGTGTGCGGCGTGCTTTATCGTCTAAACAATACGATATGATCCATGCACACTTTGGATACAATGGCATTCCTTCTTCTCTACAAAAAGAAGTGCCATTTGTGATTTCTTATTGCGGTACAGATTTAAACCATCCCAAGCACAGACCCATTTCACGATGGGTCGCCAAAAGAGCCGACGCCTGCATTGTCAAAAGTGAATCGCTCCACCAACTCCTCAATCACCCCGCGCACATCATACCCAATGGCGTTGACATGGACTGTTTCAAGCCGGGAAATAAAAACGATGCACGGCGCCGGCTCAATCTCCACCTCGACAAAAAATATATCCTCTTTGTCTGTACCGATCTCTCACGCCCTGAAAAGCGCTATGAACTGGCGAAAGAAGCCGTGGCGAAAGCGGGTTGTGAACTGCTCATTATGAACAACTGCACACCTGCTGAGGCACCCCAATATTACAACGCTGCCGATGCGCTGATCCTTTCATCCATTTACGAGGGATCACCCAACGTGATTAAAGAAGCACTCGCCAGCAACTTGCCCATTGCCAGCACCGATGTGGGCGATGTGCAAACACACATCCAAAACGTACACAACTGCCAAACCTGTGACGGTACACCCGCAGCCCTTGCAGACGGCCTGCGTTCCATTTTAACCGATGGACAACCCTCCGATGGTCGTAAAAAAATAAAACACCTCTCAACGGACCATATTGCAACACAAATACTTCAACTTTATCAGCAAGTTCTCAACAAGAAGGTGACACCATGAAAATGGCTATGGTCGTTCACTCCTATTATCCATCAGATGTACGTGTGCGCAGAGAATGCGATGCACTTGCCGACCGGGGCGAGCTGGTCGATCTCATCTGTTTACAAAAACCTGACGAAGCCAGTCAAGAAACCATCGGCAACGTCACTGTCTACCGCCTACCCGTCCAACATCAGCGCGGCCAAGGTGCCTTCGGTTATATCGTTGAATACCTAAAATTTTTCATTCGGGCGTTCTTCTGCCTCACACGGCTTCACATACAAAACAGATATCCCATTGTACAAGTACACAACATGCCCGACTTTCTCGTGTTCACCACCTTGATACCCAAACTAATGGGTGCCAAAATCCTCTTAGACATGCACGACATCACGCCCGAACTCTTTGTGTCCCTCTATGGCATCTCCGAAAAAAGCCTCACCTTCAAGCTCTTGTGTTTTGCCGAACGACTCAGTTTGGCTTATGCCGATGCCGTTTTAACCGTCAACCAAAACATCCGCGACCTCTTTCTTACGCGGAATCCCATAGCCTGCAAAATTGAGGTCGTTATGAATGCCCCGGATCCGCGATATTTCACCCCAACGCGATCCGGGGCACCTACTCCCAATGGTATCCTGCGCCTGTTTCATCACGGTCAAATTCTACGCCGATATAGCTTTGAAGTTGCTCTTGAAGGCTTTCGCATTGCCAAGCAACAAATTTCGCAACTCGAATTCGATATTTATGGCGACGGTGAAGAAAAATATATTGCAGAACTCCAAGAATACATTGCCACCCACAACTTGCAAGACTGCGTGCACTTACACGACCGCGTGCCGGTCGATCAGATCCCAAACCTAATCGAACAAGCCCATATCGGCATCGTGCCCTGCAAAAAAGACGTTTTTGTAGATAAGGTTATGCTTCCCGTGCGCTTGCTCGAATATGTGGCCATGAATGTGCCCACCATCATCTCACGTGTTGGAACAGTCGAGTCCTACTTCAACGACAATGAAGTTGCCTATTATCCCCACGATGATGCCCAAGCCTTGGCCGACCAAATTATCACCCTATATCGCAACCCAAAGAAATGCCAAAGCCTTGTTGAAAATGCCAAAGCCGCATTTCAAAATCACACGTGGGAACGCCAAAAAGAAAACTACTACAACGTCATTGACAGATTATTAGGCAGAGAAATCCAACCCCAAAACACGAACACCCTTTCATTCAAAAAAACAGAAGAAAACACACTGGAGAAAATAACAATATGAACGTGCTTGGCGTACACGATGGCAAAGATGCGGGCGTTTGCCTTACAGCAGATGGCAAACCCGTTTATGCGGCCAATGAAGAACGGTTTTCGCGCAAAAAATTGCACTTTGGATTTCCGTATCTATCACTGGCTAACCTGCTTGAAACCACAGGCATCAAAGCCCACGAAATAGACCGGGTTAGCGTGGGTTTTCAAGCCATGGTCGAAACGGAAGACTACCCCATCTACGACGACATTAATGACACCAATATATTTCAAACCATCTTTGCAGGTGCCACACGCTTATTTGGCCCCGTTACAGCCACGCGTGCCTTTGTTAAAGCCTCTCAGCAAGCCCTTAGTCTCATCAGCAAAAACAAACAAGGCCTACAAAAGGCCCTTGCCGATCACGGTATCATCGCCCCCATTAAATACATCGACCATCACAGAAGTCACGCCGCGTCGGCCTATTATACCTCTGGCTTTCAAGATGCCCTAATCGTAACCGCAGATGGTGGCGGTGATGGCCTGGCAGGGAGCGTGTACACCGGCCGCAATGGCAAATTATCCGTCCTTTCAGAATGGCCACGTGTTCATTCCCCCGGCAACTTTTGGTTTCTCATCACCTACATTTGTGGTTTCAACCCCATCAAACACGGGGGCAAAATCACTGGTCTTGCAGCATATACGGTCTGTGAAGAAGCCCACCAGGTGCTCTCAGAGTTTTACGGATACGACCCCAATCGCCTCAGCTTTGTCAACAAAAAACACCTCCTCTTTGGAGATGCCTATCACGCACTTGCCAAAGCCCTTGAAAAATTCGACATGCAGCAAATCGCCTACGGTGCCCAAAAAGTGCTTGAAGAAACCATGTGCGGCGTCATTCAAGCCGCCGTTAAACGAACAGGACTTTCCAAAGTTGCCCTCGCAGGCGGCACCTTTGCAAACGTGCGCCTCAATCAAAAGATTCTCGAACTGGATGGTGTGGAAGAAATATTCATCCACCCACACATGGGCGATGGCGGCATTACCATAGGTTCAGCACTCGATGTCACGGCTACGGAACAAGGCCTCATGCCCGAAGCCATTACAGACGCCTACTGGGGCAATGCCACCACAGATCGCGTCATAGAAGAAACCTTAGCCGAATATCCCGTGCAATTTGAAAAGCTAAACGATCCCTCTGAAGCCATTGCAGATTGTCTGGTACAAAAACAAGTGCTTGGCCTCTTTAATGGGCGAATGGAATATGGCCCCCGAGCACTCGGTCACCGCACCATTATGGCCGAACCCACAGACCCCACCATGATGGACTGGCTCAACAAACGTTTGGAACGCACAGAATTTATGCCCTTTGCCCCCATCATTCTCGAAGAAGATGCCCCTCAATACTTCGAGAAC
>JBLHJX010000210.1:0-9308 GCA_047619225.1 Candidatus Latescibacterota bacterium
GGACAAGCAATGCCGCATCTTCCGCTTGTGAAACCTGATCCCACGCCATCGTTTGAATGGCCAGTTTACCGAACAAATTGGGATATTTAAAAGTAGCATAAAACGCCATAAACCCCCCATAAATATGCCCCATATTGGCACGTCCCGTTCGGCTTGCAAGCGTGCGATACGTTCGATCTATAAACGGCACCACCTCATTCGCAAAAGTCTGCGCATAAACCGCCCGCCCATCTCCCATATACTCGGCATATCCCCCTTTAACAAAAGAAGGCACCACCACCACAATCATAGGACGCACACTTTTACCAATCAAATTATCCAGCGAAACATTGACCAGCCCTTGTGAAAAGGGGCGACGAGATGCATGAACATAGGTCACTGGATAACGGTCTTTGTTTTGATCATACCCCGCAGGCAAATAAACCTCAAAGCGACGACTGCCTTCGATTGAGTCGCTTTCAAAATACACCGTATCAATGCGCCCCACAATACCATCTTGCCGCACAGTAAGATGGGCAGGTGCTTTCCACTGTGGCATGGCAAACCAAGACGCCTGCCCAAAGAAAAGCGTACGTGTGTTTCTATCATTGAGCGAATCGAAAACCGACGTTTGCAAATTGACAATGTATTGATACGTGCTTCGAGCATCGGGTTCCAAATAGGCCGAATAATAAAAAAAGTCCGTGCCATCAATCCGATGCATCGCTTGATCAAACCGCCGACCAATCAAATCACCTGTAAGACCGACCTCATTTGCTTCACCCCGATATACAAAGTGAACCAAACGATCGCCCTCAATAATCGGAAACGTCTTCTGCTTGGCCATAAACTGATCGATCAACACCTTCTTATTCTCATTCTCGGTCACGTGTTTGACAAACTGTGCAAAGCGCGAATCGGGCACCACCCCTGCCACTGGCACACCAGAATCAACACCCTCGGTTTTTGGCACAATTTCAACACACGCAATCTCAGACATACTGCGTGTATATATTTTTCCATTGGCAAAACTGGGGGGCGACCAAACGATATCATCAAAAAGGTCCAACCGTGCCCGTTCGTCATACCCGTCGCCCGATGCTTTTGCAATCGCCAACTTGCCTTCTTTCGTGATCATTACCAAATGGTCATCCACCACAATAGGCAACCCATCCCCCGGTTCACGCGACCGCCAAACCCGATCCCCCGTAGCCGCATCGATACAGGTCAAAATGCGCCCATTATTGCCAAACAAATACCCCTTGTGATAAACCGCGTAAATATAGGTCCCACGAATATGTCGCGACTGCCAAACTTCCTCAACAGAATACACACCATCCGTATGGTGCACCTGAACCAATACCCCACCATTGCCCCGGTGCTTCACAAAGTATCGCCCCTCACCAATTTCAACAGGGTGTCCACTGGTAGCCGACGCACTGCTTTGCCCTCCGTGATCAAATTGCCACAACACCGCACCCGTTTGCGGGTTCAACCCCGCAAGAGATCGGTTGCCATGAAAAACCACTTGGTTCTGATTTCCAATCTTAAACAAACCTGGCGATTGATAACTCACAGAATCGCTGTACGCAGACCAAACCCGATCTCCGGATATTGGGTTAAACGCCGCGATTGCATTTTCTTGTGTCCCCCCCAACTGAACAAAAAGCAAATTGTCGTGCAATCTCGGTGAAGAGGTAAAGCCCCAGAACGGCGCAATCGCCTGATAGTCCGCAACCAAGTCAACGCCCCAACGCCGTACTCCCGTTTCAATATCCAACGCAAACAAACGGCCCTGTGCGCTCAATCCGATCACCAAACTATCTGTCAACACCATCGTCGACAACGGCCCACTTTGAGAACCATAATGCCCCAAATAAGCCGGGCCGATCTTGTGTCGCCAACGCTCGGAACCCTCTTCTGCATCCAAAGCAATTACATAATCAAACGTATCATCTGAAAACATCGTCACGGCCAAAGTGCCACGCACCGATACAGCCGAATATCCCGTGCCAATCTTCTTTTTCCAAACCACCTTCAAGGCATAATCCAGATCTGCCTGAATCACACCCGCATCCCTCACCGTAAAATCACCTGTGGGACCACCCCAACTGGCCCAATCATTAGATGCCTGCTGAGCGCGTAACAAAGAAAACGGCCCCAACGACAGGGCCAAAAAAAACATCCAAAAACGAATAAAGTTCATAGTATCCTCAAAGGGTTAAATGCTCAAATACTTTTCATCTTATCTTTCACAACACCCAATATCTCGCGAACACGTTCACTTACACTTGCCATACCCTCTTGCCCATAAGCCTCTTTTAAGGCACTTAAACGGAAGTACTCAGGATGATGAACTTCTGCAAGTACGCCATACCGAAATTTATCCGTATGCTTTTCAACAATGAGCGTATAGATATGAATGGCCAATGGTGTTGGCGCAATGCCTCCCATTAAAGTATAAACAGGTGCAAAATCTTCACAGGCTTCAATCTCACCAAAAAACACAGGCTGTTTTTCAATATGCCAGCCATTGTGCTTAAACATTGCCCCAATAGATTGCCCCTCGACAATCTCTTGATATTCTTGGGCAAAAAGCGCATCGATCACAGCTGGGCTGTGGACAACCGAAAACGTTCGGGTAATCTTTTTCCCCTCGTGCATACTGTATAAGCTGGAAACTCTTATACGGTCACGATCTTGCAGCACATCAATGCCATAACTTCCAAATTTCTTGATAATTCTTTCACTGTTTAACAACAATGGCAATGAACCATCATTCGCACCTTGATTCAATGTAAGTCCGCTTTCTGATCACCTTGTGCATATTCATCCAACCACGCCACCATCTCCCACAACATATGCATCAACGACTCGTGTGCCCGATAGCCGTGGCTCTCGTGTGGCAACATCACCAACCGACACGTAACGCCGTGACCTTTGAGTGCATTGTAAAAACGTTCACTTTGCAGGGGAAATGTACCCGAATTATTGTCTGCCTCCCCATGCATCATCAACAACGGTGCTTTAATCTTGTCTGCGTGCATAAATGGCGACATCGCAGTGTACACGTCCGACGCCTCCCATAAAGACCGTTCTTCGGCCTGAAAACCAAACGGTGTTAACGTGCGATTATAGGCACCACTTCGTGCAATGCCACAACAAAACAAATCGGTATGTGCCAACAGATTGGCCGTCATAAAAGCACCATATGAATGCCCGCCCACACAAATCCGCTTCGGGTCGGCCACCCCGAGTCGCACCACTTCATCTACCGCCGCCTTCGCACTTGCCGTCAACTGTTCCACATACGTATCATTGGCCTCTTTGTCGCCCTCACCAATAATGGGCATCGTTGGCCCGTCTAATATCGCATACCCGCTCGCCAACAACGGCAATGCAGAAAGCGGACTCACACGTACAAACCGATAAGGTGAATCTTTCACCTGCCCTGCGGCATCGGCACTTTTAAACTCACGCGGATAAGCCCACATCAGCAAAGGCAAAGGCCCATCTTCTTTTTTGTACCCAGGTGGCAAATACAACGTACCCGTTAACTGAACGCCGTCTTCCCGCTGATAGACAATCAGTTCCTTCTGCACATCTTTAAGATGCGGCAAAGGATGCGTGAAATTCGTAATCTGCTTTAAATCATCACCTGATAAATCTCGTAAAAAATAATTCGTCGGCTCCTGCCTGGACTCTCTCCCGACCAAAACCAAGGGTGGGTTCACATCAATCATCACAATCGGTTGTTCGTAAATGGGAGATTCAGAACGCATCAAACGTGTGCTTTCCCCAGTCTCTAAATCATACCGATCTAAAAAAGGCCGATCTCCTTCTGGCGAAGCACCTGCGCCCACCAAAAACAGACAGCGCTCATCTTCATCCATTTGCAACACCCTGCGCCCAGAAGCATTGCGCACCAACAATGGCGCACCCGGGTCACCATATCGATCTTCCCAAGACCGATCAAACAACACCTTAGGTTCCGCATTGCCATCAGGGCTAATCTGCCACGTGCGAATCCGGCGTGTTTTCCACCACCGTTCAGACACCAATGCCAAATTGCCACTGCCCCACGTACGCCCAACATAGCGCAAAGACAAAGCAATCACTTCCGACGGCTCCGCTTCAAATGGCGCGTCCAACGCAAACATAATATCGCGAACCTCAACCTCAACAGACGGATCACCCCCATCTTGCGCAGTCACCCACGTCAGGGTAGATGACACATCGGCCCGCCAACCAAACCCACGTGGGCCATCGGGCACAGCATCAGACGCAATGGGCACAGACTCTGCCAAAGGCAAATCAAACAGCTCGCGCACAACTTGGCCACGCCCGTCCCAAGTATCCACCCGCACAGGAAACCGGTGGGAAGGTACCAAATAAGAAAAGGGACGATGCATCGTTTCCACCAATAAGAACTGCCCATCGGGTGACGGCTCCGAACGACAAATCAAATCGGGCTTCCCAAGTTTCTGTATCGCTCCGTCCAAATCTACTCTCACGACTTGTGCCATACAATAATATTCAAATAATGCCTCATCGTGCGGGTTCTTCAACAAATCTTGATACGTACGCGATGGCGACGTTTGCTCAATATTTTGTTGAATCACAGGCCCTTCGGGTATCTGCGATTCTTCTGGTGGTGCCCCGCGCCCCTCACAAACAGATCGGACCACCAACCCAGAGCTATTTGGCAACCACACCAAAGGCGTGCCCCAAATGCTATTTAAACAAATGCCTTCCACAGGTCGCGCGTCACCCGAAGCAACCTCACCAATCCACAAGACAATGCCATTTGTCCCCGTCACAGAAAATGCAAAATGTTTGCCATCTGGAGACCAATGTCCTTGCCCAATGCGTGCCCCGTCGGGCAACCCTTGCACAGTCGTTTCGCGTCCGTCATCAATCCGTTTGAGTGTCAAGCCATCATAATAGCTCACCCGGCTTTGTCCATTGGTCGTAGGGTCAATGCGCAACCCTGCCAGGCGCAACTCAGGCCGTGCCACATCTTCAATGGCCGGATAACCGGGACGGTGCATCAACAGCATATAAGTACTCGAAGGGTCCAAACTGATCCCTGGCGTCAGCGGTGCATCAACCACATCGGCAAGTGCTTTGGGTGGCAACTGGTAAGGCATAAAATCTCCAAAAGAGAATTAAGAGAGAGGATAAAAACAAGAAGATAAAAAACATCTTATCCCCTTTCTTCTTCCGGCTCTCTTCTTCCTTCTTCCCTTATTTATCAAACCATTTTTTATAATAAAAAGGACTCGTCGCATCTTCATTAAGCTGCTTCACCGCTTCATAAAAATGTAAATCCAACGGCATCTCATGTGCGTCCAAACGTGGAAAAGGATTAAAGTCATCGGTTGCCAGTGCCTTTCCGATCTCGTCCAACATGCCCAACCCCAACTCTGGCACATCCACCCGCCGAATACCTACCTTCTTCATCACCTTGTCATAGACAAAAGACATGGTTGATCCACCCGGAATAAAGGGCAATGCACGCGTACGCATCACAGGAAAAAATACATCAATCAACTTTTTACTTGTCCCATAAGCTGCCGAAGTGGCTGCCTGAATCGAGTCTTTGGGCAAATACAAACTCGTTGAATACGCACCGTTACGTCCATATTCCACAGCTTGAGGGTCACGACTGATCTTATCCAAACTGCCACGCCAATCACAAAAAGCCGTAATCGCCACCGAAATACCCGAATCGGCCAACACATCGGTAAACTGCACCGCCATCTCGCCCATAAACAAGCGTGTGGCTTCAATAGCCCGTTCATTCAAAGGTGTCAACTGCCACTGAAACAAACCTTCTTCATCCACGTCTTTTATAAAAACGGGTGGATGATCGGGCAACAGGCCCGAACTTGCTGCCGCAACCGCGTTGATATAAATCACATCTTCAGCACCCGTAGTCTTCAACGCATCAACAATCGTATCCAGTGCTTTGCCTTCGACAGCATATCCATCATTAATCCAATGGAACCGATCACCCAGGCTTTCTGCACGCGTTTTCATTTCGGCACCCGTCGCATAACCCAACGACTTTGATAGATCCCGTGCAATCACCGTAACGCTCCCACTCTCAGCAACCAAGTCCATCACGGCTGTAGCAACCGAGCAACCAAGACCCAAACCAGTTCCACCAACAATAACAAAGTGCCGACCCCTTGCCCAATCGATCGAATAATGCGCCGCTTCGATTTGTTGCGCTGTATGATTTCGATCCAACAACTGCTTTGCATCTAAAGGCAACGCTTCCACGGCCTCTTTACTGGGTCTTTCTATTGCAGGTGCGCCTTCTTTAATGCGCAATCCCGGTGTCGGTTGTGCAAACGGACTCGGAGACTCCACCATATATAATCCTCCCTATTGGATCACGAAAACAACCACGAAAACAATCACAAAAAACACGAACCCAACATCCCACCCAAGATCACAAACCCAAAATCTACCCACAAACTCAATGGGTTCTAATGTACCTCTACCGCCTATTAAAAAGCCTTCACCGCACCTTATTACCAAAACGCCTCAATCTACAAAATTCTTTTAGGCTCTTTACCAGCAATAATAAATCACTTTACCCTTCACAAGGTTTTACCTCACTATCCATTATGTCTTCTGCCCTTCCCAATCAATCACAAAACCTGTCAAGTCTGCAAACTCAGCAGCGAACTTTGCCCGATCGTCTTCACTGGGCACATGAACCACAGGCACCACCACCCGATCGGGGTAAATCTTAGGCGCACCGCGCACCACCCAATCTTCGGGTGTCACTTCTCGGGCGCGTTGCGAAATCAACTCTTGATTCGATGAGGGACGCACCTGAACACCCCAGCCAATGCGTTCTCCCAAAGTATGCATCAAATCCTGGTATCGCGCACCCACCTGGGGCGAAATAAACGCCAACTCAATATAGGCACCGCCCTTTAACCCAATCTTTGATGGCATATGTTTTTCGCTTTGAAATGCCTTGCGAATCTCTTGATACGACCTGTTAATTTCCCAAGCCCCTTTATTTTTTTGTACCGGTGCATCTGCCATTTTTTCATCGGGGCGTTCCAATATCAAATGAAATCCCGTTTGGTGTTTAAAAGCGTCCTCGGCCGTCTTCTTCAACTGCACCCAATCATCAATCCCTTTGCCAACCGCCACAGCCACAGCCACCTCCCGTTGATCCAAACGCAATGCGGGTGCTTTGAGTGCCGTTGCCCCTTCAGGAACCGCAGCTTGTGCCACTTCAAACAAACGGCCTTGGTGCGGTGTCTCACGCAAGCGCAATGTCCACCCTGTCTGCTCCTCTAACTGCTGGAGCAAGTCGCCATATTGATCTGTAATCACATCGGGGAAATGAAACGCCAACTCATACACACCTTCATCTACAAATGCGCTGCATTTAAACAATCCCGCTTTCGTCGGAAACGTACTTTGAATGCGGGTGCGCGCTTCATTCATTTCCATGAGTCCATCATCTGCCGCCAACGCTTCTGCCACGTGATATAAAAACGGACGCCGCCGATCGGGTTCAAAATAGCGCCGTCCCTCACGCAAGAGCAAACGAAACGCTTCGACTTCAGAAAGCGTGGTCACCTCAGACCCAAACCACATCTCGGCCAATTCTTGTACGCGAAAAGGCCCTTTGATCTCCGTCTCCAGGATATAAGATCTTACTTCATCAAGCGTCACGTCACTCAGCGCACGCCCACCTGCAATGCCCGAACGAGACACGCGCCGCCCGTAGCCCTTGCGCCCACGCGCCGAATCCACCTCGACCGTATATGAACCCCCATTTTCGGGCAACTGCACCCCATCCGGCAAATGTGCATCTAAACCCACCGCCAATGCTTTTCGCGCATCATCGTCACCGTGAACCAAAAAACACGTTCGCGGTTTTAACCTTTGAACCAACCCCGTCAGCTCGCCACTGTCTGCGTGTGCAGATAACGAATAGGGCTCCACCCTGCACGCCACCGATACGCGTTCCCCATTTAACATCAACATCCGTTCTTGCCCTTCTTTGTTCTGCATCAAATCCAACAACGCCCGCCCGGGTGATTCTTCATCTTGATACCCCGTAATCGCAATCAAGTTATTGGCATCGCGCGCCAACCGTTCGGCATAATAACTCGATGCACCACCAATGAGCATTCCCGAGCTGGCCACAATGCAACACGGTGGGCCTGACAAAATACGCGTTCGATCAGAAGGTTTATCAACAGAAGTTACGTGCTCGGCATAAAAAACCGCTTCGCCTTTGTCCACTTTCCGGCGCAATGGCGGTGCCAAATCATCAATAAAAGAAGCGTAAACAGCATTGACCGAACGCACCATTCCGTCTACAAAAACGGGAAATGTTGGGATATCGCCCCGTCGCATCGCTTGTGCCAAAATCAAAATCACCTCTTGCGCACGCCCCACCGCAAAGGCCGGAATCAACACCTTGCCACCTGCCTCGATCACCTCAGTCACACGCATTACCAAGGCCGCTTCTTGCTGAGACCTGTCGGCGTGCTGACGGTTGCCGTACGTCGATTCCATCACCATCACATCGGGCCGACACTGAGGTATCGCCATCCCCGGAATGGTCAACTGATTGGCCAACGACACATCGCCCGTCATGAGCAAACTCTCGCTTTTGCCCTCAATGAAAATCGACGCCGCACCCAAAATATGCCCCGCCGGAATCCACGTGGCCGATAACGCGCCGTCACAAATAGGTACCGTCGCCACCCAGGGCACGTCCACGATTCTCGCCAATGCCGCTTCTGCTGCTTCGGGTGGATAAAGCGGCAACTCACCCTCATTCTCGCCTCGTAGCGCCATCAACTTAACCGCATCAGACATCAGCACCTGCGTAATCGCTTTGCTGGCAGGTGTCATTCTAATCTTCACCTCAGGCGGCAAACCCGCTACCAATACCGGCAGAGCACCCGTATGATCGGTGTGCGCGTGTGTCACCAACACTTCTTCGGGCAAACCCACATCATCTAATACCGAAAAATTGGGCAACTGCGAACCTTGTGACGCACCCATACGAATGCCCGCGTCCACCAAAATGCGGTGCCCTTCCATTTCAATCAATGTACAAGACGCACCGACTTCATCGGCACCGCCCAAAAAATGCAGTTTCATGACCCTACCCAATTAAAAGACACACTTTCGTTCACCGTCAACAAGCCAGATCTAAGACGCAAGACGCAAAAAGGACTTCTCGCTTTTCACCTCTTACCTCTTACTTCTGGCTGACACAGAATATACACCCACTCCCCAATGAATCCAAGCCCTTTGCGCACAAAACACAACTT
>JBLHJX010000211.1:0-9304 GCA_047619225.1 Candidatus Latescibacterota bacterium
GGTGAGATGATTGCCGATGGGCAATTGGCGCATTGGCGACGGCAACCTGAAAATAAGGGCAAGACATGTCGGGCAGGTTTGTGGCAATATTCTCGACATCCCAACTACTTTTTTGAATGGTTACATTGGTGGAGTTATGTGTTGTGGAGTGTGGGATCGGCATATTTTTATCTGTCTTTTGCTGGGCCTGTGTTGATGTTGTTTTTGTTGTTTCGTGTCACGGGCATTCCGTATACAGAAAAACGCGCCTTGGCAAGCCGAGGCGAAGATTATCGACGTTATCAGGAAGAGACAAGTGTGTTTTTGCCATTACCACCTAAGGCTTCAACAGAGGCGGAAGTTTCTGTGTAATGCTTTTTATGAGGAAGATGACAATGAGCATGGGAATTCTGTTGGCTGAAAAAGGGCTGTTGCCCGACTTTTTGATTCGACATGGTATTCGTAGGTTGCAACAACAACGGTTGGATCGTGAAAACGTGGGATCGTGTGAGGTCCAAAATCGCATGAAGCGAGCGTTTATTGATCATATGGACACCAGTCCTGTGGCATTGCATACCAAAGAAGTCAATGATCAACATTATGAATTACCACCCGAATTTTTTCAATATGTAATGGGCGAGCATTTGAAGTATAGTTGCTGTTTTTTTGAAACGGGATCTGAAACATTAAGTGATGCCGAAGCCGCAATGTTGGCCAAGACCTGTGAACGAGCTGCTTTGGAAGATGGCCAAGATGTTCTGGAGTTGGGGTGTGGGTGGGGTTCATTGACGTTATGGATGGCGTCACACTATCCAAACAGCCAGATTACGGCGGTGTCCAATTCTACACCACAGCGGTTGTATATTGAAGGGCAATGTGAAGCACGGGGTTTGAGCAATGTGGTTGTGATTACGTCTGATATGAATGATTTTGAAGCGATAGAGGTATATGACCGTGTTGTGTCTGTGGAGATGTTTGAGCATTTACGCAACTATCGGGTGATGTTGCATCGCATTGCTGGCTGGTTAAAAGAAGATGGCCAGGTTTTTATTCATGTGTTTACGCATCGTGATTTTCCCTATCAATTTGAAACCACGGGTGAGAACGATTGGATGGGCAAGTTGTTCTTTACGGGTGGCATTATGCCCTCGGACGATTTGTTTTTGTATTTCCAAGATGATGTGAGCATCATAGATCATTGGGCCGTTGATGGACGCCATTATGCCAAGACAGCAGATGCTTGGTTGGCCAATATGGATCGGCATAAAACTGAGATATTGAATATTTTAGGTGACCATTATGGTGAGGCAGAACGCGATGTGTGGTTTCAGCGTTGGCGTATTTTTTTTCTGGCTTGTTCGGAGTTGTGGGGGTTCAATGAGGGTCAGGAATGGTGGGTTTCGCAGTATCGATTTTCAAAAAAAACAGTGCCAGTGGTTGCCCCTCAGATTGTATTGGATGCTGTGTCGGTGCATTAGAAGTATGATTCTATCTATTTGAACGGATATGATATGGGTTTTGCAAAAGGTGTTTTGGGCCTTTCGGGTGTGTTATTTGTGTGGGTTGGTTTGGTGTTTTTGATTGATTTTGGGCGTGGTAGCCTTGTGGTGGGAAGAATGATAAGGCCCATACTATTAATAAATGTTATTAAATGAGTATAAAAAGTAGAAGAAAAACTTGACAAAATGTATTTTGTATTCTACATTGTCAATGGTTGTAATACATGTCATGAGTTTTTAGAATAAAATCTAATATTTTTCGAGGTTGTTATGGAACATAAAGATCAGGTTGATATTGAGCGCCAAGCAGATTTGGGTTTGCTGGCTTTGGTTTATGCGATGGCAGAAGAAGAAGGCAAGGCCGATCATATTCGGGCCATTGCACGTGCCAAATATGAGGTTGCTGTTCGCCGTGAGGTGAAAGAAGCAGTCATGGCGTAGTTTTCACACCCATCAATATGGGTGTATAAGGCAGATTCGAGCGTATCCCTCCACGCTTGGATCTGCCTTTTTTATTTATATATCGAGGAGGTTGCGGATTTTGGTCAGGAAGTTTTCGGGGGAAAAAGGCTTTTGGATGAATTGAATGCCAGATTCTAAGATGCCGTGTGGGCCGAGTTCATCGTCGGTATAACCAGACATATAAAGTACTTTTAGGTCTGGGCGATCAGAAAGAAGCTGGTTGGCGAGTTCTCTGCCACTCATTTTGGGCATGATCACATCGGTAATGAGAAGGTCAAAGGCTGTGCTGTTTTTTTGCCAAATACCAAGGGCATCTGTACCATTGGGTGCGTCGATGATTGTGTAGCCATATTTGGACAGTACTTTTTGAACCCAGACACGGACTTGATATTCGTCTTCTACGAGCAGAATGGTTTCTTTACCGCTTACAGTCTCATTTGCAAATGATGATTCTTCTGTTTTCTTGTTTTGCTGCTCTACTTGAGGTAAATAGGTGTTGAATGTTGTGCCTTTGCCTTCCTCGCTTTCTACGTCGATGTATCCGCCACTTTGAATCACAATACCATATACAGTTGCAAGACCCAAGCCTGTGCCCTTGCCTTTTTCTTTGGTTGTGAAAAAGGGTTCGAATATTTGGTCGCGAATTTCGGGGCTTATGCCTTGGCCCGTGTCGTGTACCGAAAATAAAACATAGGGACCGGGTTGAATATCACCCCATTGCTTGGCCTGGTTGGGCGTGATGTGGGTGTTTGAGAGTTCTATCGTTAAAGAACCGCCCTGAGGCATGGCATCTCGGGCATTGATGACAATATTGAGGATTACTTGTTCTAATTGCCCCGGATCTGCTTCGACAAAGCTGGAACGGGCGTGAAGGCGTAATTTGAGATCGATATTTTCACCGATTAAACGACTCCACATCTTTTGCAAGTCTGTGGTCACTTGATTGAGATCTACAACTTCGGGTTGTATCACTTTGCGGCGACTAAAGATTAAGAGTTGGTTGGTCAAAGCGGATGCGCGATTGCCTGCTTTTAGGATCTCTTCGATAAACTCGCGGTTTGGGTCGGTTGTTTGTAAGACATCCAAGAGTATTTTGCTGTAGCCGTTAATGACTGTGAGTAGGTTGTTAAAGTCGTGGGCGACCCCCCCTGCAAGTTTGCCAATGGCTTCCATCTTTTGAGATTGGCGCAATTTTTCTTCGCTTTGTGCGAGGGACTCTTCGGCTTGTTCACGGCGCTGTTCGTTTTGCTGGGCTTCAATGATGGCGCCACAGGTAACGAGAAAGGGGGCGAGGAAGTCAATGATGGGTTGGTCATAACCCTGTTTGCGATTGGCAATGCCGACCATTCCCACAATGTTGTTTGCACTGAAAAAGGGGATGCCTAAAAATGCATCGAGAGGAGGGTGACCCTCGGGAATGCCCGTGCGACGTGGATCGGTTGCTGGGCTGTTTGCAATGACCGGTTTTTCTGTGGTCATGACAGATCCAAAGAGAGACTTGAGGTTGACGAATTCCAGCCCTTGGGGTGCATTTTCTTCATAAAACGCCCGGGTTTCATCATTCCAGGCAATGTTGGTGATGGCATGGGTTTTGAGATAGGGTTCATTCTTTGGGGTATGAAGCACTTCGCCAATAAAACCGTATTCACTTTGGGTTAGATTTAGAAGGTCTTGGAGGAGTTCCTCAAAGAGTGTTTTGGTGTCTACTTTTTCGATGTATTGCGTTTGTACGTGTTGGAGGCCTTCTAAGAGCATGTTGCTTTGGTGGAGGTCTTTTTCGGCACTTTTCCGGATTGCAATTTCGTTTTGGAGATTTTGATTGGCTGTTTGGAGGTCTTTGGTTCTTGTTTTAATTCGTTGTTCTAATTCTTCATTAAGTTTGCGAACTTTCTGTTCGCTTTCTTGGAGGGCTTTGTTTTGGCTTTCAACTGTTTCGAGGTCTTCGAGACGGACAAGGCCGATGGCAAAGAGGATTGCAACGTCGCGGAATAGTACCTGGATATGCTCGGGGAAGGCTTGTTTTTGTAGGCTTTGTAGGGTTAGGATGCCTTGTGCAAAAGGGATGTCGACAAAACTCATGAGATGAAAGTCTTCGAACCGTTTGCGGAAGGCCTCGGGATAACCCCCTCCACGGGCATTTAGATCCTTTTCGTAAAAGGTGCGCCCTTCTTTCCAACGTCTGACCAGCCCATGGCGACCGGGTTCTATGGTGTCGATTACCTTATTTTGCCAAACGCGATGGGTTTTGAGGGTGCCTTGCTCGGCATCGATAATTTGATGTACGGCCATTGCGTCTGCGGGGATATTTAGCTTATGTAATTCACTCAGACAGGTTTGCATTACCTTTGAGAGGTCTGCTGGTTTATTCATTTCTTGCACGGCCAGGCTGATGTTGAGCAGGGCCTCTATGGTGGTATGATTGTCTGTTTTGGATTCGATGGGCATGCATTTGTTCTCAGAGGATTTTACGCTTTGGTTTTTAAGATTCTATGAGCAATTGTTTAACGGCCTTGATCAGTTCTGTGGGGTCTATGGGTTTGGTAAATGTGCGTTTTGCACCAAACGCTTGCGCTTGTTTCAAAAAGTCAACTCGGCCTTTGGCACCCCCACCAGAAATGGCAATGACTTGGGTATTGATCGATAGACTTTTGAATTCCATTAGAATTTCGAGACCATCTTTTTCGGGCATGAGGATATCGGTGATGACGAGTGCTGCGGGTTTTTCCTCATGGATCTTTAAAGCTTCTATCCCATTGGTTGCGGTTCGCACTTGGTATCCGGCTCTTTCGAGTGTGATGCGGAGAAACTTGCGAACCAAATCGTCGTCGTCTACAATGAGAATATCTTGGGTTGCTTGGGTGGCCACTTTTGTTCTCCTATTGGTACTTTTTGATCGTGTGGCGATGAAAAATTCTGTCTGTGTTGTTTGATATAAGGAAAAAGTATGCCAAAACGACGAAATGATGCTTAGATACATAAAATCAATACGTTATGTTTTTTAAAAAATTCACAAATAACATAAATTGGTGAATTGACCAGGAATTGTGCGAATTGGCGAACATGAACTATTTGATGGGCGGTGGATATATTTTAAGCATTTAGAACTTTGCGGATGGTTTGGGTGAGTGTTTTTGGAGAAAAAGGTTTGCGAATAAAGGGGATATTGGGTTCCAGTGTGATATGTTTGGCAATTTCTGCTGGGGCATGTCCGGATACGAAAATCACTTTTAGGTTGGGGTATCCCTTTTTTATTTGTTGTGCCAATTCTGGGCCACTTGTGCCTGGCATGACAATGTCGGTGATTAATACATCAATGTGAGGACTGTGCGTGGCAATCAAATCGAGTGCATCTTTTCCTTCATATGCTTCAAAGACGCGATAGCCTTGTCTGGTCAGGGCTTCTTTTGTTAGTGTGCGAACAGTGTTTTCATCTTCGACGAGTAGGATGGTTTCTGTACCTGCAGATGTGTCTTCTGGTGTGGTGTCGATGTTTGACTCGATGGCGGGTATTGGTTCGCTGGTTTGAGGAAGGTAGATGTGAAAGGTGGTTCCTTTACCGACTGTTGTTTCGACATCGATGCACCCATTGCTCTGGTTGATGAGGCCATAAATCATTGACAGGCCAAGACCGGTCCCATCACCTTGTTCTTTGGTGGTGAAAAAGGGCTCAAAGATGTGGGGTAGGGTATGGGCATCTATGCCTGTGCCTGTGTCGCTGACAGATATGCGAACAAAGGGGCCGGGTTGGATGTTGTCAAATCGCTCGGAAAATGGGGTATCGACATTGACATTGGCCGTTTCAACTGACAAATTGCCACCGCGTGGCATTGCATCTCGGGCATTGATGGCTAAGTTGACGATCACTTGATTGAGTTGGTTGAAATCGGCTTTTACATTGTTGAGATTTGATTTGAGGGTGATGGACAGATGAATGCTTTCGGGAATAAGGCTTCTGAGCATGGTCTGGGTTTTGGCCACCAAATCGTTGAGGTCGAGAACTTCGGGGTGCAACGTTTGGCGGCGGCTAAAGGAGAGCAAGTGGTGGGTGAGAACAGCGGCTCGGGTGCCGGCTTCGTGAATTTCTTTCAGGTCTTCATATAAAAGGCTTTTTGGATCAAGGTCTGTTAAAGCATTGCTTGAGTACCCATTGATGACTGTTAAGAGGTTGTTGAAATCGTGAGCAATGCCGCCTGCGAGGTGCCCTATGGCCTCCATTTTTTGTGCCTGACGAAATTGTGCTTCGCTTTCTTGCCGGATACGCATTTCTGTTTGGAGCAATTCGTTGGCTTTTTGGAGTTCTGAGGTGCGCTCTTTTACGCGTTGTTCTAGTTGTTGCTTGTTTTGTTGTACGGCACTGTAGAGTCGGGCGTGTTCGAGGGCAATGGCTAGTTGATCGAGCAATGGCTGAAAGGCTTCGATGCGTTGGAGTGTGTAATCTTTTAGGGAAATGTGACTGCCCGTGGCCAAGACAGCCGTTACTTGGTTGTTGAATATGACCGGCATAAAATAGGCCACTCTGGTGCGGTAGGACTCGATCACTTCTTCGAGGGTATATTTTGTGCGATTGATGTATCGTTCTTTGTCCCACCCTTCGATGACTTGAAAGCGGCCTGTGCGCGCGACCTCGGGGACAACATCAGGATCGTTTATATCGTATTTTGTATTGAGAAATTCATCGTAAGGCTCTTTTGATGGATCGGGGCGTATGCGGCCTCGAACTATTTCGATTGTGTTTGTGTCGAGGTTGACCAGAGATACCGATAGGCTGCGAAAAATGTTGTTGTCGACAACGTGTTTGACCAGGTTGTCGATAATTTGGTCGGTGTTGAGTGAAGACAAAGTAAGTTGGCCAATGCGGTGAAAGGCGGTTAAGAACTGTTCTTTTTCACGGAGTTCCTCAGCTAGTCGTTCCAGGTCAATCAAGTCTTTGAAGCGGGAGAATCCCAGAGATAGAATTTCGGCGATTTGTTTGAGGAATTCGATATCATTGTCGGAAAATGCATTGGCGTGAATGCTATGGGTGGAGATGACACCCTGTGAAAAAGGGATGTCGATGAAGGAAACAACGGGCACGCCCCCGAGTCGGGTGCGCATGTTTGCAACCCAATCGGCAGAATGGTTCACTTCAATATTGCGATCGTAGTGGGTTGTATTTTGCTTCCAGGTATTTGTTATGCTCGTACTTTTGCGGCGTTGGGCCAAGTCAATGGTGCCCATTTTGTTGAGTCGATATGTTTCGACCATGCGTGCGGTTGGGTTGAGAATGCGGTGGACTGCAAGGGCCTGGATATCTATCCCCATTTTTTCGATTTCGGCCAAGCAGGCCTGTAAGACGCCTTCAAGATCGGCGTGGCGTTGCATGGCCTGTACGGCTTTGCTGATTTGCATGTGGGCGTCAGAATATTGGATGTGTTGTGGCATGGCATGATCCACTGAGTGATAGGTTCAATACTTGCTTATAAAATACTTGCTTATAAAATACTTGCTTATAAAATACTTGCTTATAAAATAATGGAATAAAATTGGGACATGCAAGGTATAAAAAGTGCGGGGCATTATATATTTAGTCCAGTTATAAGTCATTGAGCAACACGAATTGGATATATAGGGGGTATATTATAATGAGTAGGGAGAACTTTCTTATTCCCTCAACCATAGAGGCGATTGGTTCTACGCCGCTGGTTGAATTAAGTAGGATAAGCAAAGACTTAGATGGCAGGCTTCTTGTGAAGCTGGATTATTTGAATCCTGGATTTTCTAAAAAGGATCGGATTGCTCGGCAGATTATAGAAGATGCGGAAAATAGCGGTGAACTTGAATCTGGGCAGACGGTTGTGGAGTTGACCAGTGGTAATACGGGTACAGGTTTGGCAATTGTATGTGGGGTGAAGGGGTATCCTTTTGTGGCGGTGATGTCTAAGGGGAATTCCAGTGAGCGGGCGCGTATGATGCGGGCTTTGGGGGCTGAGGTTGTGCTTGTTGATCAGTTGGCAGATTCCATCTCGGGTCAGGTATCGGGTGGGGATTTGGCGCTTGTTGAAGAAAGGGCACAGATTTTGGTAAATGAAAGAAAGGCGTTTCGTGCGGATCAGTTTCAATTGGCAGGTAATTTCAGAGCGCATTATCTGCATACAGGGCCTGAATTCATCAAACAATCGAATGGGATTATTCAGGGTTTTTGTGATTTTGTTGGATCTGGGGGCACATTTGCAGGATGTGCAGCGGCATTTAAAGCGCATGATTCGACCATTCAGTGTTTTGTTGTTGAACCAAAGGGTTCGGCGGTGTTGGCTGGCAAGACGGTTATAAACCCTAACCATCGTATTCAGGGCGGTGGATATTCCAAAGCGGATCTCCAGTATCTGAAAACGGAGTATATGGATGGTTTTGTAGAAATAGGCGATGGAGAAGCCATTCAAATGGCGAGGAGACTTGCTCAAGAAGAAGGTATTTTTGCGGGGTTTTCGTCGGGCGCGAACGTTGCTGCGGCTATTCAGCTTCTAAAGGGGTCGTTGAAAGGGAAAGTGGTTGCGACCATGATCAACGATTCGGGATTGAAATATCTCAGTACTGATTTGTGGGCGCCCTAACAGGCAACAAATCAATTGAAGAAGGAGGCAACTGGTGAGTGTACATATGACGCAGCAGCATTTGTCCCAGGCCCAGGTGTTGGTAGGTAGGAGCCACAAGAATGGTGGACTGGCACCTGTGGATCTCGACCGCTTTTGGGAAGACGATCAAAAGGCTTTGGCCGATCCGTGGAGCGGGTCTTGCCCTCAGGTGCCTTTGGGCATTCGTATGGGTGCGGAATGTGCTTTTCACGAATTTGGGGTAAAAGAAGAATGGTACAAGCTGAGACATGATGATGCCTACCTTCTTCCTTTGTCGCGGCGATATAATGATGCGGCAGAAAAGATTGTTGGACGGCGTTTGTTAAATGAAACACCGTCAAACCCAGATTTGCAGTGGCCAGAGACCAAAGCATTATCCGAGATTTTTGAGGCAGAAAATCGTTGGGAAGACATGTCGTATTGGTTGATGCAATCGGCACGTAATCCCGATGAACTCGCAGCTCTTCTTGATCGGGTAGAAGCGCGCTTGGAGAACTTGCGAGAATTTATGTTGCCACCCGATTGGGATCAGGCGCGAGACCGTATTATGGCATTGGGTGGAAAGGTGCCGCTTTATCGCGCACAACGGGGACCTGTGACGTTTGCGATGTCGATTTATGGGGTTGAAAACTTGATCTATTTGATTGTTGATCATCCAGATCTGGCCTTGCGGTTCTCTCATTTGATTGGACGTGCCATGCTCGAACGGGCACGCATATTGGATAGAGAAGGGGGTTATAGTGAAGAAAATGC
>JBLHJX010000212.1:0-9293 GCA_047619225.1 Candidatus Latescibacterota bacterium
AAAAACCAAACCGATCCATCACGCGCCTCAACAACTGTTTGCAAAAATGTAAAATCAATGCCAACGCTACCGCGCTGTAACCGGCGTGGTTTATAAATCTCATCAAT
Source organism: Candidatus Latescibacterota bacterium (assembly GCA_047619225.1). Taxonomy (GTDB): domain Bacteria; phylum Latescibacterota; class UBA2968; order UBA2968; family UBA2968; genus JABIFK01. The sequence goes on from JBLHJX010000212.1 coordinate 108, forward strand.
CAGGCCATCGGCAGCTGTAAAAATACGCCACGCAGAATCCTCATATCGAGCCACCGCATGGTGCCCCTGATGTGTCCCGATAAACCAAAGTGCCTGAGATGTTTGATGTAAACCATACACCTCCCCATCTAAAAACCCATCTTCTGGGCCATACCCCATCCACACACCCTTGTGAAACTGCACCGCTTGTTTTTGCGTGTGAAACCAAACCGACCCATCGTCCCTTTCAAACCCACCTGACAGCCCGCCCGGATACGTATAATTCACCCAGTTATAATTTGGGTTAAACCGATAAATTGTATTTTTATCGCCAACCCAATCCTGAAACCAAGTCGAACCATCATTTGCAGACATACCCACTGCGGCAGAGCCCAACCGTCTGCTCCGCCCTACAGCTTGCCAACGGTTGTTTTCGAAACGAAACAACTGAGCATCCCTACCCCCCCACAAAACGCCGTTATGGTCTTGCCAAAAGAACCTAACTCCCCAATCAAAATCCGTATAGATATGCCACTGGCCATTGTCATATTGGCTAACGCCTTTTTGTTTCCCTAAAGGATGGCTGAACCAAAGAGACCCATCGTCTGCTTCGAACATATCGAAGATATCATCTCCTCCCAATCCATCTGCCAATGTGATCTGCGTCCAAATGCCGTCGTGATATTGCAACACGCCTTGGACACGTGTGCCAAACCAAAGAGATCCATCGCGGGTTTCACAGAGAACAGAAAGGGGTTGAGGCAAACCTGCAGGCTGTGTGATCTTTTCCCATTGGCCATTTTGATATCGCCCAAGGTTGTTAACACGTGTGCTGTCTGCCAATACCCAACCCGTTCCAAACCAAACCGCACCGTCCTTTGTGCCAAAAACAGAACCCCCGAGGGGTGTACGTGTGGTATCAAACCCAACCTCATGAAAATGCGTGTTATCAAAATGTGTCCAAGCATCTTGCTCTGTTTCCACAGACATATCAAAACGATGTACCCCGTCATTGCCCATAAACCACATCGCACCATCTTGGGCCTGCGTGATATAATTGCTACTCCCCTCAAATAAGCCGTCAGAAACCTGATAGGTCGTCCAGCCAAACCCATCATATTTCTGAAACGCCCCCGTTTCCGTAGCCACCCATACATTCCCCTCACGGTCTTCAAAAAGATCTCCCTTCCCACGCCCCAAAAATCCGCTGGATTTATCAAACGTCGTCCAAAACCGATCTTCTAAAATAGGCTCAGAAGAAGTCACCTGAAGCGTATCAAGCGCAACCGTTGGTGTGGGAAGAAGCATAACGAAAAGATAAATGAGAAAAACGCAGCGCCACTGAAATCCCCTCGGCATAAGTTTTGTCCCTTCGCGTAAAACGGTCTTCCTAAACACGTGTATGGTTGGTCTGTAAATAGTCATAGACTGCCTCTGGCAAGGAGATTGCATGAATGAATTATACCTTCAGAATTTAGCGCACATAAATGAACGACGTGTTCTATTTATGCGTTTTTGAGTGAACATTGTATTTCTATATCTACGGTTCAGTTCGTTGACACCCTTTTTGATTTGGGCTATATTGATGTCAGAGATTCCAGCAGATTCACATTCTGTATTACAATCCATTGTAAGTGCTATTCAAACAGGGAAGATGCGGTTTACTGCACACGCACAAACGCAATTGGCGATACGCCGTATCACAAGCACAGAAATAATCGAAAGTCTAACAAACCATACCGCTGAAGTCATTGAAAATTATCCAGAAGACAAATACAGCCCAAGTTGTCTGATCTATGGAATCACAAAGTCTGGGCGCATTTTACATGTGCACACAAACCACGAAGCCATCATTATCACTTCGTATGATCCAGACCCTAAAAAATGGATTGACCTGAAGAAACGGAGAGCAATACAATGGTAAAATGTCCAGTATGTCAAAATCATATGATCAGAACAACAATCCGATACACACAAGAATGGAATGATAAATTGGTTGCTTTTGATAATGTTCCAGCCGATGTATGCGAAACCTGTGGCGAACAAGTATTAGAAGGTCATATTGTTGACAAAATCAACCAAACGCTCTCATCTATGGAGCCACCAGACAAGCAATTGAAAGTGCCACTTTATGATCTTGCAATAACTTAAACCGAGACCAGTATATCCCTCTCGCAAGGAGATTGCATAAATGACATGTAACGCAAGAGATACTTTCCCAGGAATTGACGCCATTCCTGGCATCTGCGGTGGTGAACCCTGCATTGTTCGCACGCGCATTCCAATTTGGATATTGGAACAGGCACGTCTTTCGGGCATGAGCGAAGCCGATCTGTTACGCGCTTATCCATCCCTTCGCGCCGAGGATCTTACCAATGCTTGGGCATATATCCGAGCACATCAAATAGAAATTAATGATCAAATTCATGCTCACGAGGAAGCATAAAACGTGGCACAACTTTATGCCGATGAAAACTTCCCATTCCCAATTGTTGAAACACTTAGAAAACTGTCTTTCCCTACACCTTGCGCCCCACAACCAATCCTCCATCCACCACCAACGCATGACCTGTCACAAACGAAGACCCTTCTGAACACAACCAAATCACCGCATCGGAAATCTCCCGTGGCTGCCCGACCCGACCCATAGGTTCAGAAGCAATCATACGCGCATGACGTTCTGGATCGTCCAACCCAGCCTGAATCATCGGCGTCTCAATCCAGCCTGGGCACACCGCATTGATGCGAATGCCTTCTGCGGCATTTTCAACAGCCGCCACCTTGGTAATGGCAATCACCCCGTGTTTGCTGGCACAATAAACCGCATATTGGGGCGGCGTAAGCAGGCCTGCCACCGACGCATTGTTGACAATGGCTCCACCACCATTTTTGTGCATCTGTGCAATTTGATATTTCATGCACAGCCATACCCCTTTCAAATTGGTATCGATCACTCGATCCAACACTTTTTCTTCCAACTCATGCACAAGCCCCCCAGCCCACACGCAACGCATATTGATCACGCGCGTTTTCAGGCAGCGTAATCCCCCACAATCTCTGAATCAACAACGCGCTTCGAGGCGCATGAACCACTTGCGAAGCCGAAAAATAATCCATACTAAAACCGAGTTCCAAAGCCTCAGACAACGCAATTTCAGACCGCAACAAATCCACACCTTCAATCATATCTTCCCGAAACGTTTGTCGTGCTCTCACATCTGCATTCACATCATCCGAAATCAAATCTTTGATGGGATTGGATTCAGGCACCGCCGCATAGACCTGAAGCAAATCGGCATCTTCATCGGCCACATACAGCGTCACATAATCAAACGACACATCCTGCCCCTTCAACCCTTCCCAAAGCGTTTTGAGCACATCGGCAATATCTTCGGTCTTTTCCATACCCGTTGCTTCGGCCCGCACCCGATCCACTGCCCCACGGCGCTGGGCTTCACGCGCCAAATCTTCAGCCGCTTTCAATTCGAGAAAACGCGCATAAGCAAAATCAAACACATCGGCAAAGCGTTTTAAAACCATCAGATCACCTTCGTTAAATTCGTGGTCGGCCGTAACAGAAATATGGCCCTGTTTAAAGTAGACGTGATGGCGAAACATCGTTTCAACATCATATATCGCTTCAGGCACCACATAGTCTGGATTCTCTCGCCGAACAAAATTCATCCAATATGCAAAACGCTTCTGTGTATCAGCCTGATCACTTTGATACACGGAATAGGCTTTACCTTTGTACTTCGCCAATAAATCTTCCTCCAACTTTGCCTGCGCCGGATCAGCCACTAATTCCGCTTTTTTCACAACCGTTCTCGAAAGCCGTTCCACACCTGGAACCTGGAAGGAAAGTTCCATTGTATCCGACTGGTCACTGTAAATATTAATGCTACAATACAGCGGTTCAAGACCAAGCCCACGCACCGCATCGAGCAACGTAAACGTCACATCATCAATCTCACCGCTCTCCTGAATGTTCAATGCCCGCACCCGCACCCGATTGAGCGCGGCTTCGATCTCCAATTCGCGAATGAGTTGGGCTTTGGTTTTGCGTGTATAATTCATACAATCTTCTCCTACCAGATACCTGTTGGTGAATTGACACCCATTTGATTTTGCTCTATATTGCTTTTAACAAGATGAAGAACCGACAAATCAGACGGTTGTTGCATAAAGATATTTAAGGCGAAAGGACCAGAGATGCTAACTGCTTATATCGGTGCAGCGATGAAACGTGCATCCTATGAAATCCTCGATGATAAAACTTATTATGGTGAAATTCCCGGATTTCAGGGCGTATATGCCCATGCCGATTTGCTTGAAAATTGTCGTATTCAATTGCAAGATGTGCTTGAAGGATGGATCATTTTAGGTCTCAAGATGGGACATACCCTTCCTGTAGTTGATGATTTGCAGTTGGATGTTGTCACGGAGCCCGTTTAATGCCGCCTTTTGGCCCTATCAAAAGACGTCGTTTGATTCAGTATCTGAGGGAACTTGGCTTTGAAGGGCCCTTTTCTGGCGGTAATCATCAGTATATGGTGAAGGCTCAGTTACGTCTTTTTATTCCAAACCCACATGAAAGCGATATCGATCGTGGGCTTTTGAATAAGATCTTGCAACAAGCCGATATTACACGTTCAGAATGGGAGAATCTGTAAAATCCGCATTGCATGATATTTGTTAATTTATCAGTCACCCATTGGCAACCGCTCGGATGCCTTTTTATTTACTCTCAGAATGACTTTCCAGAACATCCTTCAGCGTATTTTCTAAAACATCGAGATTCAAATCCCCTTTTTGAACCACCTGATTCACCCGCGCATTGAGAAAATCGACCTCTTCCAACGACAAATCCTTCGCCGTCACCACAATCACCGGAATGCTCTTCCAATCTTCCCGTGCTTGCAAACGTTCGATCACTTCAAAACCATCCATCTCAGGCATCATCAAATCCAAAAAAATGGCATCGGGCGTTGCCTCTTCAATTTGCACCATGGCCTGACGACCATTGTAAGCAGTGCGTGAAGCAAACCCATCGATCTCCAACATTTGGCACAGCAAGTCCGCCGCAGAAGGGTCATCTTCAACCACCAAAATATCGTGCATACCCTGTGGGTTCAGCCGCTTCAGGGACCCCATCAACGCATCGTGATCAAATGGCTTCACAATGTAATCATGGATGCCCAATGAAAAACCAAGCTCCCGGTTTTCAATCGCCGACACCACAATCACCGGCACATCCCGTGTTGTTTCATCAGCCTTCAGCGCCGCAATCGTCTGCCAGCCATCTTTACCAGGCATCAAAATATCTACCGTCACCGCCACAGGTTTGTGCTTCTTCACCAAGGCAATGCCCTCATCCGCATTGAGTGCAGAAATCACCTGAAACCCATCCTCTTCCAACTCTTGGCGCAACAACACCGCCACATTGGGATCATCATCAATCGACACAATCAACTTATTGTTTCCATCCACCACATGTACCACCTGTGCAGACACATCTGATGGTGTATCCGCCCCATCACCATATCGTGCCGGAATGCAAAATGTAAACGTCGATCCCTCACCCTCCACACTGGTCACCCCAATCGAACCGCCCAACAACCCAACCAACTTCTTTGTAATTGCCAAACCCAAGCCCGTACCCTGTATCTTGCGCGTACTCGACCCATCGACCTGACGAAACTCTTCAAAAATCATATCCAACTGATCCTCAGGAATTCCAATCCCCATATCCGACACCGATATCACCAGCATCTCCCTTTGACTCTGATTGTCTTCTGTCTCCTGTATTCTTGCTTTAATCTTTACTTCCCCTTCATCCGTAAACTTCAGCGCATTGCTCAACAAATTGATCACAATTTGACGCAACCGCGCTTCATCGCTATACACGTCCACCGCTTCATCAGCCACTTCATAATCCAACATCACCGAAGCCTTGCCCAACGTTGGCCCAACCGTCGCACAACAATTGGCCACCAATTTTCTCAGGTCAAAAGTTGCCGGTTGAATATCCATACGTCCCGCTTCAATCTTCGACAAAGCGAGGATTTCATTGATCAGATTTAGAAGATGATCTGCACTGAGTTTGACCTTCTCCAAATTCTCACGCTGCCGATCTGCCAAATTATCTGACCGCCGAAGCACCAACCGCGTAAACCCAATAATCGCATTCATAGGCGTGCGCAACTCGTGTGACATCGTGGCCAAAAATTGTGACTTCAAGCGCGTGGCTTCCTGAAGTTGTGCATTGGCAGTTTCGAGTTCTTCAATGAGTTGAGCTTTGGTTTTGTCTATATTATTCATGGTGTGTCCTTGACGGCTTTGGGGTGGTCATTTATTGATACGCATTTGCCGATAAAATCTCATGGCAATTTATCCAATCTCATATTTCTGAATCTTCTGCACCAGCCCCCAGCGCGAAATACCCAACGCGCGAGCAGCATGGGTACGGTTGCCTTTATGCCGTTGCAAAGCCTGTGTAATCATCGTTTTTTCCATTTCAGATTGCGCCGACTTCATGTTGCCACGCACAGGTGTTGAAATCTTCGCCGTCAATTCACCGCGTGCCGATTCAGACAACGTATCTGCACCCAGCCGATCCACATCGCCCCCAATCAACAAGGCACGTTGCACCTCATTTTCAAGCTCACGCACATTGCCAGGCCAATTGTAACGGCACAACACATCAATTGCCTCAGCGGTGAACCGCACCGATCGATCAGGCGCATACACCGTTAAGAAATGGACTGACAAAAGCGGAATATCTTCCACGCGGTCTTTCAACGACGGCAACCGAATCGGAAACACGTTCAACCTAAAAAACAAATCTTCACGAAAACGCCCCGCCGCAACCTCAGCCCGCAAATCGCGGTTGGTAGCTGCAACCACGCGCACATTCACCTTGCGATCGACAGTCTCTCCCACCCGCCTAATTTCACCCTCTTGCAACACACGCAAAAGCCGCACCTGCATCTCTGGTGTGGTCTCGCCAATTTCATCCAAAAACACCGTCCCCCCATCCGCCGTTTCAAACAACCCAGGCCGGTCTTCTATCGCACCTGTAAAAGACCCCTTGCGATGACCAAACAATTCGCTCTCCAACAATGCCGCTGGCAATGCCCCACAATTTTGCGCCACAAAGGGTCCATCCTTACGATGGCCACTAAAATGAATCACCTTCGCCAGCATCTCTTTGCCTGTCCCTGTGGATCCTGTGAGCATAACACTCACATCGCTCTTCAAAATCCGCTCTGTCAAATCATAGACGGCTTCCATTGCAGGACTCGAACCAATTAAACCATCAAACCGATGGCGTTCTTGAGCAACCTGGCGCAACTGAATATTTTCCTGTTCAAGTTTTTGCCGGGCTTCTTCTAACGCAGCATTCAAACGCACAATCTCTTCATACCGCTGTTCAAGCTCTGCCGACAATTCATAACGCTCAACCCCGCGCTGCACATGCAACCGCAATTCTTCAGGTTCCCATGGTTTGGCCATGTACTGATAAATATGCCCCTCATTCACCGCCCGAATCAACGCATCCAAGTCGGTATACCCCGTCAACATAATACGAATGGACTCAGGCACTATCTCACGTACCTGCGCCAAAAACACATCCCCCGTCATTTCCGGCATGCGCTGATCTGCAATGATCACCACAGGGGGATGATCACGCACAATGGCCAATCCTTCAAGGCCACTGCTGGCAGTGTACACATCAAAACCATCTTCAAACGTCAACCGCAACGCCTCAAGAATATCAGGTTCATCATCAACAATCAGTAAAGTATGCCCCATAAAAATCTCCTAAAAATATTGGCACCACATGTGACAAATGTGAAGCATCTACAAAACGAAAGCCTGCAAAGAACCTTCCCTCTCCCGGCTTGCCTTTCTCTTCTCTCTTCTTCCCGCTCTTATTTCACACCCAACGCCACCAACGTCAAATCATCATCCATTGGTTGGCCTTTCATAAATGCATCCACGGCATCACATACCGCTTTTTGAACCCGCAGGGCACCGTGTTCGCGATAATTTGTAACCACTTCAAAAACCCGATCTTCCCCAAACATATCTTCATGCCCCGCACCCGCTTCTGGAATGCCATCACTAAGAATGACCAGCACATCACCCGATGCCAAATCAACCTGACGCGCTTCATACTCGTCTTGCCACAACATCGGGTCCATCCCTACAGGAAGACCCACACCATCTAACTCAACCGTTTCACCAGATGCACGCGCCAAAATGGGAAACGGGTGCCCCGCATTTACATAGGTAAACGTACGTCCAGCAAGATCCAATACGCCAAAACAAAACGTGGCAAACACCTCGGGTGACGTCGCTTGAAAAAGCCCATCTGCAACGCGTTTCATCATATCGGCAGGTACCAAATTGTGTTCAACTTGAGTTCGAAACAATGTGCGCAATGTGGCCATCGTCAACGCCGCGGGGATACCCTTGCCACACACATCACCCACAGCAATCCACACACGTCCATCAGGCATCTCCACCACATCGTAATAGTCACCACTCACCCCTCGGCTTGGGCGGGTCATCGCTGAAATCTCATATCCCTCTAATGTGGGCAACGTGGCGGGCAACAAGCGCTTTTGAATTTCAGCAGCCACACCCACCTCTTCTTCGAGTCGCTTCTTTTCCGTGGCTTCTTCATAGAGCCGCGCATTTTCCAATGCAATGGCTGCCTGATTGGCAAAACCAACCAACAAGCGCTGATCGTGTTCCGTAACCCGTTCACCAGCACCACTGCGATCGGCCACCATCACACCAATACGTCTACTGCCCGCCCGCAACGGTGCCGTGACAAACGACCGGAATCCCACCATTTGAATGGCTTCGTTATCCAATTGAATTTGCGTATTGTCTACATCTTCTACCAAAATGGGCCGGTTCTCTTTTACCGTGAGCACCACCCCCACATCATCGCGTTTGAGATCATATTCAAGCTGATTTAAAAACGTAAGCGCATCACCCGAAACGCCATAACTACCTGCATTGCGCAACATGTGATCATTTTCATCCACCGTCATCAAATAAGCACGATCAAATCCCAGCGTGTCTACAATACCGCTCAAAATTTTCTGGATCACCAACTTCGAATCCAGCACAGACGTAATCGTTGCACCAATATCACACAAAGCCTGAAGTTCCTTCATACGCCGTGTCAGC
>JBLHJX010000213.1:0-9275 GCA_047619225.1 Candidatus Latescibacterota bacterium
GATTTACAGAATTGTAAAGGGTAGATAATCCCAACCCCGTTCCTATGTCGACTTTGGTCGTAAAAAAGGGTTCAAAAAGCTTCGCTTTTGTTTCATCATCCATGCCAATACCAGTATCGGAAAACGTTAGCAATACCCGTTGTTCAACAGCTTCTATTCCGATGGTGATTTTGCCGCCTTCGGGCATTGCATCTACGGCATTAAATATCAAATTAACGAAAATGTCGTGTACTTCTGATTGGATTGCTTTGATAGGAGGCACGGCGTCCAGGTGGGTCTCTATTTCAATGGTCTGGCCTCTGGCTTCTGGTTCATCTTTCCATTTTGGCCGCGTTTGGTTGACTGCTTCGCTGACAAGCACATCAATATTAACGGGTTCCAATTCTGTGACTGAGGTGATTCGGGTCGATTGGTGAAGGCGCGCGACCAAATCTCTGGCACGTAACGCAGCCGTGAGAATATCATCCACCTCTTCTAAGGTATCGGGGTCGTTGGTTTTCATTTTCAGCAATTCGGCAGGGCCAATAATGCCCATAAGTATGTTGTTGAGATTATGACTCACACCCGCAGACAGTTCCGTCGCGGCACGGAGGCGTTGAAGTTTGACCATCTCTTGGGCTTTCTCCTGCTCACCTGTCAGATCGCGAATAATGCCTGTGTATTTTTTTTGATTGCCAATCTGAGCCTGGCTTACAGACAAGTGTAGGGGGAATTGCGTGTTATCTTTGCGCAATCCTATAACATCACGCCCCACACCGATAATCTTATTTTCACCTGTCACACGATGATTTTCCAAATATCCGTCGTATTCCGCGTGGTAAGGTTCCGGCATCAATATCCTAACGTTTTGTCCTATTAGTTCGTTTTCTATATATCCAAACAGTTTATTCGTAGCCGGATTTACAGATTCGATAAGGCCGCGCTCGTCAATCGTAATAATCGAATCTATGGCGGACTCAACAATGGCCCGATAACGCTGCTGAGACAATGCCAAGGTTTCCGCGTTTGCCTTCTGTTCTGTGATATCAAAAAGGATACCAAGGCTCACAACCTGCTTCTCTTGTTCCCTATATTCTGCTTTCCCCACAGAAAGGAGCCATTTATCTTGCCCATCACGGGTTTTGATGAGATGCTCAACCTGCCAAGTATCTGCTTCACCATCACCTATTATTTGTCGAATTTCAGCAAGGGACATTCCTATCAGATGTCCGAGGGGAATAACCTCTTGCTGAATTGAATCCCAGTGATCCACGGTGAATGCTTCGGTCGTATATCCCGTTAACGCTTCTATGCCCTGACCCACAATCCCAAATCCACGGCCGTCATAATGTCTGATAAAAGGAACAGCACCGGCCGCTTCAATTGCGCCCCGATGCAAATATTCGCTCTTTTGAAGGGCTTCTTCAGCTGCTCTTCGGTTTTGTATCTCACGTTGCGCAGATTCAAAAAGCCGAGCATTTTCAATGGCGATGCACACTTGATCGAACAAGGGCTGAATGGCTTGTATTTTTTCTGCCAGATCTTCTTTTTCATCCGTAAGACGCCCGGTTGCCAGCACAGCAACCGTCTTATCGTTCTTAACCATGGGAATAAAATAAAAGGTCCGTTCAGCATAGTATTCAGGTGGTTTTATCGTAAAATAACGCGCATCATATCCTTCTATGACCAAAAGCGCTCTCGTGCGAGCAGCAACAGCTATCGGATCTGTCGAATCCAATGCATACCGCCCGCCTATGCCACTCGCCTTGGTAGTGACGGTGGTACCATCATCCAGGATGTTATAGCTTCGAACAATTTCAACCTCGTTTTTCTCATGATCGACGAGCGAGATGGACAAGGTCTCGAAAATACCCGCATGGACAAGATGCACCCCCAAATTATCCAATACACCATCCAAGTTTAAAGACGACAATGTCATTCGAGCGATGTCTTGGTACGCCCGTTCCAACACCAACTGATCTTCCATTTTCTCCAGTTCGTGCATACGCGCAATGCCTGCTGATAAAATGCCGCTAACTCGAACCAAAATCTCTTTATCCGCTTCTATAAAAGGATTGGGGTTCAGGCTTTGTACGGATATAACCCCTTGTGAAAAGGGTACATTCATAAAACTGCATATCACCAGACCACCAAAACGGTCTCTTATTTGACTACGAAACTCACTTGCCCCCATATCGGCCTGGATCATACTTTCGCCCGTTTTCCAACACTGCGTAAGCTTAATGGCTCGCCTTTTTTTCCTAATCGTTAAGGTACCACCAAGGCCAAAACGGAAGGATTCCATCAAACATTGATCAGCATTAAGCATCAGGTGAAGCGCCATTGAGCAAATATCCAAACCCATCTGCTTCACTTGTGCCAAACACACCTGCATAACGCCTTCCAAATCCTCTGGGCGTGCCATCTCCTGAACAACCTGCTGAATTGAAATAAGGCCCTCTTGGATCTTATCCTTAGCTTCTAAAACCAAGACCTTTTGTGTCAATTCTTCATTTGTCATATCACAATGTCCATCCATTATATAGCCTGAATAATTCATGAAAAATGTAGTTTCCCAGTCCAAGTAATTGCGTTAAAATAAGGTTATACCAATAACCGTCACGCATCTACCCGGAGGAAACGACCCTGAGTGTTAAAGATATTCATAAGTAATAGAGCAGAAATGTCAACAGCGATACCTTTATTGCTTGTATGCAAAACTTTGTTGAAACGCGAAAAGGCCCCACAGTAGTTGTCTTAGATAATGCACCCATGCATCGGTGTGAAAAGGTTGCTCAAATGATACCTCGCTGGCAAGAAATGGACGTCGCTTTGGTTTTCTTGCCGCGTTATTCGCCACACCTGAACCCCATTGAGATTTTATGGCGAAAAATGAAATACGAATGGATGCCTTTTTCTGCTTACGAGTCTGGGCACACTCTCACTCACGCCGTCAATGATTTGATTTGTTCCTTCGGCAATACACACACAATCAATTTTGCTTAACTACTTAGTGTGAAAATGCAGGGTGCAGAGCGTTTAAAAGTATTTCGCTCCGCACCCTGCGCTTTGCGATTCTATCCTCTCACCTATCCTGCGAATACACCAGCCCTATTTCCGCGCGCCATTGATCCAACACCTTCATATTACCCAAACTATCATCCCACGACGCCACAGGTGCCTGTCGTGCATCAATATGATTGGCAACCATATCGGCCTCATACGTAAACAAGTCACGATCCACATCCACCACAATCGTTTCCGTTTGCCCTTTGCGTTGCAAATGAATTTCACTCGACGGAAAAGCCGTATCCAAAGGCAATGCTTCTCTTGCATTTCGGCACGGCGATGAAGGCAACCACGGTTGGGCCAATGACAAAATGCCCTCCGAACCAAAGACCGTAAGCTCACTCGGCAAATTACACGCCACACCCGTGCTGATTTGCGCAATGATATCCTGCTCAAACTTTAAAACCGCCGTTGTATAATAATCCACCCCCGTCTCACCAATCACACCCGTAGCTTTCACTTCCGTTGGATCAAGAAACGACTTACCCACCGCAGCACCCGCCACCAAACGTGCCATCGACGCCGGATAACACCCCACATCCATAATGCCACCCCCTGCCAATTCACGATTATAAGCACGTGATTCAGGGTTAAACCCCGCGTGAAACCCAAATGCAGACCGAATCACACGCACCTCACCAATGGCCTTGTCTTGAATCAACGACACCATCTTCTCAATTTGTGGATGGCAACGATACATAAATGCTTCCATCAAAAACACGTCATTTTGTTTGGCCGCATCAACCATAGCCGTCACTTGCGCCAAATTCACACCCATCGGTTTCTCAACCAAAACGTGTTTGCCTGCCTGAGCTGCTTTGATCACCCATTCTTGATGTGCAGGATGCACCGTGGACACATAAACTGCGTCAATAGCATCATCGGCAAGCAATGCATCATAAGAACTATGAACCTTTTCACATCCAAACATCGCCGCAAATTGCTTGGCACGTTCAGCATCTCGACTCGCAACAGCAGCCAACTCACCCGTTTTAGAAAACCGCAAACCATTACAAAAAACGCGTGCAATACTACCCGGTCCAATAATACCCCACTGTAACATAGCCATTCCCTCCCTATTGATCGTCTGTGTTGTCTATCAACGTATTGTTTTCAAGCATCGTTTCACGCGCATCGTGAAGGTGAATACCCGATTTACCATTGTTGCGCAATATGTTCTCGTTTAGCGTGACATCTTGACAACCATCCATTTGCGTATCAAAAATAATACCGTGTGCATCATTACCCTCAGCAAGGGTGTTGGTCAAACGGACATGCTCACTCTCCGTCACGTGAATGCCGTGCAGGGCATTGCGAGCAACCTCATTATTTGAAAGCGTAGCATCTTGACAATGGCTGATATCAATACCACTGCCCCAAGGCGACGTATCAAAACGACTGTCACGAATATCAACCGTATGTGATCGGGTAATCAACAAATTGTGTTGCAACCCCGGGCCAGGTACCACACTGGAACCGCTGTCGCTCAAATCGCAAGATACGATGGTCACGTTTTGAGCACCGCGAATGGCAACACCATCGAGTGTACAATTTTGCACCGTCACATGTTCAAAGTGGAGACCGTGCATTTGATTGGCATGTTGGGCGGCAAAAACAATACCCCCACGACTGCGCGCGCTCGCATACGAGTACGTCCGGCGCGCACTGTTGGGATCACGTGGTGATTCACTTTTTAAGGCCCCTTCAATAACAAGATCCCGCAAAGTGAAATTGTTAAGATCATCATGTGCATTTGTGAGTGCAGGCCCCGTTTTTTCAGGATCGAGAAAAAGAACCGTTTCAAGCCCCTGCCCGGACAAAGTCAAATTGTTCGGCATTTTAAGTGTCTCAGATAATGTATAAAGCCCTTTCGACAACACAATCCAAGCACCTTCATTACTTGTATCAAGTATGGCTTGCAGATCCTCATCAGGCGTAATTGTAATCGCATGATCGGGTGGTTGTGCTGTCGGTTCTGTCTGCGCACCAGCTCGCAGAGCTTGAATACTGGGCGTCGGGGCTTCCCGTGCTGTTGGTGGTTTTTCTATTGCGCCTTGATACATCGTCAGTGCAAGCCAAGACTTTTCACTTCCTCGTGTTTTTTCAATGGCACGTTCACAATAGGGCATATCCAGCCCCTTGACATAATGAAAATGCTGAAATGCCGTTTCGTAAATATCCCAAATGCGTTCCCGACCTTGCTCCGAAATGATACCATAAACCGCTACATCTTCACCCAGCATATATTGAGCCGCGTGTTCAAAACCCAATGCCAACCGGTTATCAGCCGTTTTATAAAGATCGACACCTTGGTTCCAAGCCACTTGGCATGCCAATGCAAATTCATTGAGCCCCAATTGGGTATGGCTCTGATCGCGTGTACTTTCTTGACATTGGCCCGTGGGATAAATGTATTTGGTAATGCCCCCATTGCCTCGACCACGCAGATAGTGATTTATCGCGCGATTAAAAATATGGTGATCATCACAAAAAATCCCAATACAAAGCAACGTGTTGATAATCGCGCCATCCCAATTGCCATTGGCCTCGGGGAAGAAGTTTTCAAGCAAAGAATAATAAACCGTGCGCATCATACGTTCAAATTGCGTAATGTCCTTTTCTTCCCACCCTGAGTCCGTGTATCTCAAAATCTCTGCGGCATTACAAAAATAATCTCCCGTCCAGGCCGCCAACAATTTGGCATCATTGAGTTGAAAGTTCCAAACCACATAAGACCATGCATTAATAATTTCGATGGCCTTTTGTGCGTGTTGTTTGTCGCCTGTCACAATCCACTGAAGCGCATGGCTGTAGGCAGCATTGGCACTGCTTGACAACTCTTTGTCACCAATGCTCGGTTTGCCATAAGGGCCACGAATCACATGGGTATGCGGTTCAGGTTTATAATCAAGCGAAGAGAAAGGTTGTTCACACAAGGTCTGATAGGCCGTTTGCCATGGTTCTCTGTGAGCATGTGCTTTGATAAACGCCAAATCTTGTTGTGTGTGTAACATCCCAGGGTGTGTAAAAGGTTGATTCATGGTGTCCCCGTAGATCTGATAAAAATCTGCTCGTGTGTAATGGGCCGTCCCCAAGCACCATGTGCTTCAGAAAACGAAACATCATCTGGTATGTTACCCAAACGGGTGCTCGCCCCCCAAACCCGATACGATGCCCCCAATGGAATGGCAGGTATATTCTCGGTATAAATGTCCCGGGCTTGAATCATATTCTTTCGAATTTCAACTGTATCTGTACTGGTCACTGCCCGCTCAAGTAAACGTGTACCCTCACGGAGCCAATTAGGCCCTTCTGTTGTTGCATTGCGATGCCAATACGGCATATTATGCGCGGTAATCGCCCATTCAGAAAGTGCACTCAACGGATCATCAGCACTGTCAAACCACCAATAATGGATATCAAATTCTCCGCTATACCGGCGCGGCACAATAATATCGCGCAACGCTGCAAATGTATTCACCTTAATACCCACCGCTTCCCAATGTGCTGTGGCCAATTCAGAAATATCTGCAGTTGCACCAGAGCTTGTCGCAATATCCAACGTCAACTCAAAACGCGATCCATCGCCCAATTCTCGAAACCCATCCCCATCTGTATCCCGATATCCTGCCTTGTCGAGCAATTCTCGCGCACGGTTGGGATCGTACTCGCTAAACCGTTTAAACGTCTCTTCACTGTAATACGGATTGGGGGGATAAAACGAAAACCCAGCAGGCACCAAAAACCCATGATAAAGCAACTGGCTGATCTCTTCTCGATTCAAAGCCAATGACATAGCAACACGTACATCTCGGTTGCGAAACGCTTTTCGCAATTCGGGTTTGGGTGTGTCCCAATTTAAATAAAAGACATGTGCAGGCACAGGGCCAGAAAGATAAACTTTAAAGTTTCCATTTTTTTGCTCAGCCTGTTTAAGCGTTTCAAACATCGCGATTTGAGAATACCGCCCAAAAAGATCGAGCTCTCCATTAATAAACTTCAGCAACACCACCTGCTGATCGGGAATCACCTGCAAAACCAATTCATCGGCATAAGGCAACTGATTGCCTGCTGTGTCCACTTTCCAATAATACGGATTGCGTTTATAAACCACACGCTGACCATGAATCCACATCTCCGGTGCCCAAGCCGACAGTGTCGGCATCCCCGGTGTATATAAAAACTGCGCACGCGTCGCGTGTTTGCGAAACCCTTCATAGGTCGCATCCTGATTGTATTTGGGATGCCACTTCGCAAAAATGTGTTTCGGGTAGGCCGCTTCATTCACACCAGCAAGTTCCTTGAGCAATTGCCCCATCGGTTGATCGGCAAAAAACCGAATGGTATACGCGTCAATTTTCTCAAGCCCAATAGGAACATTGTTGATCGTTAACGAAGGTGGCACAGCCGTACGGTCAAGGGGGCGGGCTTCGTCGTCGAACAACACATCAAGATAAAAGAAGAGCACATCATCTGCTGTGAATGGATGTCCATCGGACCAGTGAATGCCTTTGCGTAAAAAGAGAAAGAGCTCTCGACCTCCATTTTCATAGTGCCATCGCTCAGCCAAATTGGGTTCTATGCCACTGCCCAAAGGTGGGGTAAAAATGACCAGACTTTCGTTCTTCGCTTTCATCGTCGCCGGGATTTGTACAATATCGCCTGTAATGGCCCTGCGAATCGCACCACCATACATGCCGATTTCTTTAAAGGGCATCAGCACACGTGGGTGCTCCGGTAAACGATCAGAAATGGGGGGTAGCTTACCAGCCTTCACTTCTGTAGCCCACATCGGTGATTCACCAAACAATCGGGTGCGTAAAATTTCAGGATCGATTTGTAAGGGTGCGCGGGTTTGTTGTTCGGTTGAAACCGCCTCGGTTGATGCTTGATCCGTATCCTGATTTTTGGGATCGGGTGAGAGGCAGCCTGTTAGGAGGATGAGGATGAAAGGAATGTGTCGATAGAGTTTTGTCATAAGTTTAGAGTTTCTGTTGTGTGTTTGTAGGATCAAAAAGCGTTTATTCATTTTTCTTAGTTGCCTACGGCGTCTTACTTCTTTGAGAGACCAAAGAAGTAAGCAAGAAAGTCTCTCACTGGCCGTGAGGGGCTTTCATTGGCTTCAGTGTTTATTACGGGCTTAGGCCACCCTCGCCTGCCCGCGCAGTTCCCACCTTTCCGCGTATTCCATACGCCCCTTCCGCACACACCCAACACCGCCACACCAACTGCACAACGGCCCACACCACCAAGAGGTTGTATTCAAGATTTAAAATGTTTCTTTTAATCCTACCTTTTTTATTTTGTCTTAATTTCACCCACAGATAACCAATCATGACAACACACAAACCCAGCGACCAAAATAAGCAATCAAGATTTTCCGCGCCAATTCCGTCCAGCAACCCATCTCATAAAAACACCCACGTTTGCAGGCCACAACATGCCTTGTACCCACTGAGGGTATTTGCGGAAAATCAGCCTCCCCGGCACTTGAGGGGCGGCATTTTTTGCTTACTTTTTTTGCTGCTGAAAAAAAGTAAGTCGCCGAAGGCAACTAAAATAAAAACATATCGGTTTGCTATTCAAAAGCTTTAAACAAACCGGAAACCTCATCAAGCATATCCCGAGTATTCTTTTCCATATAATCCGTAAGCAATTTAGAAGCCTCCGCTTCCAATCCCTGATCCATCAACTGCCGCCCCTCTCCAGCCATCACATACGCCGTATCAAATAACCCAGCTTGAATCTCACACCAACGGTTTCGCACCATTGCAACCCGTTCATCAGGTTGTTCACGCACAACTCGGCTCAACTTATGAAACAACCACCACGGGCTTTTTTCATCCGAAAGCTCAGAACCCACGCCCAACACCGATGGCAACTGACCCTCAATAAAAGTAGGTAAAAACAACCCCAAACACGGCGAATAAAAACTGCACCAATACACGGGCAAACGAGAACCATCCGCACACAAGTCAGCCACAAGGCTCGCAGCCGTATTACCACCCGTCCCGTCTTCATTACAATGTACACAGATCCCACCTTGTTTAAGACCTGTTTGAAACACATCGGGAGACCCTTGCTCAGAATCATGATCACTCAAAACATTCATCATCGTTTTAACATCAATCTGCCCCGTCAAATGAGAAAGAACAGCACAAGACCGAGCCCGCCGCCGGGCGCCACTGCCTTCTGTGAGCGGGTCTTTGGTATACGTATCAGCAAAA
>JBLHJX010000214.1:0-9266 GCA_047619225.1 Candidatus Latescibacterota bacterium
GATGTGGGTCGCTTTGAAAGCGATGGTCCCTCGGCCGATAAAGATGGTGATGGTTCGCCTGATTTTAAGGGCTGGACTCAAGAATTTCAAGATCGCGGTGGCCCTGCTGGCAATTTGAAGGCCGGTATATTTGATCAGTCGATTACGACCGTTGCGCAGGCCAAAGCCATTTGGGCTTTTCAGCATCGGGCTTTTGAACTTGACGGCAGCAATTACAACACCAATGCGGCAGATCGTGAGTCGGATTATTTTTATGATGCAACGGTGGGTTCTCCTTTGTTGAAAGACAAATGGGCTTTGATGTTGACCAACCAGCACGAACTCACGGCTTATGATTATGATTTGTCGAAGACGGCGTATCAAGACAACATGATACAGGTCAAGTCGATCATGACACCAACTGCAACGACAAAGCTGACGTTGTCATATATTCGCGGTTTTGCAGAAGGTACCAAAAATGGCAACTTCTTGGGCACCTTTGCACGGTCTCAAGTAGAGGCCTCGCGCCGATTTGACGATGTGCAACAATATGCGCCAGGGTCTCAGAACAACCAAGAAGAGATCACGCGCAATTATTATACGATGAACTGGTCACAAACGCTGTCGCCCAAGACATTTTACAATGTGACGGCGCGTTATGGCAAGACCGATTGGGAAGCGACATGGGCCGGCGCACAGAAGGTGGGTATTCCTGTTGCTGCCGTGTTCCCCGATGGGTCGCTTCAGGATGTGACCGAAAGCAACTATCAAGCTGCACAAGCTGCTGGTGCTGTGATTTTGGATGAAGCACCTGTGGGTTGGAACTATACCAATCAAAAGAATGATATTTTGGGTATTTATCGTTTGCGTGGTGGGGGTGGTGCCAGTCGTAGTTCAGACTATTCGTGGATCAAAGAGAGCGATGTTACCTTTGACATGACGAGTCAGATGACCCCCCACCATCAGGTTAAAGCGGGTGTTCAGTTGCATGCGTTTCATTTGCGTGAATTTCGGGGTTATGTGTCTTCCTTGCCCGATAAACCCGAAGGCATAGACGATCCTGATCCGGCAAATTTGTTGGTTACGCAAACGGCAGATTTGCACAATTACCATGCCAGAGACCCGAAGTATGGTGGTGTGTTTTTGCAAGATCGCATGGAATATCGCCAGATTGTGCTGAATGCAGGTGTGCGCTTAGACTTTCACCAACCTGCAACGTATTGGGATTTGGAGAACGATATTCACGATGAATATTTGGGTTCTAATACGACGCGTTTGTATGAAAAACGTGAAGCGGCAAAAGCGCCGACGCGTTGGGCATGGAGCCCTCGTTTTGGTGTCTCTCACCCGACAACGGCAACGTCGAAGATGTTTTTCAACTATGGTCACTTCTATCAGGTGCCGACCACTGTGGAATTGTATCGAGCACAGTCTGGTGCGGGTGAACCGTTGGAAAATTTTGGCAATCCGTGGGTAGAAATGCCACAGACCATTGCCTATGAGTTAGGGTTTGAAAAGAGTTTTTCTGGCACGTATTTGACTTCAGGCACAGTATATTTCAAAGATATTGACAAAGAGTTGGAACCCAGTTCTCGTTATTATGCTGAGTTTAACAATGGCAGTACGCAGTGGACAACACAGGGCCGTATTAAAGATGTGCGCGGATTTGAATTGTCATTTAAGAAATCTCGTGGCAAACACTTTACGGGTTATATGTCCTACGATTTCCGCCAGGAACGTGGGCGCCGCATTGGTTGGGACCGTGTCTATGACACGGTGAATGGTTCTACTGCCTCTACCTTGCTCATTGAGGTTAATCCCAACGCTGCCAACCCACCGTTTAAGGCACGTCCGATTTGGAAATTGGGTTTAAACTTCCGCACCCCGCTTGATTATGGTGGTGATGCCAGTTTGTGGAAAGGCGGTTGGGATGGCAATGTGTTCTTCCGTCGCGAAGCGGGTAGATATATGAATTATAACCCGACCAATGACATTGCGTTGCAAAATGTGCTCAATGCTCAGTGGACCGACACGAACATGGCAGACTTTCGCCTTTCAAAAGCCTTTGATTTAAAGGGTGCACCCCTGCTGTATTTGGAAGTGCATAATATTTTCAATTTCAAGAACTTCAACCATCTCAATGATAGCAGGGGCGGTGAAGCATTTGATCATCCTGGCACCAGTGATTCAACGCGGTTTCGGGAATATATGGAAGGCTTAGGCTGGGTGGTTGACAGCAGTGGCAAGTTGCAAAACGGTGATCGACCCGGTTCTGGCATTGATGAGAATGAGCAGACTATTTTACGTCGTCCTTATCTGTCGTATTTGGACCGTCGTGATATGACTATGGGTTTGCAGTTCTCATTCTAAGATCAGGCTTCAGTTGTTGGGATAGGGGACAGATTATTTGCCCCTACTCCCTGATCCCTTTTTGCTTTGAATTTAGAATTTATCAAGGAGATGAATTATGAAACGATGGATTGCACTTCTGGCGGTCGGACTGCTCTTTGGCAGTGCTTATGGCCAGACGCATGAAATGGGCAAGTTGTGGACCGTTTATGATCCCAACGTTGCCTTATGGCCTGGTGGTTTAGAGGAATCACGTACGACGCCTGACATTGGTTATCGGATTTCTAACGTTTATATGTCGCCGACAACGTTGTATACAACGTTTAATGTGCCCTCTTATTTTGAGGCCTCTCAGGGTGCTGCAAACAGTACCTTAACGTCGTGGGCAAATGATTTTGGTGATGACTTGGCAGATTTTTCATCTACCGATATTACGGGCATAACGCCGCGTTTGGGCGACACCCCTTCCGCTAAGTTTTTTCGGATTACACCGCCTACCGTGATTCAAGACGGCAATACGTTGCAACGCAACAACTGGCGCTTGTTTACGAATGTAGGGGATGCTGTTCGGTCGGACTTGGGTGCTGATTTTATGATCGATAGCCGAGTGGTGACTGCCGAAGGTTTGACGGTTCGCACGCAGACGTATTCGTGGGCCAACGAAGAAGCCGATGATATCCACTTTGAAGTGCGGACGATTACGTATCCCACCACGCCTTATGTGATTGATCTGCGCGCGGGTGAAAAGGGTGTGGCTGCCAGCCCTGAAACGGCCACGAAGAATCCAGTGATTAACGACTTCCATTTTGGCATTGATTATTTCATGCAACGTGGTGGCCAAGGGCCTGCAGGTGGCGCACATATTACCATTACGCCAGAAGATGGCGGGCGGGCGTATGACGCCGGTTTGTTGGGTGGTATTTGGGATGATGTACATTATTATGATGATGCCCAAAAGTTGGTGTATACCCGCGATGGTGATGACGCTGGCAAGTTGGGCTATCGTGCCGATGGTGATGACAGAGGTGAACCCGCCCCTGGCCCTGGTGACCTGCTCAATGGTGCCAGTGAAGCACGCATCAGTGCGGGTGAGTTTATGGAATCGCATTATAAAGGGCGTGTGTTTTTACACGTAGACAAAACACCAACGACTGACCCCGAAACATTGGGCGATAACTGGTTTGATGACAACAGTGATCCTGAAAATTCACAACCCCGCCTGATGCGTTGGGTTAAAGGTGAAGCCTGGACAAGCACAACAACGGCCGATCGCAAGACGGTACATGATTTTTATGTGCAGCCTGGCACCACGCGCGATCAACGCATTCAGGGCAATGATGTGGATCAGCCCGGTTATGTAAACAATGAGCAAATATATCAATGGATGAATACGTTTGGCCCGTGGGATTTAAAATTGGGAGAAAGTATTCACATTGTGTCTGCATATATTGTGAATGGTCCATCAGATGAAATGAACAAGCGCGTTGGCAAACAGTGGTTAGATGGCACGATCTCTTTTGCAGAGAAAGAAGAATTCTTAGACAGTGGTTTTGATTCGTTGTCGGCGTCTGTTGCCGTGGCGCGTCAGGCGTGGAACAATCGGGTGGGTATTATGCCCAAGTTGGATCCTGTGCCCGCGTGGCCTGCTCGTTTTGAGGTGACGTCTGGTCCTGATCAGAATGAGTTGGTTTGGGATGCTGTGTCGGGTGCTTCGGGTTATAAGGTTTACAAGCATGTGGGTTTTGAAACCACCGTACCTGAGGTTATTGGGGTGAATGGTACGACGTATAATGACGCCAATGTGGTTCGGGGTCAGCGGTATTTCTATTCGGTTACAGCTGTTGATGGCAATGGGCGTGAGAGTTCACGTTTTGCCACGCGCACGCTTGCCGATGGTGTGAGTCCTTTCCGTGGTCCCGTAACAGACATTACGTCTGTTCGCATTGTGCCCAATCCCTTCCAGATACAGGGTGGTGATTTGGGTTCTGGTGGTTATAACTTTACAGGGCAACCCAATAAGTTGCAGTTTGTGAACTTGCCTGCTACAGCGGTTATTCGCATCTTTACGATTACGGGTGATTTGGTCACACGTATTGATCATACGTCTGGTTCTGGTGATGAGTCTTGGGATTTGATGATTACAGACAATAACCAATTCCTTACCAGTGGTATTTACTTTGCACATATTGAAAACCCGAGCAATGGTGAAAAACACATTGAACGCTTTGTTGTGGTCAGGTGAGATATTGCGATTGGCCGTCAGCGATCAGTTAAAGCTGACGAGCTGAAAGCTTTTGAATTTCAAGGAGGTAATTGGTGAAAAAGACGAAACTGGCCACAATGATCGCCCTGTTTTTGGGTGTGAGTTTGTTGGCGACACAAGTAGAAGCCCAGCGTAACCTTGAACCGGTTTTGCCCGGACTTCCTGAATTAAACCCCGCTTTTATTAAGGTGGGTCAGGCTGGTTTTACGTTTTTAAAACTGCCCACGGATGCACGCAATGCGGCTTTGTCTGGCGCGGGTGTGGGTCAAATAGGCAGTACGGCAGGTGTGTTTTTGAATCCTGCAACCTTGGCGTTTTTTGAAGGCCGAGAAGCTTTTTTTACCCATGTGGAATGGATTGCAGATACCAAAGCTGAAGTGGTGGGCGCTGCATTCAACCTTCCTGGGCGTGGTACTGTTGGTATTGGTTTTCAGACCTATGATGCGGGCACGTTTAATGGCACGTCCATAGACCCGAATCCTGCCACGAAGGGTTTTACAGAAGATGGCCCCTTTACAACCACCAACTATGCCATTACGGCTGGTTATGGTATGAAGATTACGGATCGATTTGCGATTGGTGCCAATATCAAGCTTGCGCATCAAGATTTGGGTCCTGGCAATGTGCTGATTGGGAGCAATCGCACATCTGTGAGCAATTCGAAGAATGCGTTTGCTGTGGATTTGGGCACGTATTTTAATACGGGCTTTAGAAACACGGTGATTGCGATGACGGTTCAAAACTTTAGTCAAGAGTTGACGTATCAGCGTGAATCTTTTGAGTTGCCACGCAACATTCGTTTGGGTTTGTTGGTGGATGTGTTGTCGATGGCTGGCAACACACCTGTTCCGCATAACTTGAACTTGGCACTTGATGTGACCAATCCTGTGGATTTTGATGAGCAGGTGTTGGCGGGTTTGGAATATACGTTTCAGGCAGCGGGCAGCCCGATTGGTTTTTCGGGTCGCGGCGGTTATAAGACCAATCACGATACCGAGACGTTTTCGTTTGGTGGTGGTTTGAAGTATTTGACCGAAGCGGGGCGTGGTTTGAAGCTTGATTATGCGTATACGAAATTTGATGCTAATTTCTTTTCGTCTGTGCATGTTTTGACGGCGGGGATTGATTTTTAGGTCCGTCTGTTGTGAAAGTTTAAAATAAAAACGGTGGTGGGACATTATGTTCTGCCATCGTTTTTTTGTGGGCTTGACAAGGGGGAGTGGGGGTGTTATAAAGCGGGTGTGTTGTTTGGGTATTTGTGATCATGCATAGAAAGGTGTTTGATGGTATGAATTTGAATCGACGAAATTATCCGCCGGATCATGGGATACGGTTGCCGGCGGCGGAGATGAAGGGATTGACGGTTCGGTTGTTTGAGGGGGTGGGGATGCCTTTGGGGGATGCGGAGGTGTTGGCGCATATTTTGAATGTGAATGATCGGCGGTGTTTGTTTAGTCATGGTACGCGGCAGGTGCCTTATTATTTGCAGAAGATTAAGGATGGGGATGTGAATCCTTGTCCGAAGATTTCTGTGGTGAGTGAGGCGCCGGGGGCTTTGGTGATGGATGGGGATGGCGGGTTGGGGTATTTTCCGTGTTATGAAGGGACAAAGCGGATTATTGAGAAGGCGAAGGTGGGTGGGGTTGCGGTGTTGACGACGCGGAATCATCAGCATTTTGGGTCGGCGGGGAATTATACGCGGCTGGCGGTGGGGCACGATTGTATTGGGTTGGCGGCTTCGTCTCATCGGTCATTTATGAAACCCGATGAGACGATTTATCGGGTGGTGGATACATCTCCGAT
Source organism: Candidatus Latescibacterota bacterium (assembly GCA_047619225.1). GTDB lineage: Bacteria > Latescibacterota > UBA2968 > UBA2968 > UBA2968 > JABIFK01. The sequence goes on from JBLHJX010000214.1 coordinate 6,395, forward strand.
GAGTATTGGTTTTCCGGGGGGCGAGCAACCGCCTTTGGTGATGGATATGGGTGGGGTGTTGATTCGATATGATGAAGCGTTGTTTGATCAGGTGCCGGCGACGTTTTTTAAGGCGATGGCGTTGAGTGCAGCGATACGGGCGTTGGGGGGTGTGTTTGCGGGGATTTATAAATCGGAATATTGTGATGAGAAGTGGGAGTCGAATCAGGGGTCGTTTATTGCGGTGGTGAATGTGGCGCATTTTATGCCGGTGGATGAAATGAAAGCAGAGATGGATCGGTTTGTGGGAGAGGCGCGAAAGACAAAACCTTTGCCGGGTATGGAAAGTGCGGAGTTGGCGGGTGGGAATGAGTGGGGGTGGGACAAGGAGAATGTGGAAAAAGGGATTCCGATTGGGGATGAACATCGACAGGTGTTGCAGGATGAGGCGGATAAATTGGGGGTGGAGACGCCGTTTGGGCGGTTTGAGGGGACGCGGTTTTAAAGGCACCTACCCCCGGCCCCTTCCTGAAGGAAGGGGAGGAAGGTCAAAGGCAGTGATAGCTTGTGTTGGTGGTTTGAACTCGTAAATGGAATGGCTGGTTTTTATTGATGATGTCAGTGAGAGGATGGTTGTTATGGCGATGGATAGTTGGTTGAATGGGATTTATTTGGGGACGGATTTGGTGCTTAAGTATCCGGATTATGTTGAGCGGTTGCGGGATGAGATTGGGTTGAATACGGTTGTGTTGTCTTTTAGTGGGGCGCTGTCGGATGAGGTGTTGGCGAAGAGTCCTTATGGTGGGCGTGTGCCAACAGAGGAAGAATTGGGGCAGGTTGTAATTCGGCACTTTGATGGGCGCTCGGTCGACCCTCTGGAGTATGAACGGGCACAAGGGGAGGTTGGGCCTGGGGTGTCTGCTCGGGGGGATGATGTGTCGTTTCGGCGGGCTGTGGCTCAGTTAAAAGATGCGGGATTGAAGGTTTGGGTGTGTGGTGGTGGGTGGACGATTCGGCGGTTGATGTATTGTCCGTCGCAGGTAGATACACAAAATTGGCTTCGGTCGGTGTATGTGTATTTGGCGACGCAATATGATGTGGATGCGTTGGACATTACGCATTTGCGGTATCCAATGGCGAGTTTTCCTTTGGGGTTGTTTGGGTGTACGTGTGCGTCGTGTGCTGTTGCTGCTAAGAATTTGGGTTATGATATGGAAAAGATGGTGGCGGATCTGAAAAGTGCGCGGGAGGGATTGCGAAAATTGGATGGGGCACGATTGGGTGATGTGGTGCGTTTGGGATTTGGGTTTTTTGATGTGATTCAGGCGCTTGGATTGCGTTCGGGGGTGTTGGATTGGGTTCGTTTTCGGTGTGATTTGGTGGCTCAAAATCTCTCGAGTTTTCGGAGCGCGGTTCATGAGGCGGCACCGGGCAAAGCGTTTGGGACGGATACGTACCCGGCTTCTATGTCGTTGACTGCGGGACAAGATCATTTGCGTTGGGGTGAGATGGCCGATTTTGCCAGCCCGTTGGTGTCGCATATTTCGGCGTTTATGTGTAATACATTTATTGAGTGGGCGCGTTTTTTGATGACAGAGATCTCTAACTTAAAAGAAGAAGATGCGCTTCAGTTGGTGTATCGTTTTGCGGGGTATGATGGTATGGGGTTGCCTGAGACGATTGCGGCTTATCGTGCTGAGGATGCTGCGACGCTTGCAGATCGGATTCCGACGGCTGATCTTGTGTTGCGCGATTTGGTGAAGGCGAAGTTGTATTTACCTGACGATATGCCGTCTTATCCGATTATTCATGGGGAAGGGTGGGCGAGGGAGACGGTTGATCACATTGTGGATGAAGCACGGCGGTTGGGGCACAATGGGATTATTTGGCAGGGGAGTAGCGAGCTGATGGATTATGATTTTGGGTGAAAGTGTTTAACCGCGCATGGCCATGCCGCCGTCGACGGTGTGGACGGTGCCGGTGACGAACTGGGCGAGGTCGCTGAGTAGGTAACATGTTGCAGATGCGACGTCGTCTGGTTGACCGATGCGACCCAATGGGAAGCGGGGGGCGACATTTTCGCGGCCCAGGCGGTCGAGGTGAACGGCGGCCATGTCGGTTTCGGTCCAGGCGGGGGCGATGGTGTTGACGCGAATTTGATCCCTGCCAAGTTCATGGGCCATACACCGGGCGAACATGATTTGACCGGCTTTGCTGACGGCATAGGCGCTGGCACCGCCACCACCACCTGCTTGCCCGGCTGTGGATGCGTAGAGGACGATGGCGCCCCCTTCTCCTTGGGCGCGCATGTGTTTTGCGGCTGCTTTTACGCACCAGACGGTGCCTGCTAAGTTGATGGACATGGTGCGTTCCCAGAATGCGGGTGTCATGTCTTCGATAAGGCAGTGTTCAAATATGCCAGCAGAGACCACGAGGCCGTAGAGATTACCAAAACTTCCAATGGCTTGGGCAATGGCATCGGTGACACTGTTTTCTTCTTCCATGACCATGTGAAATGCTTGGGCTTGGCCGCCGTTGCTTGTGATGGTTGCGACGATTTCTTGGGCTTTTTCTGGGCTGTTTTGATAGGTGAGCGATACTTTTGCGCCTGCGCTTGCGAGCATTTTTGCGCTTGCTGCACCGATACCTCGACTGCCTCCGGCGATGAAAATATGTTTTCCTTCAAAGGTTATTTTTGGTGCCATTGTGTGTCCTCCTTGAATTGTTGTAGACTTTGTTTGAGTATGTAAGATCCTTGTGGGACGGGATATCCTTCTTGTCTTTCACCAAGGAGTCGGCGTTGGTGCTCATTGCAGGCATCGAGCACATCGGGTGGGAAGGTATTCTTTCGAAAGGGTGAAGGAAGCCCCCGTTCGATATATGCGCAGCCATA
>JBLHJX010000215.1:0-9242 GCA_047619225.1 Candidatus Latescibacterota bacterium
TCATTGGGTTTTGATTATAGCCACAGTAGCTTTGTCTACCGTCTCAGCGCAGCAGGAACATATTACCTGACGGATCGCCAAAACAAAGTTGTGGTTTTCCAAAACGGTAAACAAATCTTGTTGCAAGGTGCCATCCTCTACACGGGTAATCGGTTTCAAGCCAAGGCAGAGATAACCGAAATTGTCCGATTCAAAAATCAAGAACTTATGAATGGGGCATTTCTATTTGAAATGAGAGACAGCAATGGAAATGACTTGCGGGCAAACCTTGAAGCGAGCTGGACACCGGCCCGTTTTTTGACCCTCTACGCAACAGGACAAAGCAAACATCTCACCGCCAATGCACACCCAATGGGAAGTGCGCTTTACCAAGGGGATGCCTACCTCGTTGAAGGGGGTGGAGGCATTGCCTTCTCGTTGGGTCCTTATCACCTCAACCTACGCGCCATCAAACTTGCGGGAAAAGCCGAAGACAAGGTAGTGGATCTTTCTGCGTTTAATGTCCGGTGTGTGTTCACTGCCGAGTTTTAAACAATACGGTAAAATTGAGTAATTATGTTTACTGGCAGCAATATATATCAAAAGAGAAGGCTCTGTCTATTTGACAGGGCCTTCTCTTTTGATATATATTGATTTTTTAGTTAAATGATGACACTGGTGATTGGGGCGGTGTGAGTGCTCGGCGAATCATCAGCCCAAAAATTCGCGCAAAAATAATCATAATCAAAAACCAGAAAAAAGAGGCCAAAGCAATGCCAATATGGGGCAAAAGGCCTAACACAATGTTGCCCATCATAGACACGCCAAACAAACCAAAACACGTTTGAATGTAAGCACCTGAAACCACACGTTTCAAATCACGCCACAAAGGGCCCGGCTCAAAAGCAGCCCACAACCGCCCTTCTGCAGCGTAGCGTGTAAACGCAACAGGGAAAAACCCGTAGAAAAAAACCATCGCCAGAATGAGTAAAAAAGAAAGTGGGCCCGCACTTTCAGGGTTATCCATACTGGGCGTCAACCCAAACATGGAGATGATGGCTCCCAAAAAAAACGCTGCTAAAACACAGTAACCCAGTGCTATTAGGAACAACCAAAAACCTGCGATTGCATAATCGCGCCAGCCCAACCAATCGTATACAACCAATTCTTCGGTTCCATTCAACCCATCAATGAACACCCGATACAAATACCCCCACGCGATCAAAAACACTGCCAAACCAGCCAAGGTTAACACCCCACCCATCACAGGATCAACCGCGCCCGTCAACACAGCGTTCAACGCCAAAGTAGGCAACAAGTTCATGATCCCACCCGGCAGTATCTTTCGCCACCATCCAGGCGTGTTCAAGATCAATTTAAAATGTTGAATTAAAAAAACGCCCAGCATACCCCATCCAGTCTTAGGCCAATGCCTGTGCAAAATCGGCGAGAATATCTTCTGTATCTTCAATGCCAACAGCCATTCTGACCAATTCATCGGCAATGCCAATAGCCAAGCGATCTTCTCGATCTAACTCATAATAAGAAATAGACGCAGGGTGCGACACGATGCTTTCTACCCCACCCAAACTCGCACCAATACAAGGGATTTTTAACCGGTCGATAAAGGCCAACGTACCCGCTTCGTCAGCATCCAAATCAAAACTCACCACACCCCCAAAACCACGCATCTGAGCCTTTGCAATATTATAATGCGGGTGATTCTCTAAACCCGGATAATAAACGCGCTTAATTTTGGGATGATCATTTAAAAACCGAGCCAAAGCCAAGGCTGTTTCATTGTGCCGTTGCATTCGCAAAGGGAATGTCTTTAGACCGCGGATCAGCAGATATGCACAGTGAGGATCTACCACGCCCCCCAAAATGCCACGGTAATCTTTAATGGCACTGACCAAGGGCTCGCTACCGGCAATCACACCAGCCATCAAATCATTGTGCCCTCCAAAATACTTCGTCGCACTGTGAACAACCAGGTCGATGCCAAATTCTAACGGGCGCTGATTAAAAGGGGTCGCAAACGTGCTGTCGATAATGGTCTTTATTCGATGTTTTTTTGCAATGGCAACCACACGATCCAAATCGATCACGTTCAAGTGGGGGTTCGTCGGTGATTCAGAAATCAATACCCGCGTATTGTCCTGAATCGCATTTTCCAAGGCCTCAAAGTCACCTGCGTGCACAAACGTCGTTTCAACACCAAATTTTTGCAAAACCATTTTGCAAAACTGAGTCGTTTTGCGATAACAATCATCCATCATGACTGCGTGTTGCCCAGTTGAAAGCATCGCCAATAACGCAGTGGTGATAGCACTCATTCCAGATGAAAACAAAATTGCGGCTTGTGCCCCTTCAATCTCTGCCAATTTCTTTTCAGCGATGTTTTGCGTTGGGTTACCATAACGACCATAATCAATTTGCGTATTCTTGCCCTGCACAAAATCGACAACCGCTTGCGTATTTTCAAATACATAAGTAGAAGTTTGAGCAATGGGCACGGTCAAAGAACGTTGCCAGTGACCTTTTTCTTCTCCGCCATGTATGGCACGTGTAGAGGTACACACCTCATCTCGATCTTGTCCTTCAGGCATATACTCCATCTCCTCATGAAAAAAAGGGACCGCCGCTAAGCAAGTCCCGTTTCACACGAAAAAAAACCGGTCTAAAAAGCCCGGTTGACTTTTTAGCGACTTGTTTAGAGTGGCTGCAATATGACGCAAATCACCACTTCCAGATTAATTGTAATGAGCAAATGTAACCAAAACAGCCTATACTGTCAACTTCTGGTTCTTTTCAATTGCCCGAAAGATCGTGTCGCGCACAACATCCGCTTTGGGTGGCAATACCACGGGTTCATTTCGCAACGTTGGCGACACACCGTGAGCTTGAAGCTGATCTTGATGGTATCCCAATTTAAATTCTGTAAACTTCAACCCATGTGCAGTAGAAATGACCACAACCCGATCCGTTTTCTTGATAATGCCCCGATCCACAAGCTTAAATAATGCGGCAAATGCCACTCCCGTGTGTGGGCAAGTAAACAACCCCGTGCGATCTGCACGTGCTGCAGCCTCAGCCAATTCTTGCTCTGTGGCTTGTTCAACCACGCCCCCAAAAGATTTGAGCGAATCAATTGCCTTTTCACGACTCACCGGGTTCCCGATTTGAATGGCATTGGCCAAGGTAGGCTGTGCCTGAACGGGTTCAAAGCTGTCAAAATTGTTCAGATAACTTTGATACAGCGGGTTGGCCTGAGCACTTTGGGCCACAGCAAAGCGCGGCATTTTATCAATCAAACCAATGGCGTGCATCTCTCGGAATCCTTTGCCCAAGGCGCTCACATTGCCCAGATTGCCACCGGGAATCACAATCCAATCGGGCACTTCCCAATCAAACTGTTGCACCAATTCAAAACTGATGGTTTTTTGTCCTTCAACGCGCAACGAATTCATAGAGTTGGCCAAATAGATATTTTCTTTCAAACAAATTTCCTGAACCAAAGCCATACACCCATCAAAGTCTGTTTCCAAACTCAAAACCAAAGCACCATTGGCCAAAGGTTGGAGCAATTGTGCAGCCGAAATCTTATCTTTAGGCAAAAATACCACGGCCTGAATGCCCGCCGCTGCTGCATAGGCAGCCAGCGCGGCTGAGGTATCACCCGTTGAAGCACACGCAACAGCTGGCACATTTTGACCGTTTGAAATCATCTGCTTGACCATCGATACCAAAACGGTCATACCCAAATCTTTAAATGATCCCGTATGACTGTTGCCACATTGCTTCACCCACAAATCATCAACCCCAATCTCCTTACCCAATCGATCTGCCCAAAAAAGATTGCTCCCCCCCTCAAACATAGACACCACATTGTCATCATCAACGGTCGGGCATACCAATTCCTTTTTGCCCCATACAGAACTGCCATAGGGCCAATCAGTTCGCATATACCGTTGCTCAAACAGCTCACGCCAGGCTTGTGGCGAGCGCGTTTTAAGTGCCTCAATATCGTGAGCAACCTCTAACAAACCACCACAAGTTGGGCATTCATAAATGACAGTGGTCAGAGGAAATTTCCCTTCGCATCCACGAAAGCAACGAAACCAGGCTTGAAAATGATCCATGTGCAATCCCTCTCTTAAATTTGCTCCAATACATCACGTTTCACCCAACCCCCAACACCATTTGACAATTTCACCAAAAGCCAATTGCCTTCTGTCCGTTCAACAAATACCTTGGTGCCTTCGTGCAAAACGAAAACTTGTAAAAAGTCACTTCCCGGGCCACTGCGCCCAACAGCTTCAGATTCTAAAACAACAGCAGCAATTGTGCTATGTTCATGAACCTTCAACGCCAAAACAACACCCGCTGCCAAAAACCCAGAACCCAATACAACCACAAGCACCAACCAAATGACACGTCTCAAGGGCACAAACAACCAGCCCACCAATGCGCCTCCAATACCAAACACAAATACCAAACAAAATATAGACAACGTATTGATGCCAAAAAAATCATAAACACCGCGCAATACGCGTGTCAAAAAATTAGGGGCATCTTCCGTTTCCTTATCCACCCGATGTGCGTTGGCAAAGCGCAAATTCGCCAAGACGTCTTCATCACCGGGCATCAGCTTCAAAGCACGTTCATAGGCCAAAATCGCATGGCCCAACTGCTCGTTCTTAAAGTATGCATTTCCCAAATTATAATACACTTCGCCATTTTGAAAACCTTGTGCAATCACTTGTTTATAGATGGCAACGGCCCCCACAAAGTCACCTTGGCGATAGTTTGCATTGCCTTGGTTATATAACCCTGCCAATCCCTCTGAGGCATCGACCCGACAGCCAACCACCAGCAAAACCAAAATCACAAAACGAAGCATCTTAAACCCCGGCATTAAATCATTCGCTCCAAATCATCAATCAACAACGCAGCTTTTTCATACAAATCGTTCATTTGGTCGGCTGTTGCTTGCCCAGGAGCAAATCGAGCCATATCACACAGATGAAAGATATGGCCAACCTGTTCAATTTGAGCTTCGCCCGCATTCTTTTCTCGCAATGCACGGGTTGCATCTTCGGCCGTTAACCCCGCAGCAGATCGGTTCAACCGATCTGCCAAAAACTGGGCAATTGACCGGTGAAGCTCAGCATGAAAAGCTGTTGCATTTCCCGCTTGCATCAAACCTGCCGCTTCGGCCAAACATTTGCGAGCCTCAGAGCGTGCACGTCGCCGTCTCGCATAGGCAACATCGCCAGACAAGCGATCTTGGTGCCGGCGATAAGCATATGCCCCGACAACGCCCAAAACAGGAAGCATTTGCAAAAGCCAATAACTACCGCGCTGATACAACAAACGACTGTGATCAACCAAGTGCTCACGATCGGGTTTAATATAACGAATATCTTGCCCAATCAACCGGACTTCTTCACGACTTGCAATGACCTCAGGTTGCGTTAAATTGGCATTGGGCGTCACAGTCAACCCAATAGTCCTTGAAGCGACCGTCTCATATCCCCTCCCCATTGGGTCAAAAAACACCAATTGAAATGGCGGTAGCGTTACTGCCCCGGCCTTCTCTGGGATCATAACATATTCAAATGTTTTCTTACCTCCATAAGCTCTCCCCTGTCCATCAGCCTCAAAACTTATCTTGGGATCGTAAAATCGAAACTGTGTATCATTAGGACGAACCGGCTCCGCTATCGATTGCAAGTTCCCAACGCCCTCAATGGTCACTTTCACCGCAATCGGGTCACCTGCAAGTACCGATGTAGGCGTTGCATCAACGGTCATGTTAAAACGTCCCACAGCCCCAAAAAAACCCTGTGGGGCCCCAGGAGGCAATGGTTTGACCTCGATCGAAAGATCTGCCGAACGCACCGTTACTTGTTGTGTGCGAAAAGGATCAAATGTGTCAAATGGGTCGAACCCAAAAAGGCTCCGTGAACGTGTGCGCAAAGGCACATCACAAAGAACCTCTAATTGATCCAATTGGTGGGTCCCGTGTGTGGTCGGGAAAAGTGCCATACGTTTCAATTCCGCCACATTGTATGCCCGACCATCGATAACTTCTCGCTGCATATTCAACCGTTTCGCATCAAAAACCGTTTCAGCCCAAAATCCTGTAAATGTTGGAATTTGACCATAGTGCACGTTTTGCAGATCATAACGCGTGTAGAGTTTATAGGTAACCCCTATTTGCTCCCCTACATACACCGATTCTTTGTCTGGCACAGCATGCAAAAAAAGATTGTCTTCAATTTCTTGAACCTGTTCCGTATTCATTGATTGCCCAGGAGTCGGCCGCGTTTGTGCCCGTCCGGTGCCTTTCACAACCTCTACACGAACCGCAGATGATTGATATGTTTTCCTATCATGCGTCAATTTCGCTGGGCCCAAAACAAACGAACCCTCTTTCCCTGCCTGAAATGAGAACACATAGGTTGTTGTTCGAGTTGTTGACATCGAACCATTCACAATACTAATCGACGTAGACGCCGACGACGTACTGCCTATTAATTGCAAACCAGCAGGCGTTGGTACATCGGGCGACGCAAAACCACTCATCTGTCCAGATGCGACCGACACAGTAAGTTGGACCACGTCGCCCACTTCAACCTGCGTACGATCCACAGACGCCTCAAGCGATATCTGTGCGTTTACATTTTGTGCGCCAAACAAAATACAGAGACACAAACTTATCACCCACGTTTTATGCAGTGTTCCCATCGTCATACCAAATCCATGATGTCAAATAATGTTTCAAAATGCCTATATATTCCTAATCTTCTCTACCATGCATTCCCGTTATAGCGCCGTCCCGTAACGCGTATTTTACGCCGTTTTTGAGACTCTGCATCCCGATCTTTCATCGCATCCAAAATACGTGCGGCCTCTTCAGGTGTCAACTCACCGGGTTGTTTTGGTGTTTGTTGCTGATCCGGTTGATCCGGGTCCTGATTCTGTTGATCTTGATTCTGTTGATCCTGTTTGTCCTGATCCTGTTTGTCCTGATCCTGTTTGTCCTGATCTTGTTTGTCCTGATCCTGTTTGTCCTGATCTTGTTTGTCCTGATCCTGTTTGTCCTGATCTTGCTTGTCTTGATCTTTCTTGTCTTGATCTTTATCGTCTTTATCCTGATCTTTATTGTCTTCATCCTGCTTATCCTGATCCTGCAATTTCTCCAATGCCAACTCAAGGTTCACCTTGGCATCTTGATCATTCGGATTCATCATCAACGCCTTTTTGTATGCGCCAACAGCCTCCTGATATTTTTCCTGCCTAAAAAAAGTATTCCCCAAATTGTAATAAGCACCCGCACTCAAACTTTGGTTCTCAGATTCCAAGACGCGTCCCAACGCTTGTGCCGCTTCGTCATACTTGCCCTGTTTGTATAATGCATCACCCACATTAAATCCCAACTCAAGGCGACTCGGCGCATTTTGCTGTGCGTCCAAATATTGTGCCAGCGCAGCGTCATATTCCCCCTTGTCAAACAGGTCATTACCCGCTTCATTTTTCTTTGCCACCGGATCCAAAAACGTAAACCCAAAAAGCGGCAACATTAAAACCACAATCACATAACGTATAAAAATAACCCGCATTTCTTTGTCCATTGCTCTTTACCTGCCCTTGCTTCTCGATTTGGACTTTCATTGTCAATTGCTAACCGTAAACTCACGAACGCAGTGAGTCATTAGCCATTATTCAAACCGCCCTCGCCATTCTTCCTTTTCACGCCGCCGATCAGATAAAAAAGCTTCCCCCAAAAAACAAAGAAGCGCAAAACCCAATGGCCATTGAAAGCGGTGCTTGTACTGAGAATATTTGCGCGCACCCAAATCGCGTTTCTCCATTTGAGAAATCTGCTCATACACCGCCTCGAGCCCAATACCTCCCCCTCCTGCTCGCACATACAATCCACCCGTTTCCTCAGCAATGGTGCGCAAAGTCACTTCATCTAACCGTGTTTTCACAATGTTGCCATTTTGATCTTTCAAATAATCTACTCGGTCGCCATCTCGAATGGGTATAAGTTCACCATCTGGGGTCCCTACACCGACCACAAAAATGCGAACCCCTTTCTCTGCTGCCTCCAGGGCAACAGCAATAGGGTCATCCACATGGTTTTCCCCATCTGTAATCAATATGAGCGCCTGATATTTGCCTTCGCTGGAACCAAAGGCTCGAATCGCGTTCTGCATAGCATCTGCCAATGCCGTACCCTGAACGGGAATCAAATCTGTCGTCGCCGAATCGAGGAACAACTTGGCAGCCCCGTAATCCAATGTCAGCGGGCACAAAACATGGCTGCGCCCAGCAAAGGCAATCAAGCCCACACGATCCCCCTCCAACCGATCTATCAAATCGGCAATTTCAAACCGTGCTCGGGTCAATCGATTGGGGCGAATGTCTTCGGCTAACATACTCAATGAGGTGTCCAGCGCAATAACCAAGTCAACCCCACGGCGATGAATCAATTCCATTTTGGTGCCAAATTGGGGCTGCACCAATGCCAAAACCAAAAACATAAGCCCAGTGACCATGAGCCCTGCCTTGCCCCATTGACGCCCCAGGCTGGCCAAGTGAGTCAACTTGGCCACTAACGCTGGGTTACCAAATGCAGCCAATGCGCGCTTTTTACGCCGAAACCCCCACCCATAAAACAGCACCAGCAAGGGCACGAAAACCAAAAACCAAAATACAAGAGGATCACCAAATCGCATCTACGGCAACCTCCGAAAACGCGTATTGCCCAAAATAAATTCAAGCATGAACATAATCAAACCTGCCCACAAAAACTTGGCAAACAGTTCTTGGTAATCTACATACTCGCGAATTTTAACCTCAGTCTTCTCCATCTCACCAATTTCTTCGTAAATTCCTTCGAGTTTTTCTGCGCTAGTCGCCCGAAAATAGCGCCCACCCGTAACATCGGCAACTTCCTTCAAGGTCTCTTCATCAATTTCAACCTTCACGGGCACAAACCGTTTGCCAAAAATTGAGGCCTGTTCCTGCATAATCGTGCCGTCACTTCCCGCACCAATGGTATAGATGCGTACCCCGACGGCTTTGGCAGCTTTGGCAGCGGTCAGTGGATCGATTTCTCCCCGATTATTTTTTCCATCGGTCAACAAAATGATCACTTTGCTTTGCGCTTCAGACTCTCGCAAGCGATTTACAGCCGTCGCGATACCCAGCCCAATTGCCGTTCCATCCCATTCCCCTTCAGCAATTTC
>JBLHJX010000216.1:0-9236 GCA_047619225.1 Candidatus Latescibacterota bacterium
TGATGCAGGGGCAACCCAATATCGTACAGACGATGTATATGAGCAAAAACCCTGAAGGGGGAACTGGGGTTGCGCTTCATCAGGATACACATTATATCCGAAACGAACCCAATACGCTCATGGCTTGTTGGCTTGCGTTGAGTGATACAGACAAAGAGAATGGGGGCTTGTGTGTGGTGCCAGGTAGTCATAAACAACCCCTTTATGGAACCGCCGCGCCCAAAGATGATTCTGAACATGCCACTTGGGAAAAGGTGTATCAAATGCGTGGGCCTGATGGACAAGAATGGGGTGAGCCAATGACCTCACATGAAGTTCAGGGTTTGGACCCTTCAGAGATTGTGTATTTGAGCGTGCCAAAAGGTGGTGGTGTCTTTTTTACGAGTATGACGATCCATGGTTCTTTTGCCAATCGATCTGGTACACGCCCTCGATTGGCTTTTGCAACACACTATGTAAAAGATGGCACTTGGGTTTATCGTGCAGATATTCAAGAGACGGTTCCAGTTCCATAGGCGATGTGCCAATGGTTCTTAATATGGGCTGTCTAAAAATATTGGGTCAAATAAGATCTTAGGGACGCGCACATGTAATGTGCTTGTGTCTCGTGAAAGGAATCTCTATGTATGTAGGATGCCAGTATATCGGTACATCGAAACACGAAATGGAATTTTTGACGCGTCATGGGGTGACGCATATGGACACCAGAATCGACTGCGATAATCTCGATCTTATACTCAAATATCGAGACGAGGCAGCAGCAGAAGGTGTGATACTAGAAATGATCCACATACCGATTGCAGAGAGTATCACACTGGCACAGGACCCACAACGAGATCGGGATCTTGATGCGATGTGTCGTTGGATTGAAAATGCAGCCAAAGCTGGGATCCGTGGGTTGAATTACAATTTCTCTGTTGTAGGCTATCAGAGGACGGAGGCACGCTACGGACGTGGGGGGTCGCAGTTTAGCTCATTTGAGTTTTCTAAGTATAATAATGAAGAACCGCACAAGGGCGGGCAAGTTGATAGTGATGAGATTTTTGCAAGAGCCGCCTACTTTTTGGAACGTGTGATTCCTGTTGCAGAATCAAACAAAGTGCAAATGGCGAGTCATTTGCCAGATCCGCCAGTTTCTGTGATGCGGGGTGAGGCGAGGTGGAATTATCCAGTTTTTGATGGCCTGAAGCGTTTTAGTGAGTTGGTCGATAGCCCATATCATGGATTCAATTTTTGTTGTGGTGTTGCTGCCGAAGGGCTGGATGATCCTGCCAAAGAATTGCCGCCGATTGTTGAATATTTTTCAGAGCGGAAGAAGATCTTCAATGTTCATTTTCGGAATATTCGAGGTGGGTTGAACGATTTTGTAGAAGTCTGGCCCGATGAAGGGGATGTGAATATGCATCAGCTGGCCAAGATCTTTCACCGCACAGGTTACCCCTATATGCTGATGCCAGATCACGCGCCTCTTCATCCTGACGATGTTGCACCCGAAGGTGTCTCAAGTCGTGTGCGCCAGGGGTGGGCCTTCCAGTTTGGGTATATTAAAGCGATGATTCAGGCGGTTACCGATTCTGATTCGTAAAGGTATTGTATGCTAAAGCGTTTGGATGTGTTGTCGCAAGAGCCTGTGTTAAATGGGAAATCTTTTGGCGCAGTGGGTGCCTATGAAGCGTTGGTGGGCAAGGCGTGGTTTGCCATTGACCCAAAGCATGCTTGCAATGTGCCGATTGTGGATTTGAATTTGGCACCGGTAAATGATGATGGGCTGGTGACTTGTTCGGCTGATTTTCATGTGCTCAAGCCTGTGGACGCGAGCCGTGGCAATGGCGCGGTTTTTTATAATGTTGCAAATCGCGGACGTCATACGGCTCTGGCTACGTTTAATTTGGCGGCAGGTGCCAACAGGCCCAAAACAGAGAATCATTTTGGCGATGGTTTTTTGATGCGCGAAGGGTATACCGTAGCAGCATGTGGTTGGCAGGCCGATGTACCGATAGAGGCGGAAGACGAGCAATATTTGCTGACTTTGGATGTGCCAACAGTGGATGTCACTGGCCCTGTGGCATGTGAGATTTTGGTAGATGAGAAGGTCGATTTGCATTCACTTGGCAGTCGATATCACAAACCGTATGAACCTGTCGATTGGCATGAACAAGAGGCGGTATTGACCGTTCGGGCATATCCTTATGATGCACCTAAAGTGATTGCACGAGATCGGTGGACTTTTGATCGGTTGCCCGATGGGCGTGCGGCCATTCGGTTTGACGAGGGGTTTGAGCCGGGTTTGCTTTATAACTTGGTTTATACAGGCAAAGATCCGATGGTGATGGGGTTGGGTTTTGCGGTGACGCGGGACTTTTTGTCGTTCTTGAAGTATGATGAAGGTGGCAATCCTTTAGGTGATGCAATAGATCGGGTCTATGCATTTGGTTCGTCGCAAAGTGGCCGTTTTTTACGGCACTTGCTCCATCAAGGATTTAATCAGGACGAAGCGGGTAGGCAGGTGATGGATGGTGTGATGGCCAATGTGTCAGGTGGATCACTGGGGTCATTTAACCATCGGTTTGCACAACCTTCGCGTCACGCGGCTGCGCATTTTGATGTGTTTTATCCGACTGAGCAGTTTCCATTTACCGATTTGCCTCAGACCGATTCTGTAACTTCTAAAACCGCTGGCTTGCTGGATTTGTGTGATGAAACAGGTGTGACGCCGAAGATTTTTTATACCAATACCTCAACAGAATATTGGAACCGGAGCGCGTCGTTGTCGCATACCGACATATTGGGTGAGGCAGACACAGACATACATGCAGCCGTGCGGATTTACCACTTTGCAAGCACAAAACATGGGCCTGGTGATGTGCCTGTTAATCCCAATGTGAGTTTACCGCCCAACACGGTTAATTTTCGGTATGGGTTGCGTGCATTGGTGGTGGCTTTGGATGAATGGGTGCGAGGTGGCCAGGTTCCACCGGACAGTTGTCATGGAAAAGTTGCAGATGGTACTTTGGTGCGTTTGTCTGACGTTAAATGGCCAAAAATCCCCAATATACCTCGCCCCGAACGGATACGGCAACCTCTGCGACTGGGTTGGGGAGATCGATGGGGTGATGGGATCATAGATTCTGAACCACCTGAGATGGGTGAAGCCTATCCTGTGTTGTTGCCACAAGTAGATGAAGATGGCAATGAGTTGTTGGGTATACGTATGCCAGAAGTTGTGGTGCCATTGGGCACCTTTACGGGGTGGCAGTTTCGAACACCACCAATGGGTGCAACAGAAGCCCTCATTGGTTTGCAGGGTATGTGGATTCCGTTTGCATTAACAGAAGATGACCGAGAGGGTGATGAGAGACGGTCTCTCTTTGTGCGTTATCAAAATCGGGACGAATATCTTGGGAAGGTCGCATTGGCGGCAATGGATTTGATTGATCAACGTTTGATGATGCGTGAAGATGTTTCTCATGCTGTGGCACATGCGGGTAAGATGTATGATTGGATTGTGAATTCGGAAAGAAGTTAAAAGAAAGAAGTTAAAAGAAAGAAGTTAAAAGAGGGATCTGTGACTGTTGGTTCTTTTTTTTACCGGAGGTATATATGCTGCTGATTGACGCCCATTTGGATTTGTCTATGAATGCCTTGAATTGGGATCGAAATTTGGATATGCCCGTCCACGCCATTCGCGAACTCGAACAAGGCATGGAACAAAAAGGGCGTGCGAGAGGGACGACCGCATTTCCTGAGATGCGAAAAGGTGAAGTGGGTCTTTCGGTGGCCACGGTTATTTCGCGAACAGCAAGGCCCAATAGTCCGGCAGATGGTGCGGCTTGTCAGGAGATTTCTTATGCGAAGGCGCAAGGTCAGCTGGCTTATTATCGCGTATTAGAGTGGCAAGGCAAAGTGCGTATGATTTCAGATTGGGCAGGTGTGGAAGCGCATCTGAAAGATTGGGACACGCGTGGTGCTGAAGCACCTTTGGGTTTTATTTTAAGTATGGAAGGTGCTGACCCCATTGTGTCGCCAGAGCAATTGCCCTTATGGTGGCAGGATGGTTTGCGTATTGTGGGTTTGTCGCATTATGGTGTGAGTGCTTATGCCCACGGAACGGGTACGGTTGGTGGCTTGACGGATTTGGGGCCGGCATTGCTGCGTGCAATGGATGATGTGGGCATGATTTTGGACGTGACCCATTTGGCCGATCAAGCATTTTGGGAAGCTGTGGATATTTTTAATGGCCCCGTGATGGCAAGCCATAACAACTGCCGATCTTTGGTGCCCGGTGATCGGCAGTTTACTGACGATCAGCTCAACGAGGTAATCAAGCGCGGGGGTGTGATTGGCGCTGCGTTGGATGCGTGGATGTTGTATCCCAACTGGATTAAGGGTGAGACACAGCCCGAGGTGGTGAGTTTGGAAGCCGTTGCTGACCATATTGATCATGTTTGCCAACTGGCTGGTAATGCTTTACATGCAGGTATTGGTAGTGATTTGGATGGCGGGTATGGCACAGAACAAACACCGCATGACTTGGACACAATTGTTGATTTGCAAAAAGTTGCCGGTTTGTTGCAAAAACGTGGTTATTCCGACGATGATGTACAAAATGTGATGCATGGGAATTGGCTGCGGTTTTTTAAGACAGCATGGTCCAAATAGTTTGGAGATACAATGGCTGTAAAATTTGAAATATCCGATTTGATGGGGGCTGCAGCTGGGCCGTGTTTGGTACTTCGCGAAGATGATATCGCATCTATCAACACCAAAGCTGAAACCAATGTTTGGGCCAAAGGCGCGCTTGATGTTTTAACTCAGCAGGTTCAACACTGGTTGGGGCGCAAAGTCGAGATTCCCGAACGGGGCGGTCAATGGCCGCATTGGTATGCCTGTGAAGATTGTGGTGTGCGTCTGGAGACTGTTTCTCCCACAGCGCACAAATGCCCCAAATGTGATCGTGTGTATTCTGGCGAACCCTGGGATTCTGTTCCTTTAACCGCGGTTCATCAGGAACTGAGCCAGGCTCTTTTGTCTTTGGGTGTGTATTATGCGCTTACAGGTGAGCAAGATGCTGCGCGTAAAGCTGCTCAAATTTTATTGGGTTATGCAGAGCGATACCCATATTATCCGATTCGGGATCACAATTTGAAATCGGATACAGATTGGGCAACAAAGGTCTCTTGGGGGACACTCGGTGAATCGGTTTGGCTCATCCCTGTTTGTGCAGGATATGATCTTATTCGTGATGCGGGTGTTTTGACACCCGCAGATCACCAAGCCATTCGTGAGCAATTGTTGCGCCCGGCTGCACGGCTTATTTTGAAACACAATATTGGCATTCATAATATTCAGTGTTGGCATAACGCGGCAATTGGTTCTGCTGGGTTGATGTTGCGCGATAGAGATCTCGTGTCTTTTGCCGTGGATGGTGATGTTGGTATTTTGGCACAAATTAAGCAGGGTGTGTTAGGGGATGGGTTTTGGCATGAAGGCTCTTGGGGATATCATTTTTATGGGATGAAACCTTTGTTGGCCTGGACAGAAGCTTTGCGAAATTGTGGGTTAGACTTGTATGATACACATCTAAAGCGGATGTTTGATGCGCCTTTGCAGGCGATGTTACCCGATGGCAGTTTGCCTGCCTTTCACGATTCCGGCGGCCCTCGTTTAAAAGCAACGGCCCCTTTGTATGAAATTGGATTTGCAAGATATCAAGATCCGGCATTTGCTTGGCCATTGATTGGAGAACCTCGCGACAATTTAAATGCGTTGCTTTACGGTGCAGATAATTTGCCTCCTGAAGTGCCAGAAACAGAACATAGCACACATTTGAGCAGGGCAGGTTTTGTTTATTTACGACAGGGCAAAAAAGAAGATCCCAGTTATTTGGCATTGGACTATGGCCCCCATGGAGGTGGGCATGGGCATCCGGATAAGTTGGGGTTTATTCTTTTTGGCGCAGGCCAAGTTTTGGCACCTGACCCGGGGTCTGTGGCCTATGGGATTCCGATTCATCAAAAGTGGTATAAACAAACGATTGGCCACAATACATTGTTGGTTGATCAAAAATCTCAAAATCCTTGCGCGGGGCAATTAGATGTTTTGGCCAATGGAAAGGATTTTGATGTGGTGCGTATTTCTGCTGAAGAAGCGTATAACGGTGTGCGTTTGTCTCGCACGGTTTTGTTTATCGAAAATACGGTCTTATTTTTGGATCGTATGACGGGTGATCAGCATCATATGTTTGATTGGGTGTTGCACTGTCGTGGGCAATTGCGCACCGACTTTAAACGCAATCGCAGCAAAGAAGCGATGGGTGAGACTGATGGATACGAGGTGATTGAAAATGTGCGCATAGGGCAGCCCGATGGTGATTGGCGGGCAACCTGGCGGACAGAAGATGCGGGGGTGCGCTTGACGATGCTTGGCAGTCGCAAACCAACAGAGGTGCTTTCTGGACTTGGGTATGATAATGCTGGCGATGGTTTGGGTGCGCCTGGTGAGTCTCAGACGCCATTGATTGTTGCACGACGACGGGTGCGACGACGTTCCACATTTGGTGCCGTGTTGCAAATATTCAAACAACGCCCCATCGCAGAAGACTTAACGGTTGCTGATGTGTCTCCACGCAATCGTGCCCGTGGTATTATTTTAACACGCGGCAAGAAGCAATGGGTACTCGTCAGTGCCTTTATGTCAGGAACCGTTACTTGGGGCGATATTACGTTTGATGGGCGGGTTATGTTTGCCCAGTTGACAGGGCGCAAAACACCTCGTGTTGTTTTGTGTGAAGGTACGAGGTTGACATGGGGCGAGCAGACTTGGTTGTTGAACAAATCGGCCTCGATCCAGGTTGAGCGTTTGGAAAGTGGGATGCGTGTGACGAATGTGGGGGATGGGATTGCCGAGGTTGAAGTGGATGGCCGTATGGTGTCGTTGAGCCCGGGAAAACGGTGGATGGTGCCAGTTGTATAAAAAAATATAGGAGTTGAGATCCTTATGAAGCGTGTGATTAAACCTGAGGGTGTTGGGCGTATTGAAATAGAAGAAATGCCGGTGCCGGAGATTCGCGAAACAGAGGTGCTTCTTCGGGCAGAGCGGACATTGATTAGCCGGGGGTCTGAAATTTGGCGCCGGTATGCACGTGAAGAAGCCATTGATCCAAAGATCATGGGGTATTCATTTGCTGGGTCTATTGTGCAGGTTGGGTCTCAGGTAGATGATTTTTCGATGGGCGAACGGGTGGCGGCATTGGCCCCACATGCGGAGTATGTTGCTATGGAGGTCACAAACGCACGGCACAAACCCTCGGTTGTTGCTTTGCCCGATGTGATCTCTGCCGAAGCGGCAACCTTTTGGCCATTGGCGACAAGCTCTGTTTTGTGGATGCAAGAGACAGGTGCAACGGCTGATGATACGATGGTCATTTTGGGGCAAGGTCTGGTGGGCAGTGGGTGTATGCAAGTTGCCAAGGCATTGTTGGGGTGTCGGGTGATTGCTGTGGATGCGTTGCAATTGCGTTGTGATATGGCAAAAGCTTTGGGTGCCGATGAGGTTATCCATGCGGGTGAGTGCGATCCCATTGCTGCGGTTATGGATTTAACAGATGGAAAAGGGGCTGATGTGGTGGTTGAGGCGGTGGGGGGGCGGCAGGGTGCAAAGGCATTTGTTCAGGCGCAAGACATGGTGGGGCGAGGGGGTTTGTTGCAAGTTTTGGGACTGTATGAAGATGAACCCCTGCCTTTGGATTCTTCAAAGATTCAAGGCAAACGGTTGATTGGCGGATATTTGGACGCTAACAAACGACCAGAGGGGGCTGATGTGGCTATTCAGTTGTTGATGGATGGCAAAATTGGTATTGATCGGATGATTACACACCGTTTTGGATTTGAGGAAGCAGCCGATGCGTTTGATTTATTGTATACGCGGTTGGATGAAGCAATGGCTGTGATGTTGGTGTGGAAGGATTGAGAAAGCGGGAAGAAAAAGTGAAAAGTAAAATATATCAATTAGGTGATCATGGGTGTGTGCATGGTCGATTACAAATCAACAAGATTGAGGAGTGGTTATGAAGAACGGTTTTTTTAAAGGTCATGGGTTGGGGAATGATTATATCGTGATGGACCCTAAAGAACTGACATTTAAGCTTACGCCCAAGCGTATTCAGAGAATCTGTGACCGCAACTGGGGTGTTGGCAGCGATGGTATTTTGACGCTGGAGACATCCAAGAAAGCCGATTTTGGGTTGCGCATTTGGAATCCCGATGGGAGCGAAGCCGAAAAGTCGGGCAATGGGTTGCGCATTTTTGCTCGGTACTTGCACGCGACCAAAAAAACGCGTAAGAAATCATTTACCGTTGATACCTTGGGTGGTTTGGTGAGCATTGATTTGCATATAGACAAACATGGCGATGCCAGTGGGGCAACCGTAGAAATGGGGAAGGCCACATTTGACCCTAAAGCACTGCCGTGTTCACTCAAAGTAAAAGAGTTGATCGAACAGCCCATTACGGCAGCGGGCGAAAAGATGGT
This sequence comes from Candidatus Latescibacterota bacterium, assembly GCA_047619225.1. Lineage (GTDB taxonomy): Bacteria > Latescibacterota > UBA2968 > UBA2968 > UBA2968 > JABIFK01. The sequence goes on from JBLHJX010000216.1 coordinate 8,530, forward strand.
GTTTACGGGTGTGAGTGTGGGTAATCCGCACTGTGTGGTGTTTAAACCCAAGGGTCAAAAATGGACGCGAGAAGATTTGTTGCGTTTGGGACCCGAATTGGAAAATCACAAGGTTTTTCCTCGACGCATCAATGTGCAATTGGCTGTTCCCACTGGGCCAAAGGAAATATTCATTCTGATTTGGGAACGGGGTGCGGGTGAAACCCAAGCGTCTGGATCGTCGTCTTGTGCAGCAGCGAGTGCAGCCGTAAGATTGGGATTGGTTAAGTCGCAAGTAACGGTGAAAGCTCCTGGGGGTAATTTGAAGATTGATGTGGCTGATGACTTTAATTTGACGATGCAAGGGCCCGTTGCGGAAGTTGGGCGTGGTGCGCTGAGTGCTTCTTTTGCTCGCGAATTGGGCGGGTAATGTTGCCGACGGATCCGCTCCAAGCAGAATTGCGTCTTTCTTGGACACGTAAACTGGTCGTGTGGTGGCAGCATTATAACACGCTTTATTTAAAAGATGCCATGCAGTTGCCTGTGATTCGTTTGGGCGAAGGGCTGTCAACTTTGGGGCATTGGCAGCGTGAACGACGCACGTTAACCATTTCTGATGTGCACCTTCAACGCGACGCGTGGTTGGCCGTGATGGATACGTTGCGGCATGAAATGGCGCATCAATATGTGGATGAGGTGCTTCAGATTCATCATGAAGATCCCCATGG
>JBLHJX010000217.1:0-9204 GCA_047619225.1 Candidatus Latescibacterota bacterium
CTCACCGGACGAGACAGCGCAATTCTGCGAACAATGTCGGGCGGGCGGTAATCGGACGTGGCCATCAGGAGCGTTGGAAGTCCCCCGAAGCCGGCAGACCCTGGAAAGTCGAAGTACAGCTCGGCGGCCTGGGTCATCCCATCTATCGCACCGTTTCTGGAGTACTTGCCGGGATAGGATCGGCTCTTGCCCCCACCCCGCAGTCCGCCAAGCTGATCCTGTGCCCAGTCTGCCCAAAGCAAATGCAGCAGATTTTCCACGAGCCGTCGAACCTCAGCATCGGGAGACAAATCTCGCAAGTTGATCAAGCACTGGAGGTGGTACTTCTGGTAAGTCGGCGAAGCGACTTCCACAAAGAGCCCCTTGCGTGCTCTTTCTTCACAGAAGGCACGGAAATAGGCGCTCCATCGGTCCCGGTGGTCTGAAGCTGTCTTCCCGTCCACGTATGGCCGATCCCGATAGTTCGGATCAACTGCATAGGCTGTGGCCATTAGATAGTGGACCGACTTCCGCATCAGGTCGTGATTTTCTGATTCTGCCAGCATCCACGTTTCACTCGGATCGGGGCGGGAACGAGGGGAGGTATAGTCCCAGAACAGCGCTTTCAAATCCGCCTCCGCGCCAGAAGAAAGCCGACCCGTGCCTGAGGACCCGTGTGCGACCACGATGCGGACCAGAGCGGAAAAAGCCCAGTAGGCCTCGGGCTCTTTTTTGTCCGCCACATCAACTGGCCACCCCAGGGCGACTGCACGCACCAATCGATTGGCCTCATCTACCTCGTGTTCCAGATGTAACATACAAAGCGCGCGGGTAGCATCATACCAAGGGTGAGGTGTCTCTCGCCGAATGTCCAGACCGGCCTCCAGCATTGTGCGACCGGCTGCGGCCGGCTCCTCAGCCAACGTCGATGTCGCCGTTGCTGTCAGAACCGCGAGGCACAGGTAAACCGATTTCGTCAACGCCACGCTGTTATCCCTCCTATGGAATCGCATTCCGAGCGCCAGGTCTTCTGAGTGCGTTCTGCCATTTCGATGAATATATCCTTTCTCCGGTCTCGCCTAACGCTAAAAGGAGTGGTGCGAAGCATCCGCTGCCTTTGTTTGTTAATGGATATTCCAGAGACAAGCAAGGCCAGTCACTTGCGTTTCTGGGTCGCCATACACAAAACCCAGCTCATCACCAGAAATGCCTGATTCTATAGGTGCAATCTCTTCAAACACCTTTGCGATATCTTTTGCTGTGTACATTTGCACTCCTGAATAAAAGGCACGATACGAGATAGCCTTTTTTAATCCTATCAATGTACTGCTTTATCTCCCCAAATCTCTTTCAATCGTTTATCACGTCCACAATTCCAACGATATGCTTTATAACGGATGGGGTTCTTTTTATAATAATCTTGATGGTAACTTTCGTTACCCGCAATGGGGTAAAAGGTTGACGCCTCTAAAATGGGTGTCACAACCTTATCATTTGGAAATTGTTCTTCTACTTTTATTTTCGATTGTTCAGCTATTTTCTTCTCTGCTTCATTTGCCACAAAAATGGCACTTAAATAACTGTGGCCTTTATCACAAAACTGCCCTTTGTCATCAAATGGATCAATGTGTACCCAGTAATATGCCAACAACGCTTGATAACTCACTTTATCTGGATCATACGTAATTTCAACGGCTTCAAAATGCCCTTTATGATTACCGTTATAAGTCGGATTTTTTGAAGTTCCGCCCGTAAACCCAGAGACAACATCGGTTACCCCTTCAAGTTTTTCAAAATCTGACTCCATACACCAAAAACAACCACCCGCCAATATCGTTTTGTCTGCCGCGACATGAGGTGCATAGAAAAGCAAGCTTGTGAATAGAAATAATACCCATTTATAGTGCATCATATTTTCCTTTCTTCGGAGACCAACCATATGCTTTGGCGCAAGCACCGCCCATCAGCATAGTGCGTTCACTGTCGCTCAGGCGATCTGTCTGGCGAAATGGCTCAACGGCCTGCTCGTAGTTGACCACTGCAAAGGCACGCGTCCAGTCGGTACCCCACAGACAGCGTTCAAACCCCCAAGCGTCAAACACACGAGCAAGGGGGTCCCATATATCCTGGAAAGGATACGGTTCTTTGGACAACGTGCAAGCACCGCTGACCTTGATTACAGCGTTCGAGCGCTTCGCGAGGTCCAGCACCTTCGGCAGATCGGCCCAAGGCTGTGGCGGAGCGGGCGGCGTTTTGGGCTGCAGGAGAGCCAGGTGGTCGATGATGAATCGCGTGTCAGAGTAGCGATCGATGAGCGCCGCAGCCGTGTCCAAGTTGCCCCAGCACAACATATTGACCGGAAAGTCGTGCCGAACAGCTGCCCGCAGAATCCGGTCAAGCCCGGGGTCGTTTGGATCACGCGCCACACCTTCGGGTATCATGATCCGGATACCAACTGCGCCCGGAGTCTCCTTCCAGTCTGCGATAACATCTGCCACCGCCGGATCATCCGGATCGACCGGCTTGACGAGGGCAAACCGGTCGGGATGAGCCTGTTGCACTTCGACCGCATAACTCGCATCGTAGCCGTAAAGGGAAAAGGCGGAGATGAAGATCGCACCGTCGATGTCCACCGCATCCATAGCCGCCACCATTTCAGCACCAGTGACGTGATCGGGCCAATTCGGAACACTGTGCCAGGGCCGTTTGGGGGTGTTCGCCTCATATGAGTGGACTTGAGAATCAATAATCGCCATCGGGAAGTTCCTCCGTACAAAGTGGGTTCATCTTCGGGTCTCTCAAACAATATCGCGTGCCGCTTGTGGCATATGCCGTTGGTTTTCTCCAAAACCGCCAATCAAAAAAGAAAATCTTCGAATGCGTTTTTGGCCATCTCCAAATATCCGACAGTGAGAAAATCCAAGACCATCCTGCACATGTTCATGCAATGCCACCACCGAATAGTGGAATTATTTAGGCACATCCTCTTGATAGTCGAGAAGAACCTTGGACGACTGACCCGACACAAACTTCTCATACGCAACGCCAGCCTCCTCAAATGGATAACGATGCGAAATCAGATCCGTAACCCGCAATCCTTTTCGGTAAAGCGCCAGTATATGATCGATCTCAGAAAAATGGTAATACCATGATCCCACCGCAGTGATGTCGCGTCGAATGAATTGGTCACTGGGTGACATGGGCAAAGCACCTTGTTCACCATTGAAAACGACGGTGCCAGCGGTTCGAACCGCATCAAAACACGCCAAAGCCGTTTCAGGACGGCCAGCAGCCTCAATACACACATCCACCCCAACACCCTCACTCAACATACGAACACGTTCTACAGGATCACATTCCTTCGCATCCACAACATCTCTGGCACCCAATGCTTCTGCTGCAGCCAAACGCTCAGGAACAATATCAACAGCAATCACCCGCCGACCCAGATGCGCCTGCATCAGCACATTGCCCAGTCCAATTGGACCCACACCAAAAACTGCCACAGTCTGTATGTCCGACGAAGCAATCTTAGTCGATGTGTGAAAAGGCACTCCCAGTGCATCACCGGTGATCAAAACACCCGCTTGCCACGAAACATCGTCGGGCAGAGGATAACATGCCGTGGCCGAAGCCAAAAAACGCTCCGCATGCATACTGCCATAAAACTTACGATCTGGGCACCACGTATATTGCCCCTTCGTACAATAGGAACAGTGACCGCAACCAGCAATAGCAGATGCCCCCACGCGCTGACCCATCTCTAAGTGGGAAACACCTTCGCCAATTTCAACGACCGTGCCAACCGCTTCATGGCCACTATTTCCCTTCTTTAATCCGTCCCCGCGATACGTATGCAGTTCACTGCCACAGATCGCAGAAACAGCCGTCTGCACAACAACTTCACCAGACCCAGGAACCGGGTCTGGCTGATCGATCACATGAACGACACCCTTACCTTCTAACTTGATACTGCGCATATATGTCTACCCTCATGTCCCAAGTGAAAATGCATCCTGCGCATTCATCATTTTTAATTGTCGCCACTCACAACAAAGAGTGCAAATCTGTCGGCAAATGCGCCCGCAAAGTATCGGGAAAACCATCTCGGTATTTCGTCCGACGCAATTCGTCCCACAACTCAGTTGCCGAGGTGTCAAAAAACGAGGCAAAATACACATAACGTGGCTGATCCGTAGCATTGCCCGACCCCGAGTGCAGCGCCATCGGATTAAAAATCAATAAATCCCCTTCATTCGGACAGACCTCAATACCCTCACGCGTATTCACCCCAGCGACCCCAACCGGATCGCGTTTGAGTTTGGCCAATTCCTCAACCGTCAGCACCTCCGCACTGGCCGCATAGGTCAAATGATGTGACCCCGGCACAATCATAAACGCTGCACCACCTGCCGGCACGGTGTTTAAACAATGGATCATGTGAAAATAGGTTTGCCGAGGCACCGCCTCATAATGGCGTGGTAAAAAAGCCCAGTCCACATGCCAGCCCAACGGCCCGTGTGGCGGCGGGCTCGGGTCAGAGCGAATAAGCACCTGCTCCAACAAACGCAACTCCCGCGAATTTAAACACTGAGTCGCCAGCGCCAACAACGCCGGATTGTTCACCAACTCAGCCATAATCGCACCCGGAATGGGATGGCGCAAAACCGTATGCCAACGCTTTTGGTCTTTGGGTGGTGCTCCTATTGGCGGCAGCAAAGAATCAATATGTTCTCTCACACGACCCGTCGTCTCCCGATCCAAAAAACCAGGCACAACAACATAGCCTTCTTGTTCCAGCTGGTCAAAATCCAACTTACCCATGACACCCTCTGATGCACCGATTGGTTACACGTGAATCGTCCCAAATATTACCGAAATCGAGAATTAATAATAATATGCCAGTGGTCAACAGAATCACTTTTGTGGTTTTATTCATCTTTTAATTTCTCCCAGTATCATCACAAACCAGCCTATTTTCCAGACGCATCCTCATTCTCAGAAGTCTTCAAATCATACCGATCTACCACATCCCAGTTGGCAGCTTTGCTTTTGCGTTGTTGTGCAAGCCAGTTGAGAGCCGCAATATGAATAATCTCATGTTTGCCATTAAAAATGGTCACACGCGTGTTCTTAGAAACTTTGCGAAAGATAGGCTGTTTCTCTCCATACAAAGAATCTGCCTGCGCCATCTCCAACCCCTCAGGCAACGCCTGTGCCTCATAAAACGCTTCGATCAACGCGGGATCAATACGCTCCTGCTCAGGAACAACCTCATTGAATGCATAAAGTGAGTGCGAAAAAGGCACGCTCCCGCCCTTGTGGCCATCCGTCACCCCCGCGTTGATATCCAAATTGACACCGGCCGCCCTGTCAAGATAGGTAACCGCCGAACGCGCAACACATTCTTCTACAGCCTTCTGATTGTGATCAGGCTTTCCACCTACTACTTTTTCAATATGCTCCGCATAATTCAACTTACCATCACACTGTTCCCACCAAATTTTAAGATCATTAATGGGTACCCAAGCCGAAACCCCTGCCCAAATTTCTGGTGCCCGACCCGCCATAAGAAGCGATGCATACCCCCCACCAGAAGCGCCCACCAAATAGATCCGATCTGCATCAACCGCATAATTCTCCTGCATAAACGTCACCGCATCGAGAATATCCTGCACCGCCATCTCAGATCCACATGCCTGAGGCGTCCTGTTGGGACCTCGAAAATCGGGATGAATAAAATGCCAGTCTTTCTCCATACACCAACGGGCATAAACGACCTCACCACCCGCTTGCTCGTAGCCTCCAGACCAAGTATGAAGCCCAACAAGCAGCGGGCGTTTCTCTTTGGCCTTGGCAGTATACAACAACATAGGCTGTTGGGACGCATCGATACTTGCCTGATACGCAACGGTCTTCACGTCTTCAGGCCACCCCTTGGGTGCTGATTCCAACATTCGTCCATCCTCCGCGAACGCCATCGTTGCACACAAATTGACAGCGACAATGATCAGAATTTTCTGGCGCAATAAGGCCACACATATCGTTTTCATTAAAACCCATCTCAAAAAAGGAAAACAACCTATCGATCCAAATTTAAATCACAACTGAATAACCGTGGCCCACTGCCAAAATAAAGCCGGCCCTCTACAATAGCGATACCCGATGTAACGGGCACATCAGGACGGGCAATGTCATGATGTGCAAGCGTCTTAGGATCAATGCACACAACCGCCTCACTGAAAAGGGCATAGATGTTTCCGTCTGGACCCATGATCATACACCGAGGTGCCTGCCAACCCGAAACATCGCCATAATCTGTCAAAGCCTCGTCATGTGTAAACACACCTTGTTTGGGATCGAGCACAAAAAGTCGATTGGGCTCTGCCAGGCCATAAACCAAACCATCAGCCATAACCACCATGTCACGAACGGCAGGGGTATTGGGCTGCATAGGCCACTGAGTGGTAAGGGTCCGAGTCTCAAAATCTAGGCGATAAACCACAGCCGTTTCAGGAACATTTCCAACCCCGCCGGTTGGTGCCTTGGTAGACGTTCCCACCAGCACATCGCCATCGGGCAAAGCCACCAGAGCATTGATGCCCTGATTGGGAATCAGTTCATCTCGATCTAAAATGGTGCCCGACTGAGACGCTGAATCATAAATGAGCAAACCACTACCCAGCACAACACGCGCAGCGTTCCCACCCACAAGAATATGACGCCCATTGGGGTGCGCCAGCACGGCATGGGGGCGCCCATAAAGATCACGCGCTTCATCTGCAGAGTGGGCCAACCGAGGATTCATGCTGTCTGTCATACGCACACCATCATAAGGCTGAAGCGGATCATATTCCACCAAATCACCGGAACTATATATTGCGCCAAAGAACCGATCACCCTGGCGTACAAACTGGTTGATATGCCCCCGATTGCCAGCCAAACCACGGTTTTCAATCTCGCCTGTTTCTGGATCAAATTTCCAGATGCGCAATGGAATACCCGTGGCACCGTGTACCTTATTGTCGGGCCCTGCAATAATCGTATAAATGTTCACGCCCGAACTTTCATAATTAAAATGTACCTCCCGCGGTTCGTCGGCACCAACGTCCAAAATAGACAGAGTGCGGTCGGCCACATCCACGCGCGTATAACGCGAACCATCGGGAAATGTATCGGTGCGATTTGAAAAGGCCTCAACAGGGGGTTGGTCAATGGCCGTGGCAAGTCCGTTGGATATCTCGTGCCAACCCCACCCCTCTGCCTGAACATAAACCGCGCCATTGGTACCCACATAACCTTCCGTATTTCCACGTTGGCGCTGTTCCGAAGGAATGAATAACCGTTTTTCACCCGTGGCCAAATTGTAACCCACCACCTGCATTTCTTGAATGCTAATACCACAATAAACCCAGCCAGAAGCATCAACAGAAAGGGGACGTGGATACTGCGGCCAGACCTCGTCGTTGAGAGGCCCATGATCCGTGAACGTATCTGTAGCAGGATTGTAAGAGACCAACGTCGCGGTAGGATAAATGCCCGCGTAAATCGTGCCCTCCTCTGACAAAGCATAAGTCATCGCCATTCCCGAAGGAATCTCCCCCAATTTTCGCACACGTCGCGTGACCACATCAATGGCCACCAGATGATTGTCCATGGTATCATAAATCACATTGTCTGGTGTCATGAGCACCTGGTACGCACCCCAACCATCGCCCTCAGGGTAAACCTGTTCCGTTTCGCCCGTCTCTGCATCGATAAACAGATAAGAGGCCGTTTTTCCCGTCCAAAGCTTAACAAAAACAATGCGGCGCCCGTCTCCATCTACCGTAGCGATGGTACTGGGTCCCCACGTGGGCATACCTACCGGCGCAACAAGGCCGTGATCCTCAAAATTGTAAGGTGCTTTTGTCTGTTCCGTTGCCATATAATACGTCCTGTTGTTTTAATGGATAAAACCGTATAACCCACCAGCCCACGCGCTATTTTGAGCAACTTAATGAAGCCAGCATATGAATGGTTTTCAATTTAACATCTCTGCAAAAAACGTGTTGGATGATGTGAACCCAGCTACTCGCCAGACATCAACGAAGCCTCGGGTTTGTAGCCAACAGTGAGCACTTTCAAAAAGTAAGGCGAAGCGCGAAACTGCTGAGCGAAGGTCTTCACACGATCTCCTGCCGCCGCCGTTGTCTTTTCAAGTACTTCCAAACCATAATCGAGGTATTTCACTTCACCCGTATAGCCATAAGCATAACCGTAACCAGCAAGACAAATCCCGCTGTCAGCCCCCCCCTTCTTCCACTTGCCATCCCCCACCTCCTCGGCAATCACAGCGTCTATGGCCTTCAAGTTGTAGCGCGCAGTATCCTTATCGCCTGTCACCCGAAAGTATTTGTCATACGCCTCAAACTGTAGCCCATACATCCAAAGCTGGTCATCGAAACTGCCGTTAAATTCATCCTGCCATGGTTTTGCCCATTCATCAACAAAAAACTGCGCCCGATCCAAATACCGCTTTGCATGTGTATCCTGATAGGCACTGAGCACCCCCCAAATACCATGGGCAACATTACGAAGTGCGCCTCGCCCCCAATGGGCCATCGCAAACTCCGAAGACATCAAACCCACCTCGTGGAACCAACGCTCACCAGTGAGATAATAGAGCTCGTAGAGGGATTCGTTTTTGTAAAAGGTAAACGAGCTGTGGCCCATAAATTCCTGACCACGGGTGTAGTTGCGAAAATGACCCACCACAGGGCCCGAACGCGGAGAACCCGCAAGCTCGGGATTGCTAGGAAAACTGTGGCAAATGTCGAGATCGGCCAGATGCAAACCAGCCTCCACAGCTGTGGTCAAGTTAAAGAGGTTTCCCGTGCGCAGGTAGTTAACAATAGCCGCATGCGGAAAATCATAATAGTTACTGTCCCACCAACTCTCATGATCATTTTCGCGCACACACGTACTGTGATGGAGTCCACTGCCAAAGTTCAACCAACCAAACTCATTCACGTCCCACTCAGGCCGAGGGCGCTGCGCTACTATTTGTGTCAAACACGCATCAATGCGATTCTGATAGCGTACGATAACATCCCGATACTGTTCCTGAAAAAGTGCTGGGTTGTTGGCGAAAAGGTCTCCAAACACACGGGTCTCTTGACAATACCAATTTGGATCACAAACCGCAAAGAGCGGGTCACGCGTTCCTGAGGAAATCGCTTGTGG
>JBLHJX010000218.1:0-9191 GCA_047619225.1 Candidatus Latescibacterota bacterium
ATTGGTCGACAAATGCCCTTCACGATGTTTGCATTTTTGATTGGATCACTGAGCATTATTGGATTACCTCCATTTGCAGGGGCCTGGAGCAAGTGGTATTTGGTCTTGGGGGCGATGGAAGCACATCATTATGTGGTGACGGGTATCTTGTTGGTAAGTTCTTTGCTAAATATTTATTATTTACTGCCCATTGTTGTGAATGCGTTTTTTGCATCTGCACCCAAAGATGATCATCATCACGAAGGATTGCATGAAGCGCCTATTTTGTGCGTGATTCCACTTCTATTTACGGCAACGGGTTGCTTGGTGTTGTTTTTCTTTCCCGATCCGGTTTTAGATTTGCTGAAATTGATCGGAGGTTCTGGGCCATGAACGATTCAGAAGATAAACATCAAGAAATAAAAGATGAGCGTGTCTATGCACTTGACAAACCGGAGAATATAAAGCGTTTGATTATCGGTTTTGTTGTGCTGTGCGCACTGCTGTTACTGGCCGACTTGGTGGCGCATCGGCATTTGAGTTTTGCCGATGGTGTGTTGCCTGTTGAAGGTTGGTTTGGGTTTTATGCCGTTTATGGGTTTGTCGCTTATACATTGATTGTGGTGGGGTCTGTTGTGTTGCGCAAAGTGGTGATGCGGTCGGAGGATTATTACGATGGGTGAGTTGCATCCCGCACTGATCTTACTCCTTGGCAGCTTGCTGTTGTTTATTTTACCGACAGGGCCGCGTCGTGTTGTGTCGGTACTCTTGCCGGTATTTGGATTTTTGAACCTGCTGGGGCTTGCCGACGGTACGATGTGGCATGTCACATGGGGCGGTTATTCGCTAACGGTACTGCGTGTGGATCGGTTGAGCATGCTGTTTGGATATCTGTTCCATTTGGCGGCTTTCTTGGCGGCGATTTATTCGCTGCATCTTGAAGATCGGTTACAAATTGGCACCGGGATCATGTATGCCGGCTCGGCGGTTGGGGTTGTGTTTGCCGGTGATTTAATTACGGTGTTTATTTTTTGGGAAATGCTGGCGGTTACTTCGGTGTTTCAGGTGTGGGCCAGTGGCGGTGAGCGGGCACTTCGTTCGGGTATGCGGTATTTGTTGGTGCACATCTCATCCGGGTTGTTGCTCTTGGTGGGTGCCGCTTGGTGCTATTTGAAGACCGGGTCTTTGGCATTTGATCACATTGGGTTGGGTGAGAAATATACCTATCTTTTATTATTGGCCTTTGGCATCAAGGCTGCATTCCCGTTGTTGCACAGCTGGTTGATCGATGCCTACCCAGAGGCCACACCAACGGGAACATTCTTTTTATGTGCGTTTACAACTAAGACCGCTGTTTATACCCTTGCACGCGGGTTTGCCGGTGAAGATCTGTTGATTGGCGTGGGTGCCGTGATGACGATTTTCCCGATTTTTTACGCAGCTGTTGAAGATGATTTGCGTCGGGTGCTGAGTTATAGCATGATCAACCAGATCGGTTTTATGGTTGTGGGGATTGGTTTGGGAGGCCAGATGGGGGTTAATGGTGCGGTGGCCCATGCGTTTAACGATGTGCTCTTTAAAGGACTGCTGTTTATGTCGATGGGTGCGGTTTTGTTACAGACTGGGCGTATCAATGTATCGAATTTAGGCGGTCTTTATAAATCGATGCCTTGGACCTGTGCCTGTTGTGTTATTGGGGCTTGTTCGATTTCTGCAATCCCATTGTTCAATGCATTTGTTAGCAAGTCGATGGTGATGCAAGAAGCAGCCAACGGGGGCCATGTCTTTCTTTGGCTGGTTTTGTTGTTTGCATCGGCAGGTGTGCTTCACCATGCGGGTATTAAAATTCCGTTTTTTGCATTTTTCGCGCATGATTCGGGAATTAGATGCAAAGAAGCACCCCTTAATATGCGGGTGGCCATGACGATCTCTGCTGTGCTTTGTGTGGTCATTGGGTGTTATCCTGCACTTCTGTATGATATTTTGCCCTTTCCAGTGGATTATATACCCTACACAGAGTCGCATGTCGTGCTTCAGCTTCAGTTGGTGTTCTTTGCGATATTGGCATTTGTTGTGTTGATGTTAACGAACAAACACCCTCACGAAGTGCCCTCTACCAATCTTGATGTAGATTGGACCTATCGACGGGCCTTTCCAGCTGTTGTGCGCAGCATTGTGCGCGTAGGGGGCCCGTTGAAAGATGGATTTTTCAATGGCAGCAAGGCGTTGATTCGGTCGGCAGTGTCAGGCATTCGGGTCGTACACGATCCGCAAGGTGTTTGGGGGCGCACGTGGTTGACGCGCAACAGCGTGTTGTTGGTGACCGTATTTTTGGCGATCTATTTGATGTTTTATTATTAGGTTGGATTTTTGTGCGTGTTAAGGCTGCCTCCGGGCAGCCTTTTTTAATTTAAAACCGTTAGCGATCAGAGTAGTAGGTTTTCAAAAAAAACATTAATGTTGGACGTTAGTCACTCCTTTCGAGCCTTATGAAACAATCTGCTGCCCTTACTCTTTCTAACGGGTACCATGAACAAAAAACCTTCCGATATGAGTGAAGCCTATCGCGCAGTGGGCCCTTTCTTAACTTTGGGCATTCAGTTTGTGGTTATGATTTTGTTGTGTGTTTATGCAGGGAAATGGTTGGACAACCGGTTTGATGTCACGCCGGTATTTACACTTGCTGGCGGGATACTGGGTATTATTGCTGGGTTTTATCACTTTTTTAAAGTGGTTCTCAGCCAAGGCCGCAAACCGGAGGATGATGTGTGACGGTTTTTTTAAAGTTTGTTAAAACTATGGGCATCATTTTGGTTGTTGTGTGTGGGGTGGGTGTATATCCATTATATGTTTGGAAAGGTCCAGATTGGGTGGTTGCTGCAGCGGTTGGTTGTGCTATTTGTACGTTAAATGCGCTGGTTGGAGGCGGTGTTGCGTTGTGGGCTATGAATAAAAACCATACCACTTTTTTTGCGGCTGTATTTGGTGGGATGGGTTTGCGAATATTTATTGTTGTAACTTTTTTTTTAATTGCTGTAAAAGTAGTTAAACTTCATATTTATAGCTTGACACTGTCGATGTTTTTGTTTTATGTAATATTTCAAATTTTGGAGATTCGATTATTTGCCAGATGCTCGTCTGGTGATACGCAACGTGCAGAGGGAACCTAACGGATGGCTGGACAAGTAGAAGGAAATGGTGAAAGCAATTTTATTTTAGATCATATTGTCGATCACCACGAACTTCATCTCGGATCACTCCACATTCCTCTTCCCCATATACATTTGTTTGGGATAGACATGTCTATCACTGGGCATTTGGTGATGATGTGGGTTGCCACACTTTTTATTATTGTTACACTTGCCATTTCAACACGTCGCCGTGGGTTGATCCCATCGGGTTTTTCAAATGCCATCGAAGCACTTGTGGTATTTATTCGCGATGATGTTGCCGTGCCCAATTTGGGTGAGAAAGAGGGTGCAAAGTATATGCCCTTTTTTCTCACCACTTTTATGTTTATTTTGGCGTGCAATCTGTTGGGTTTGATTCCTTTTGGGCAAACGGCAACGGGCAATATCAATGTGACGGCAGCTTTGGCTGCTATTTCTTTTGTGGTGATGATTGGGTCGGGTATTAAACACAACGGCTTTTTTGGGTTTTTTAAAGGACTGATCCCACCAGGACTGCCTATTTTGTTGCTGCCATTGATGATTCCTTTAGAATTTTTAGGGTTGCTTACCAAGCCATTTGCGCTGTGCATTCGTTTGTTTGCCAATATGCTGGCAGGACACGTGATTATTTTATCTTTGATTGGTCTTATTTTTATTATGGGTGTTGTGGCTGTGCCGGTTTCAATCTTTTTTGCACTTGCTATGTATTTATTAGAAATTTTTGTTGGTTTCCTTCAGGCCTACGTATTCACGCTCCTGACTGCTGTCTTTATTGGCCTGTCTGTTCATCAGGAGCATTGATGTTTCAACTTAGTTAAGGAGGGGTATTGTGGAAGCTATGGCTGCTGAAGCATATGGTTATCTTTCGGCTGGTATTGGTGCTGGTTTGGCTGCCTTAGGTGCCGGTGTCGGCATTGGTCAAATTGGTAAGGGTGCTGTTGAAGGAATTGCACGTCAACCCGAAGCTACGGGTGATATTCGTTCAACAATGATTATTGCCGCAGCATTGATTGAAGGCGTGGCACTGTTTGCTGTTGTGATTTGCGTTTTGTTGGTGTTAAAATAAATTGCTTGCAATCATCAAATCTGTGCACAGTGAACGAGAGGCATAACGTATGGATTTACTGAGTCCAAATCCAGGATTGATCATCTGGACACTGATTACTTTTGTGCTTGTGTTGGTTGTGCTCAAGAAAGTTGCTTGGGGGCCGCTTTTGTCGGCTCTTGACGAACGCGAAAGTAGCATTCGTCAGGCAATGGAGCAGGCTGAAAAAGTGCAAGCAGAAGCCTTGGTCGCTGCTGAAGAAAATAAAAAAGCATTGGCCGACGCTCAAGCTCAAGTTCAAGCTGCAATTGCACGGGCACGAGAAGATGCAGAACGGGTTGCTCGTGAGGTGCGTGAAAAAGCCGAAGCCGAAGCCGAACACATGTTGGAACAAGCACGGCGTACCATTCAACAAGAACGCGATCAAGCTGTTCTACAATTGCGTCAGCAAACAGCTGAGCTGGCCATTTTGGCTGCTGGGCAGTTGCTGGATGAAAATTTGGATAATGATCGCAGTCGAAAGATCGTAGATGATTTCATTGATCGCATTCCCAATGCGCGTCAAAACTGAGCTTTCGGAGATATGAAGTGAGTCAATCTGCAGTAGCTGTTCGATATGCTGAGGCTTTGCTTGAAGCGGCCCAAGAAAAAGACGCATTGGATGCGGTTGCATCCGATGTTGAGGGTTTGCTTAATCTGCTTCGTGGATCTGAAGATCTGAGCAATTTTGTTGCCGATCCCATGATGCGATCCGATCAAAAAAAACGGATATTGGGCAATTTGTTTGAAGGCAAAATTAATGCACTGACGCTCAATTTTTTGATTGTGTTGTGTGACAATCGCCGTGAGCGTATGCTTGAAGAAATCTTGGCTGGTTTTACAACTGTTTTGGATGAACGCCAAGGTATTGCTAAGGCACATGTCACATCGGCGGTGCCACTTACTTCTGAACAAGAAGACAGATTGGTGGCGCGGTTGTCGGCATTTTCAGGTAAAAAAGTGCATTTGGAAACAACAATAGATGCAAGTTTAAAAGCTGGTTTTGTGGCCAGATTGGGTGATCAAGTATTTGACAGCACGCTGACGACACAGTTGAAAAGGTTGCAACGACAACTGGTGTCTGGTGTTTAATCAACAAGTGAGGTAGCAGAGCTTATGGCGACGAATTTACAAATTCGGCCCGATGAGATCTCGGCACTGCTCAAGCAACAAATTCTCGATTCTAAAGCTGAGATTGATGTTTACGAGAGCGGAACCGTGCAGCAGGTTGGTGATGGTGTGGCGCGTGTGCAAGGCCTTGCCAATGTGCAAACCAGTGAACTGGTAGAATTTCCCAACGGGGTCATGGGCATGGCGCTTAACCTCGAGGCAGACAATGTGGGTTGCGTGCTGTTTGGCGACACCACACTGATTCGCCAAGGTGATGAAGTCAAGCGCACACGACGCATTGCTGAGGTGCCTGTTGGTGAAGAACTCTTAGGGCGTGTGGTAAATCCTTTGGGGATTCCAATTGATGGCAAAGGACCGATCAATACGACTCAGACTTTGCCTATTGAGCGCAAAGCCCCGGGTGTTATTGATCGTCAGCCAGTGAAAGAGTCTCTGATGACTGGGCTGAAGGTGATTGATGCCACGGTGCCCATTGGTCGTGGTCAGCGCGAGTTGATTATTGGTGACCGTCAAACGGGCAAAACAGCTATTGCGGTTGATGCCATTATCAATCAAAAACACAGTGATGTGAAATGCATTTATGTGGCGATTGGTCAAAAGGCTTCTACCGTGGCCAAAGTGGTGGCCGAGCTGGAAGCAAATGGTGCCATGGAATATACCATTGTGGTATCGGCAACAGCGAGTGATTCAGCGCCTATGCAATTTTTGGCACCCTATGCGGGTTGTTCTATGGGTGAATACTTTCGCGACAAGGGTGAACATGCCCTTATTGTTTATGATGATCTGTCCAAGCAAGCTTGGGCCTATCGCGAAATGTCGTTGGTGTTGCGTCGCCCACCGGGCCGTGAAGCCTATCCGGGTGATGTGTTTTATTTGCACTCGCGTTTGCTTGAACGCGCGGCGAAAATGAGCAATGAAAAAGGTGCAGGATCCTTAACCGCGTTGCCGGTGATTGAAATTTTAGAAGGCGATGTGTCAACATTTGTGCCCACCAACGTGATTTCGATTACTGATGGTCAAATTTTGCTCAAACCTGAATTGTTCTATGCCGGCCAGCGGCCTGCTATGGATGTGGGGGCTTCGGTATCCCGCGTGGGTAGTTCGGCACAAACCAAGGCCATGAAAGCTGTGGCCAAAACCATTAAGGGTGACATTTCACGATACAATGAAGTGAAAGCGTTTGCCCAGTTTGGTACAGAAGGTTTGGATGCTTCAACGCGCAATATGTTGAATCAGGGCGGAAAGCTGATGGAAATCTTGAAGCAGGGGCAATATGTGCCCATGCCACTTGAAGAGCAAGTGGTGTCATTGGTCGCATCTAAATTGATTGATGATTTGCCCACAGCCGATACACGTCGCTTTGAACGAGAACTATTCACATATATGCGCGACAGTCAAAGTGAATTGATGGCTGAGATACGTGACAGCCAAGATTTGAGTGATGAAAGTGCTGAAAAACTCAAAGGTGCGATAGAATCGTTTAAGAGTGGTTTTCAAGTTACAGTATAAAAAACGCAAATCACAGATTGAGAAATTTCTGTGATTTTGAGGAATTGATTTGGCAAATCTAAGACAGCTCAGAACCCGGGTTGCAAGCATTAAGAATATCCAGCGTGTGACCAATGCCATGCAGTTGGTGGCGGCGGCTCGTATGCGCCGGGCGCAAGAATCTATTGTGGCCGCACGGCCTTATGCACAACAGTTAGATCGGGTGCTTCAACGTTTGAGTGGCAGCGTGGATCCCTCATCGCATCCGCTTTTTGTAGAACGCGGTGGTGATCGAACGGTATATGTGGTGGTCTCTTCGGACCGTGGTTTGTGTGGTGGCTTTAATACCAATGTTTGTCGTAAGGGTTTTGGCAGTGTAAAAGAAAACGACAGCGTTGTTGCCGTGGGTCGAAAAGCACGCAACTTTTTTAACAACCGCAATGTGACTATGGCGAATACATATGTCGATTTATTTCGTGAGTTGTCATTTTCACAGGCAGTGACTGTTGCCGATGATGTTAAAAATCAATTTTTAACGGGTGCTGTTGATCGTGTGGTTTTGGTTTATAATGAATTTGTTTCGGTTGCAACCCAACAGCCTGTGGCCGAGCAATTGTTGCCTATTGTGCCCAAAGAAGTTGAAGGGGGCGGTGGTGAAGACTATTTGTTTGAACCTTCACCCGAGGTGTTGTTAGATACATTGGTGCCCCGCCATATCAATTTTCAAGTGTGGCGTGCACTGTTAGAGTCCAATGCGGGAGAGCAAGCTTCCCGTATGCGGGCAATGGATAACGCAACTAAAAATGCTGGTGACTTAATCGAAGACTTAACCCGAGAGATGAACAAAGAACGTCAGACTTCAATTACTCTGGAATTGATGGACATCATCGGCGGCGCCGAGGCCGTTGCTTAGACGCTTTGAGAGGTTGATATGAACGAGGGCTTGGTTAAACAAATTGTTGGTGTTGTGATTGATGTGGCCTTTGATGAAGGCGAATTGCCACCCATCTACAATGCATTGGATGTTAAAGGTGTTGAGCCTCGCTTGGTGTTAGAAGTACAACAGCACTTGGGCGAAAATATGGTGCGGTGTGTGGCCATGGATTCAACGGATGGGTTGGTGCGCGGTGCCAAGGTTGTCGATACAGGGTCACCCATTATGGTGCCTGTGGGCGAAAAAGTGTTGGGTCGCTTGTTGAATGTGATTGGCGATCCTATCGATGGGAAAGGACCTGTGCCTGCTGATACACCTCGTATGCCAATACACCGTGGTGCGCCTCCTCACGAAGATCAGGTGACATCCGATCAGGTATTGGAAACAGGCATTAAGGTGATGGATTTGATTTGCCCATTCTCACGGGGTGGTAAATTGGGTTTGTTTGGTGGTGCGGGTGTGGGCAAGACAGTGATTTTGACTGAGCTGATTAACAATGTGGCTCAAGGACACGGTGGTTATTCTGTTTTTGCGGGTGTGGGAGAACGCACACGCGAAGGCAATGACTTAATGCTCGAACTTTCTGAATCGGGCGTGATTGACAAGACCGCGATGGTCTTTGGTCAGATGAACGAACCTCCTGGTGCGCGTCAGCGTATTGCTTTGACGGGTTTGACCATTGCCGAAAACTTCCGCGATGAGCACGGCCAAGATGTGTTGTTGTTTATTGACAATATTTTCCGCTTTATTCTAGCGGGTGCTGAGGTATCGGCTTTGCTTGGTCGCATGCCTTCTGCTGTGGGGTATCAGCCCACGTTGGCAACCGAAATGGGTACTTTGCAAGAACGCATCACAACCACGAAGAAAGGTTCTATTACTTCGGTGCAGGCCATTTACGTACCTGCCGATGATTATACGGACCCGGGTGTGGTGACGGCATTTTCTCACCTTGATGGTCGTATTGTGTTGGATCGTGCTTTGGCCGATCAGGTGTTGTATCCGGCGGTTGATCCTTTGGCGTCTTCTTCGCGCATTCTCGATCCACGTGTGGTGGGTGAAGAGCATTATGCAGTGGCGTTGCAGGTACAACAAATTTTGCAGCGGTATCGCGACTTGCGCGAAATTATCGCCATTTTGGGTATTGATGAGTTATCAGATGAAGATCGGGTGGTCGTTGGTCGTGCACGTCGTATTCAGTTCTTCCTTACGCAGCCTTTCACTGTGGGCGAAGTGTTTACGGGTATTCCGGGTGAATATGTGAAGATTGAAGATACTGTGCGCGGTTTTAAAGAATTAATTGAAGGCAAACACGACGATTTACCCGAACAAGCCTTTAGAATGGTTGGAACGATTGAGCAAGCCGTTGAAAACGCTCGGAAGATGAATGCCTAAGAGCGTGAAGACA
>JBLHJX010000219.1:0-9127 GCA_047619225.1 Candidatus Latescibacterota bacterium
GTGTTGGTTTCTGTGGCGGATGTGGGCGATCTGCCGGGTGTGTTACAGGTGGTACGTGATGGCAATTTTTTGGGTGTGATCACCGAGCGTGAAGAGCAAGCTGTGAAGGCGGCAGACGTGTTGCGTGAAAAATGTGTGTGGGAGGGGGGCGGTGAGTTTCCAGATGAAAACAAGTTGTTTGAAGCATTGATGAATCATCCCAATGAACAGGCGTTATTGGTGGTGGAGGGCAGGCCTGTGGAAGATGCGGTGCCCGATATTGCGGTGCCAGATGGTGCCCGTCAAACAGTTGAAGCAACGTATTACAAACCCTATCATATGCATGGTTCATTGGGCCCCTCGGCTGCGATGGCGCATTGGCAAGATGGGATGTTGACGGTGTGGGCACATACGCAAGGTGTGTCACCCTTGAGAGGGTCATTGGCACAGGTGTTAGACTTGCCCGATCAATCTGTTCGGGTGATCCATGTGGAAGGTGCTGGGTGTTATGGGCACAATGGTGCCGATGATGCGGCTTTGGATGCAGCGCTGTTGGCGCGTTTTTTGCCAGATCGCCCAGTGATGTTGAAGTGGATGCGGGATGATGAACATGCTTGGGAACCCTATGGGTCATGTATGGCTGTGAAGATGCAAGGCAGTGTCGGTGACGGTGGGGTGGTGATTGATTGGAATCACGATGCGTGGAGTTACACCCATTCAGGGCGCCCGCGTGCGATGAATGGCACATCGAATATGTTGGCGGCTTGGCATATTGAAAATGCTTTGCCGCCACCGATTGCTAAACCTGGAGGGGGTTCACACGGTGGCATTCATCGCAATGCCGATCCGCTGTACAATTTTTCACGACGGCGTGTGGTGAAGCGTTTTGTGCCCGATAGCCCGTTGCGGGTGTCTGCTTTGCGTGGTTTGGGTTCTCCGGGCAATGTGTTTGCCATTGAGTCGTTTATGGATGAGTTGGCTTTTGCTACGGGTGAAGATCCGGTGGATTTTCGGCTCAAGCACTTGGATGATGACCGTGCCAAAGATGTGATTCGGGCAGCGGCTAACAAAGCGGGTTGGCAGGCGGGTGTGCGTGGTAATGGTGAAGGACGCGGACAAGGGCTTGGGTTTGCGCAGTATAAAAATGAGAAGTGTTATGTGGCGGTGATTTTTGATGTGTGCGTGGATGTCGATACAGGGCAGATTGTTTTGGAACGGGTGGTGATTGCGGCTGATGCGGGGCAGGTTGTGAACCCTGATGGTTTGAAGAATCAACTTGAGGGTGGGGTGGTTCAGGCGGCGAGTTGGGCGATGAAGGAGGCCGTGCGGTTTGATCGGGAGCGGATTACGAGTCGAGATTGGGAGACGTATCCAATTTTAACGTTCCCCGAGGCGCCCAAAGTTGAGACGGTATTGATTGATCGGCCGGGATTGCCGAGTTTGGGCAGCGGGGAAGCGACGCAGGGACCAACGCCTGCGGCTATTGCAAATGCGGTTTTTGATGCGGTGGGTATTCGGTTGCGACAGATGCCGTTTACGCCTGAGAGGGTCATGGTTGCGATGGGTAGATGAGGTTGTTTGTAAAATGAAAAGGGCCTTACGTTAAAAACGTGAGGCCCTTTTTTTATGCAGGGGTTTCTATAACAACATGCTCAAACCGAGTCTGGTGTGAGGTGTTTTTGTCGAATTTGGTGGGCTTTTGACAAAGCTTGATTGAGGCTGTTTTGATTGAAGGGTTTGCTGAGGGTCAGGTCAATGTCTTTATGATCTTCAATGATGGAGTTTTTGATTTCCCAGCCGGTCATGAGAATGGTGATGGTTTGTGGGTGCTTTTGTTTGACTTGTTCGACAATATCAAGACCCGACATTCCTGCCATTGTCCAATCGGTGATGACCACGTCATACGCTTTTGTTTCGATTGTTTGAAGTGCTGCTGTGCCACTTGATTCGGTGTCTACGTGATGCGTTTTTAACAATTGAGGGAGAAAGTCTCTTACTGCGGTGTCTTCGTCAATGACCAAGACGTGTAGATCGCTTGTGAGTGTGATTAACTCTTCCTCTGTCTGTATGGAGCCTGTGGTTGTCGGAATGTAAATAATGAATTCTGTACCTTCACCCAATTCACTTTCGAGTTCTACACGCCCCCCCAGGTTTTGAACCAGAGTCCAGACTGTGCTCAAACCGAGGCCTGTGCCTCGGTCTGAATCTTTGGTTGAAAAGAAGGGTTCAAAGACTCGGGCTTTTGTTTCGGCATCCATACCGGTACCATTGTCACGTACTCTGAGGATGACTTCTTCTTCTGTGCCACTGGTAGAAATGGTAATGGTACCCCCCAAAGGCATTGCATCAACGGCATTGAATATGAGGTTAGAGAGCACTTCTTCCCAGGCCGATGCTGTGCTGCGCACAAAGGGCAACGGTTCAAGATTTGTTTCTATGTTGACGGTGATGCCTTCGCGTTCGGGGCGTGATTTCCATCGGGGGCGTGTGATGTCTACGGTGCCTTGGATGGTTTCGTTGAGGTCCATGGGTACTATGTCGGTAAGATCGATGGGGCGCCCAAACGTTTGGATGCGGCGTACGATGTCAGAGCACCGTTTTCCCGACTCAAAGATTTTTACGGCATTGTTGCGCACATTTTCTGGCAGCTGGTTGTTCAGGGTCATGAGTTCTGCATATCCCAAGACGCTGGTGAGTTGGTTGTTGAAGTTGTGTGCCACACCGGCAGCCATTTCACCCAATACACGAAGCTTTTCGGCCTCGTGGAGTTTGTCTCGGAAATTTTGTTCAGCCGTATCTCTTTCTCTTCGCTCTTGTACGTCACGTCCAATGCCGTGTACCCCAATGGGTTTGCTGTTGGCAGATAAGATCCACCGAGAGACCACCTCCATGTGTCTGTTTTTGTCTTTGCATTGGAGTGTGAATTCCATTGTCGGGCGAGGCATTCCGGATATAATGAGCCGCTCTTCAAATTGGATGCGTTTGGCATCTTCAGGGAGCATGAGGTCGTAGATGGTTTTGCCAATGATTTCTTCGTTCGTTTTACCCAGTAAAGACAATGTGGCTTTGTTAAGTGATGTGAGGTGCATATCCATATTTGTGGTGTAGACAATGTCTTGGGCATTGTCAAACAAATCGCGATACCGGCTTTCAGATGCGGACAGGGCATCTAACGAGCTTTTGAGAGTACGGGTCATTTCATTAAAGGATTGGGCGAGTTCGCCAATTTCGTCTTGGGTGGTTTGATCAATTTGTGTTTCAAGATGACCTGCGGCAATTTTTTGGGTGCCCTCTACAAGCGCGTGTAAGGGTTTTGTGATTCTGCGTATGCCTACAAAGCTGATAATGGCTGCAATGAAAAGTACGCTGATCCCTAAGATTAAAAGGAGCTTTTCTGCCGTATCGAGAAATTCAATTGCGCGGTCGTAAGAAATTTGGAGCAAGTAAAAACCTTGTACTGTACCACCTAAGTCTGTGAGTGGTTTTTGAAGGGAGACATAGGCTTCGTTGTCTAGGTATGTTCGAAAGGTATTTTCATTGGGTGTTGTTTCACGTGTGGCCAATTGGGCATTGAGGTCTTCGCGTAGGTTGGGTGGCCAAGTTGAGGCAATGATGTGATTGTCGAGGCCAAATGAAACTTGGCTGTCTGTCATGCGATTTAAATTGCTGGCCAACCAATCATCAATACCAAACCCGACACTGAGTGTGCCAATGACATGGTTGTTGACCCAAATGGGCATAATGACAAACTGGGCAATTTGGTTGCGATCTGTTTGCAACCCAGTGTTGGCGGTGCCGTTGAGGGCTTCCCTGATTTTGGAGGACTGAGAGAGGTCGGTGCCGTAGGTTGTTTTGCGAATGATGGCTTCTTGAATCTCACCTTGTGTGTTGATGACGGCGACCAAATCGCAGTCAAAGGTTTCCATGAGTTGTCGTGTGAGGGCATTCTGATTGAGCAAGAGCATGCTGTTTTCTTCGAGCATGGTTTGCAAATGGGCCTGTAGTTCTTCTTTTGAAACATTGGGTGAGTCAAAACCAAGTACCAATTGCGTACCGTTTGTTAGGGTAAATGGGAGGGTATAATAGGTTTGGCCTTCATATTTCCAGGGCATTGCGTTGTCGGGGTAGGTCGCGAGATGTTTCAGCAGAGTGTTGTCGGCTTGTTGGGGTAGGGGGAGAATGGCCAACCGTGCAAGTACGCGTCCTTTATGGTTGGTGACCATAAACAAGTCGCTGCCAATAATGCGTTGGAACTTTCGAGCTTCGCGCAGAACGGTTTGGGCTTGGTAGTCAAATTGGGGATCGGCGATGTCTAAGGGCGCTGTAAATCGAGGATCTTCTGCAACAACTTCACATTGTGCTTGTAACCAGTCGATGCGTGCCGACATAAAAGACTCAAAAACGAGTTCGGTGCGTGCCAAGTTTTTTTCAATTTGGGACTCGACGTAGTCAGAGACAAAGGCTTGCAAAACCACAAGGGATAGGCCCGTGAAAAGGGTGACAATCCCAAAGGTAAAAAAAAGCATTTTGCCACGCAGGGTTTTTAGGCGCTGTATCATAGTATTAGAATGAGAAGTTGGCGGTTGTGGGGTGTGTGTCCGTGACGGTTATCGTTTGTGTCTGCGTACCCTGATCGGGGTGCCAAGCAAAGAGTTGATATGTGCCGGGAGGGATGTTGTTGAGTGTATAGACGCCTGTTTTTGAAGGAACTGTGAAATGGGGGGTATCGAGAACGAGGATATAGGCTTTCATGCCGGGGTGTATTTCGCAACGGACCACAACCACACCGGGTGTGTCAAAGGTTTGGTTGGTGGTTTTGCCTTTGGCATAACGCCCCAGGTCAAATCGTACACCTGACATGACAGAGAATACATTGTGATAAAAGGCATCTTCATTTGGAAAGCCAACGGAGGTGCCTTTTTGAATAGGCAGCACATAGGGTACGAACATTTCATCCACTTGTGTCATTTCTACCGGTTGTGCTTTGCTCGTATCGGTTTGGGTTGTTACCCCTTTTATATAGATGACTGTGTTTTGGGGGCCTTCGAGTGTCTTGGTTGTGTGGTGGCTTGAGCGATAAGGGCCCATATAATATCGTTTGGGGCGGGCGGTTTTTTCTGTGTCTTGAAGGTGTACCATACCTGTTATGGTTGCAGATTCAATGTTATGGGTGCTCAAAAAGACAAAGAGCAGGAAGATCGGTATCCATCGACAAGACATAAAAAAAACCTTCAGAGTTGCTCAGGAATGAGGGGTTGTATTGAGATCGCCCAAATAAAGCAGATTTATACTTAAACTTAAAAAGCCAAAGAAAGTTGCGCTGCGCCCAATGTGGTTCTTGGCGTCCGTTTTTTATGAATGTCTTGGACGATGATTTTGCCCAGTACACCATCCCAAAACTGGTATCCAAGACCAGCCTCAATACGCCAGATGTCATCATCCCACGTGAGGGATTGACCGGTGCTGTTTTCGATTGTGTCAAATTTGAGTTGATCAAATCTGAAGGCACCATATAAACCAGGTAAAAAGGCGTATCGTCCCTCCACATACCACCCCAAGAGGGTGAGGTTTTTGGGATTGTTTTGACTATCGACAATGTTGGGCATTTGCCAGGTGTTGAACACAGCTTCGCCAATGAGTTTGAGGTGGCGCACTTCGTAACTTAGGTCGAATCCAATGGCTTCTTGAACAAAGTCTTCGGGTGTTCGGCCTGTGGGTAAGACGCTGGCAACGGCGGCGTCTAAATAAGCACCCCGTGCGTAAGATGAGCCGATGAATAAACCCGTTGCGGGAATGAGGCTGATGCGGGAGATGATTTGTTTGCCTTCGTTGTTGTCGCCTCCCGAGTTTTGTGGATCTGAGAGTGTGCCTTGGGTGAGCGCGAGACTGTATTCAAGGCGCCACATGCTGCCAAAGGCACGTATGCCGGTATCCCAACAGACGTCGTAAATAATGGGAAGACCATCAAATTTGTTGGCACTGCCACCGCCTGAAAAGCTGGTGAAGACAGACGCGTAGCCTTGCCCTCGGCTTTTTAAAAGGTCATCGTTATCTGCGGGCAATTGGTTTGAGCGGAGAGACGTGAAATAATGGTACATGAGCGGTGGTGTGATGAGCGGGCTGCGGTTGGAGTACGCACGGGGACCATAAGCGCCAAATGTGGTAGAGAGTTTGCCCGCTTCGAGTAGAAGTTCAAATCGATCTTTGTGGAGGGCATCAAATTGCAGAATGGGGCGCCAGTAGGATTGGAAGTGGGCACGCCCAGTAGGCGCCAAAATGGCTTGGTTAAAGAGGGTTAACCGAGGTGCTAAGACCACATCTGCAAATAGGGTTGCTCGCATGTTGTCAAATGGGCTGTCACCTCGGCGAAATTGGTGGATCAGAGGGGCGCCATCTTCGTTAAATGCCGTTGCCAAATCGACAATGCCGCTGAAATAAAACTTGGGATCTGTTGTGTTTTGGGCCTCTGTTTGGCATAAGGGGATGAGACAGGAGACGAGGATGATGGTTCCTAAAAGACATCTTATGTTCATGGCGTTTTTTCCGAGTAGAAATTGTATCCTTTATTCTCAATAAATATTTGTAAATATTATCTGTTTCGATGGTATGTCAAGTGCAAAGGATTTGTTTTGCGTTTGCAAGTGGGCTCCGTATCTTGAACGCGCAATCGTAATTTATCTTACCCAATGCCTGTAGAGTGGCTTAACTGATTCTGGGAGTTGGTTATAGATCGTTTTGGGAACGTGTGGCACTTCGTTTTCTTTTTTATGCTACTGTTTGAAGAACACTGTTACGAACCGTGTCTATTTCTTGAGCTGGAATGATGTTTTCGAGCACACACCAGCCGTTAAGTTTAAGTAAGGTTAAATGATCTGACATGTGAATCCTCAATTGAAATTTTGGAGGTAATGATGAAAAAACAACCCAACATTATTGTGATTATGACCGATCAACATCGTTTGTCTGCTGTGGGGGCTTACGGTGATACGGTGTGTCAAACGCCCAATATTGATCGTTTGGCGCGTGAGGGTGTTCGGTTTGAGACGGCGTATACGTCAAATCCGGTGTGCAGCCCGGCACGTGGTACGGTGATGACGGGGCAATATCCGCACACACACGGGATTACGTCTAATTTGCACAATGTGGGGTGTAGTGTCCACGAGTTAAGAGACCGGCCTGAGTTGTTGTCGCGTCGAATGGAAAGTGCGGGGTATCAGTTGGGGTATACGGGCAAGTGGCATTTGGGGACTGAGAAAACGGAGAGTTTTGGGATTCCGAATGAACCGTCTTTGCCAAGAGATGTGGGTTTTGAGGGGCAGAATTTTGGCAATCACGGTGGGGGTGGGTTTGAGTATTCTGAGTATCAGAATTATTTGAAAGAAAATGGGTTTGAGCACAAGGTGAAGGAATGGGGGGAAGAGACGCAGCATATTTTGCCAATGGGGGAATTGGAGGGGCCTGCTGAGTCGACGGTGCCTTATTTTTTGACGCAGCACACGATGGATATGACGGATCGGTTTGCCAAGGAGGAAAAGCCATTTTTTATTTGGCACAATTTCTGGGGGCCGCACGGGCCGTATTATGTACCTAAGGAATATGTAGATATGTATCGCGATGTGTCGATTCCGGAGTGGCCCAATTATCGGTGGCCGTCGCGTGAGTTGATGGGGCCACATCAGGTGAAGATTCATCCTGATCACGAGCGGTTGGTGTGGGCCGATTGGGAGATGGCGTTGCGGTATTATTATGCATTTGCGACGTTGATTGATGAGCAGATTGGGCGTTTGGTGGCGCATTTGGAGGCGACGGGACAGCTTGAGAATACGGTGATTATTTTTGCGTCGGATCACGGGGAAACGATCGGTAGTCATGGCGGGTTGACGGATAAGGGGTGGCATCATTTTGAGGAGATTCATCGGATTCCGTTTGTGATTCGGTTTCCAGATGGTAAGGCGAAGGGGGAGGTGCGTGAGGCGTTTGTTTCGTTGACGGATTTGTATCCGACGGTGTGTGATTTGGGGGCGGCGGAGTGGGATCGGAACGCGGTTCATGGGATGTCGCTTTTGCCGTTGGTGGCTGAGGCAGATGTGGCTTGGCGGGATACTGTGGTGTCTGAGTTTGGGGGGGTGAACAGTTTGGCGGCGACGTTGCGGACGGTTCGGTACGCGTCGTATAAATATGGATACAATTGTGCGGGGGAGGATGAGTTGTATGATTTGGAGAAGGATCCGTGGGAGATGCGGAATTTGATTCAGCATCCGGGTTATCGGGCGGTGGCGGCAGATATGCGGAGGCGGTTGTTTGTTTGGATGGAGGAGACGAATGATCCGGCGCGGCGGTTGTATCAGAATCGGTTGCGGTATTATGGGGAGCATGAAGGGCTTGCGCGGGTTGGGAAGCATCCGGGGTAGTAGGGTTTTTGTTTTGTAGAGGCTCTGTGGCTAATTGATTTTTTTACTTTTAGTTGCCTTCGGCGACTTACTTTTTGTCAGCAGCAACAAAAAGTAAGCAAAAAATGCCGCCCTCAAGCGCCGGGGGCTGCCACAGCGCAAATACCGTTTGTGGGTGCATGAAGTTCAGTGGCCTACGAGGATTGTGCTGAGCAGGTAGGCTGTACAAGTGGGAACAGTGCGCTGTGGCGTGGTTGCTCGAAAGTTTTAGGGACGCTTTAGAGTTTCTTGAAAACGAGACTTCTGACATATATCTTACTAAGGAAATTCACTAAGTTCGTGAATTTCCTTTTTTTCCTTCGCGTCTTCGCTACGTGGCTCGCTCCGCTCGTTAAGCCTGCGGCTGTGCGCGTGAGACATTCGGTTCTTATTCTTTAAACGACCAAACGTTGAGGATGGTTTTGCACAAGATCCAGTCGAGGTCTTCGGGGGTGAAGGAGAGTTCGTTTCGGATGAGATCTAAGGATTCTTGGTAGCCGGTTGTTTTGAGGATGTGGGGGAAGTCGGTGCCCCACATGAGGCGTTGGGGGCCGTAGGCGTCGTAGACTTGTTTGATGATGTCGTGGGTGTCGGCAAAGGGGTAGGGTTCGTGGGAGCGGGTGTGGATGTTGGATATTTTGACGTAGACGTTGGGGTATTTGGCCCAGTTGAGGAGGTTGGTGAGGATGGGTTTGGGATCGGGTTCGTCAACTAGGGTG
>JBLHJX010000220.1:0-9046 GCA_047619225.1 Candidatus Latescibacterota bacterium
GATCTCTCTCGATAACAATCGTATTGTAATCGGATTCGACCCATTTAGTCCAAACACAACATCCCATCGACAACCCATCCCTGTGGGTTGGGAATGGATTGCGGGTCTGTTTTTTGTTATATATGGGGCTTATAAACTGGCGATAGAACAACAAAGGTTATAAATTACGGAAGGGAGAAAAAGAAGAGAAGAGGAAAGGCAATCATAAAAAAAAGAGCTGCACCGATAAAACCAAGGCCGATGCCATACATCATATTTTTGCCACTACTTGCCAAATGAGTCACGATTTGCAAGAAAAACAATTTTAACTGGCACATAAATTGCTTTGTGCCAGTATGCAACATATCTATCGCTAAAGCTTCTTGCAGTGCAACAAACATAGTATCCTCTCAAACGTATCTCAATTACCTGTACTAAATTAAGATTTGATCTGACAGAAGAGCGTTATCCGACAACCGCAACGGTCAGATCGAATCTTGTTTAGTATACATTACAATATCACAGATATATTTAGTTTCGGCAAATATACCAAAACCACCACTCATTTTTATGCCTCTATCCCATTTTCTATCAACGCCAGCGTCACGCGCAATCATTAAATTTACAGGTCTCTTCTTTGGTTATACCATCTTATTTTTCTTTGTTGTTGAATTTTTTCCCGAATGGATTGCACAAGTCTATATTCGAGCAATTTCCTATAGCGCGTCATTTCTTTTGCAAATTCTCTATATCGATAACCATATTACTCTCAACATCGCCTTGGGGGATTGCACCCTGGTCTTGCATCAAATTTCCTACCGTATCACCCAAGGATGCACAGGTTTATTTACGTCTCTTCTTTATACTGCCAGCGTGCTTGCTTATCCTATCGGCTCCAAAATCAAACGCATCGGATTAGTAATAGGCATTCCAGCTTTTTTTGTTTTTGGAACCTTACGCGTTGTTATTATGGGTATTGTTGCCGTTGTACGACCTTCTCACATAGAAGACTTCCACATCTATTATATGGCCATTGCCAACCTGGGATTTGCTTTATTTATATGGATATATTGGTTTAATGAATGGGTTAAAAAATAGCAATGCGGTCCAATTTCTGGCTAAATTTATCATTGCCTCTGTTATTCTCTTTGCTATTTGGTCACCTTTTGCAACGATTTATCTCAAATGCTTGGGAGCCGAAACCAATCTTCTTTTTGAAATTCTTGGCAAGAATGTCCGAATTGAGAATACGGAAGACGGTGTTCATATCCTTTATCCAGAAATGTACCCCAAAAGTCGATTAAACAGGCATGTCCGAATACCCATATTACAGACCATTGCCATCCACTTCAATTTGATTGTATTAATTGCCTTATTTATTACCACCCCAAATCTACCAGAACACCAACGAATCTTGGGCATCGTTTGGGGTATCGCCATCACCTCATTGTTTCATGTCGCACAACTCTATTTTATCACCTATATTTTTATCTGGGATTATGTAAATGGGCAATATGGCCAACCTAACGTAAGCAAGCTGGATATTCATTTTTTGCAAAATAAAGTTATGAACGAATATCCCTACTGGTTACAACCCTACATAGAAAAATTATTTGCCTATTGGAACCATTTTCTCAGAGAAGGAATACCACTTCTTATCTGGTTGAATTTTGCTCATCCCTATATCTCAGCACCTGCACATTCCTCACAAAAACCAGGAGCCATAAAAACCAAAACCCAATCTTAAGGCTCCTGATTCCTATCATATTTCAATATAAACCGTCTCACTTTCTACGATCACTGGATACTTACGCAAACGCCGTTTATCGGCCAAAGCCTCTCCGGTTTTCAAATCGAACTCCCAGCCATGCCAAGGACAAGCCAGTATTTCACCATCACGCCCCCACTTTAAGGGTTCACCCGGTGTTGACGCAAAGGTGGTACCTGCCACGCGCCCAAGACATATAGGTGCAAGTTGATGCGGGCACACATTCAGCACAGCCACATGGTCGCCATGCACATTAAAAATGCCAATCGACTTACCGTCCACATCAACCAGCTTGCGATCACCTACTGCAATTTCCCCCACCTTTGCCACAGCAATCTTTTGTTTGCCCTTATTCGCCATCAATCGCCTCCGGCAATTTGTAAAGTTCAGCTGCCGTATCATACATCACCCGAGACTGCAATGATTTGGGAATTGAACGCGCAACATAATCGGGTGTGTCGCCATCCCAATGCGGGAAATCGGTCGAAAACATCAGCATCTTATCTGCCGGAAACATCTCCAACATGGCATGCAAATGCTTCATATTTTCTGGCTCTTCAATTGGCTGGGTGGTCACCCGAATATGTTCGGCAATATACGCGCTGGGTGGTTTCTCTAACCAAGGCGTGGTCTGGCGCAATGCTTTCCAATTTTTATCAAAACGCCACATAATGGGTGGCAACCAAGCCACGCCCCCTTCGACCAACACAAATTTGAGTGTTGGAAACTTCACAAACACACCTTCACACACCAAACTGGCCAAATGCGCCAAATAACTGCCCACCAACCCGGTATGCCACTCAAAGTAAGTGGTTGGATATCCCGCCGCCGTTGGTGTACCAGAAACACCCACCCCCTCAGAACCTGGGTGAATGGCCACAGGCAAATCATGCGCGACCGCCGCTTCATAAATCGGGTAAAAAAAACGTTGGCCATACGGCATACGCTGGCCACTGGGCATAAGCACCTGCACAAAGCCAGAATTGTCAGCGCATCGATGAATCTCTTCGGCTGCCAAATGCGGGTCTTGTGGTGACACCACAATCGAAGCGCGATACCGACTGTCTGCCTTTAGCCAATCTTCGGCCACCACCTGATTGCCCGCCGAGCAAACGGCAGCCGCATAGTCTGGATCGGGCGACAACCCCACATGCAGCGCACCCGCGGGATTTAGAATGCCATAAGAGAATTCATATTTGTCCATAAAATGCTTGGACAAATTCTCAGCTGTCTGTTCAACCTTTGACCCATCTGCCAACTTGGTATCTGACCGCATCACGCCATTGGGGTTCCAATAACCCAAATGACCAGGGCCCCGACTGCCACTTGCCCAACGGGAACGCCATGGTTCGGGCAAACATGCTTGCATGTGCGCCCCATTCATCACAGGATGAATATCGGTATCAATCATCGGAAGGGTATCTCCCATAACCTACTCCTCTTGCAAAGTGTTTTTAGAACGCTCAATATAGCACCTTCCCGCCATACAATCAATGCCTTCATCACAGTCTTGCGCAAATTCGTCCCTTAATGTATTTTGGGATGTGTAAATTAGAACATTTCCTTTTAAAAGCGAGATCTCAATGGCCGATACCTCTGCAGAACCTGGCGACTTTCACATCCTTGTTGTCGATGATGAACCCGCAGTACGCGAAGTGCTCTATGACCTCATCACATCCTTAGGTTATCGCGTAACAATGGCAGGCAGCGGTCAAGACGCCCTTCAACTACTCACACAAGGCCGGGCAGATCTCGTCCTCACCGACTTGATGATGCCTCAAATGAATGGGTGGCAACTCCTCAAACTGATTAAACAGCGCTATACTTATATGCCGGTTATTGTGCTCACGGGTTACATTTCTCAAGAAGGTGAGGAGATGTTAAGCAATAACCAAATAGACGGCTATTTGGTTAAACCAGTCGACCGCGCCAAGCTTAAAGAGAGCCTCGACAACTTTCGAGAAAATAAGAAAGCCGGCCGAGCAGCTGACATCACTATTCTCGATGACGATCCGACAGCGCTCAGTGCACTTGAACATGCATTCACACGTCGAGGGTATCGAGTCAACACGTTTACCGACCCAGGAGACGCGCTCCAGCACATTCGCGAGACGGGTCCAGACCTGCTCATACTCGACGTGATGATTCAAGGCATTGATGGCTTTGAAATCAGTCGTATCTTACGTGAAAACGACCAAACCTCTCGCCTCCCCATTCTCATACTCACGGCTGCCCCTTCTACAGAAAACGTACTCAAAGCTATCAAACTGGATATCAACGGTTTTATCGCCAAACCCTTTGACCCCAAAGCGATTGTCGAGCGTGTTAGAAAAACGCTCGAATCTATCTCAAAAGCTTAAGATGCCTAAAACGCCCTGCATATTGGTCGTCGATGACGAAAAAGATGTGCTCGCTGTGCTCATCGACCTTATAGAAACAGATGGTTACCGCGCAATCGGTACCACAGACCCTGAAAAAGCGCTCGACATCGTTCAGGCAGAAGAAGTCGATCTCGTGATCGTTGATCTCATGATGCCCAAACGAGATGGTTGGCACCTTTTAGATGACATTAAAAAGTATGACACATCCATTCCCGTCATCGTCATTACAGGTTTTTTAAGCCAACAAAGCGAAGCCATTCTTGCCAGCAAACATGCAGACAGTTACTTGATCAAACCCGTCGACCACGACCGGTTACAATCCCAGCTCCAACTTCACCTCATGGACCACCATCCAGAAAAGGTCGCCCGCATTGTCGTTGTTGATGCCGACCAAAACACACGGGAAGATACAGACCACGCGCTTTCACGCCGAGGATTTCAAATTGCCACGTTTGATGCACTTGCCCCAGCAGATGCATCTATCCAAAACACACCTCCAGACCTCATCATTCTCGACATCACATTCCCCGAAGGCAATGGTTTCGACCTGTGCCAAACCCTTCAAAAAAGCCCCGATACCAAACACATCCCCATGCTCATCCTGACATCCGAATCATCCCGTCAAAACCTGATGAAAGCGATTCAACTAGGTGTACGAGGGTTTGTTGCAAAACCCGCCCCGCCCAATGCCCTTGTTGAACGCGTGCTTAAAATCTTGCGCCAGTCCCCAACGCAATAAACAAGTTTGTACGCAAAAACAATCCATACACCCCATATCGAAGGGATAGACATTTATTTATGACACACAAAATAGTCATCTATCTAAAATGCATGCTCATTTTGTGCATGGGTTCCATCGGTCTGCTACCTGCACCAGCCGATGCCCAAACAATGAATGTGCTCTACCTCGACGGCAATGGCGCCCATGCCGAATTGCCATCGGAAATGTTTCATCAGTTTACAGAAAGCACCGTTGAAACCTGGGTCAAATGGGAACGCATCCAAAATTGGTCACGCATCTTCGACTTTGGCCGCGAAGGAAATGCCATGGTCGTGCAAAGTGAAAAATCATCCCGCACCCTCAACTTTGCCATTTACGATCGCAGTGGCAATCGGCATCGCATTCAGGCCAAAAATGCGATTCCCAAAGGACAATGGTTTCACCTCGCGGTGACAAGCGGTTCACAAGGTATGACATTATATATAAACGGAGAACTCGCGGGTGCAGATCCTTATACAGGTGGTTTGGAGCAAGTCACCGGTGGTCAGTATTATATTGGGCGTTCAAACTGGCCAAATGACAAACCCTTTCAGGGATACATTTCTGAATTTCGAATATGGAACTGTCAAAGATCTCAAACTGAAATCCAACGCACCATGCAACGTCGGCTCACGGGCAAAGAACCTGAGCTTGGCGCCTATTGGCACTTTGATCAAGCCCAAAACGATCAGATCTCCAACGCCATAGGCACGCAAGGCACGCATCCCGCACGCCTTATTCAAAACGCCCACCTTGTTCCAGTACCACCCGTTGCGCGTTACCTCATGCCTGGCGAAATAGAAAAAGACAAACTCGCACGTCAAACATCTGCCCAAGCAAACTGGGAGCGTGGTAATTACATAGCGGCTTATCGCGACTATCAAGCTGCATTAGACTTGGGTCCTGGAGATACCCAAATTCGCACGGACATGTTAAAAGCCCTTAAAAAAAGCCAAATCAGAGCGGCCTTGTTACCCTTTCGAACTTCCAACGCAGACGCAAAAACAGATGTTGCATATATAACGACACAAACAGACCTTTCGCGCAACAGTCCAGCCTATATCAATTGGCTCACACCAACAACCCTACAATTTGCACTATACGATCAAGGGGTCTCAAAACACTCGTCTCAACAAGAACTCATAGACGCCGCAAAGGCGTGGAACATTCGCATCATCATACTCAGCACCCTTACCGAAAACACCCTTACCAAATCGCGCCCTAAGCGCGAATCAGAAACCGCATACCTCAGATTAGAAAACCAAACCACATCAGACAGTTTACGCAGTGTGCGCTACAACATCATCACCCAAAATGCAACCGCCACAAGCCAAGCCACCCTACAAGTCATCGATGTAGAAACGGGCCGAATACTCGACAATCAAATCTTAAATGCACAAATAAATGATCAGATCGAATATGCTGACTACTCGGGTGATCCATATGCTCTTTGGGCAAAACGCGGTTCTCGTTACAAGCGTCTCATCACACAAGAAGCACGTTTCTTGGCCCGTAAAGAGCTCAAAACGGATCATGAATTAACGGATGAAATGCTCGAAGAATTGGGACATCAAATCGCTCAAAGAATCCAATCCGTTATGGCCACTTACAACCCCTAAGTTTTCAAGATAAAAAAAGCCCGTGTGTTTTAAAACACACGGGCTTTTTTTATCTCATTGAACCAAGTCAATCCTAGAAATTATGCACATTGTGCCCTTGCATTGGAAACCAAATCCAATCGACCACAAACACAAGTGCCGTACTCACAGCTTGCGCGGCAAGCAACCCAATAAAAAAGGGTTTGCCGCGATCATAAAGCTTGGCCCCACCGATGCGCATTAGAATCGACTTAATGGCCCACACAATCAAAATAGAAAATACGGTCTTGGTCACACCATAGTTTCCCTGAACAGCCAAACCAATTGGATGGAGTGGCCAAGAGGGCACCCAATAACGCACCAACGTTAGAAGCGCCATCACAAGCATCCCCACACCGGCCCATTGTGCCACGCCCCCTTTGCCCCCCATCGGAATAGGATTGCGAATGGCCTTGATCGCACGACTAAATGCCGCAGGGGCGGCTTTTCGCAACCCCATATTGCCCAAATTGTACGCCCCATACGCATAACCCAAATAAAGCGTGTCGGCCACAGACAAAACAAAACCCAATGCCAAAGCCCCCCAAATGACCACGGCAATCGTTCGTGGTTTCCCAACCCGATCTACAGCCTTAATCGACTGCGTAAAGGCAGGCATCACAAACCCTTTGCCAATGCTCTCAAAAACCCGCATAAAGGACAGCATCGTCACACTTGCCCGACCAATCAGGGGCGTTCCCCAAATATTCAAGGCCGCCTCAAAGGGTTGGACTTGATAATACACATAAACCAAGCCCAACTCTGCAACCACCCGGGAAATACCCAAAAAGGTGAGAAACGCGATGGGCAAGAATGTGAAAATGACAAACAGATCCATACCCGCCTGATACAACCAAGCCACGATGAGAAACAATGAAACCAAAAAACCAAAAACGGCCATCCGATAAGACAACAACTCCTGACTGTCATCCACATCACACGCTGGCGTGCGTGCTTTGCGCCAAACATCTCGCAAATGACTGCGCGCCATCCACAAACTCCACAATGCCAAAAAGATGAGCGCACCACCACTCTGCCAGCCCAGGGCTTCACTTTGCCATTGCCGGTCTGCAGCCCCCGGCGTGTACCCCAATTTATTAAACACAAACACTTCAAATCCACTCAAAAACACAAAAAACCACACACTAAACAAAACATCTAATCGCGCAAAATAACCAAAACCAATGGCATAAAAACTGATACGCCGAATCAAAAAAGGAAAATCGGGCCCCAGCCTAAATTGGCCACCTTCAATGGGTATACGCGGAAAAGCCGGTGTAAAATAGGACCCGATATTCCACACCTTCAAAAACATCACCAAACCCAATGCAATCCAAAACAAAGGCGACTTAAACACTTTTAGCAACTGCCCATCGGGCTCTGTCTCGGTCAAAATTTGCCCCACTTCAACCAAGGGATACGTTAACCGCTCGTGATCTACCCATTGTTTGCGTAGCATCACCACCAAGCAAAATGCGGCAAAAGCCATAGCAGCCAACAACACGGTCCACCAAAACAAGGGCACGATCCAAACTTCAACTGCAGGAAAGTGCCCCGCCGGTGTGCCCTCAAAAAACCAAACCATCTCGCCATTGTTATTTTGAGGGGCTAACCAAGTGGGAATGGTATCGTGTAAATAAAAATCCCATGCATTCTCTGACGAAGCAAAATAATAGACCCCTCCCAAAACACCCAACAAATGTCCCGTAACACCATCATAAGGCACAGCAATTGCCACAAGCCCCATAGCCAAAACAACACGCATTTCGGCTCGGGTTAATGCCCAATTGGCCACAACATTCCGAACAACCATATTGCCAACAGCCAATGCCATAAAAGGAAACAGAAACGCCAATGGAAAATGACTGCGACTGATATTTGACCCACCCATATAATAGGTCATCCACTCATCCCACCAAACACTCACGACAATAACACAAACAGCCGCGCCAATGGCACGAAAGGTCACCGCACGCACCGGTTCGGTAGCGGCATCTTGACGCATATTAGATTCTGCTATGGCCATCTTCTTAACCTTTAAATAATGGGTCAGAGGAATTCGTCTATTGGAGTCCTTTTAAAACGTCTCTTGTCTTCTCCAATGTCTCATCAATATCTGCATTTGAATGTGCCAAAGAAATACTCCCCTGCTTGGTTGCAAGTGGGAAGTGATAAATACCCTGAGCAATCAATGCCTTACGATACCGTTCATCCAATGCAAAATCATGGTGTTCGGCCACATCGTGCCAATCAACAGGCGCATGACCCATAAAGTACGCGCAAAAAGCAGAGCCTTGACGACACACGGTCGCTTCGATGCCAAAGTCATTAAAGAGCCCCACCAACCCGTTCTCCATACGCGCGCCTAAATCGTATAACTTTTCATAACTTTGAGCATCTGACGCCAATTTTTCCATTGTCCCAATTGCACCCGCACAGGAAATGGGATGTGCATTATACGTACCGGCAATCAATACACGTTTAGAAGCATCCTCGTGTACAAAATAATGCATCAAATCGG
>JBLHJX010000221.1:0-9034 GCA_047619225.1 Candidatus Latescibacterota bacterium
GCCTGAACCTTTGTATTTGTTATTGATTCACACCTTCGGCTTTGGGCAGTTGTGTTAAAGAGATTCAATGAACTTTCGTGTTTGTTCTGCCCCGTCCATTGCCAAATGATATTCAGGCACAGGTTTTCTAAGTCCTTCTTGAATGGCTTTTGCCATCTTTGTCACAGAGAGTTGATCTGGGTGTATCACTTGAGAAATACCCAAATTCATCAATCGCTGTGCACGAAACTCTTGATCATCCATTGCAATGCTCGGTACCAATATGGATGGTGTTTTTGTCTCAAGTACATTCATACAAGTGTTGTATCCCGCCCGGCTGATCGATAAATCGGCGTGTTTCATCCAAGCTAAAAAGTTGGACGTGAAGCGTTCAATCCGAAACGGCCCATCGCCACACAAATCACGCAACGCTTCAAAATGTGTTTCATCAATAAATGCACCTGCAAAAATCACCATCTCACGTCCCTCAAGCACGCTCTCTTTATCCAACAGTTTCCACGCTTCAATACAAGGGGCCCCAATCGCAAGCCCTTCAGCGCCACCCCCAGCACTGACCAACACATATCGATTGGGCATATTTTCCAGCCGAGATACATCCCCGATTTTTTCCGCTACAAATCCTGTATACACCACCGAAATGCCTATGTCAGCAACCCATGGAAAGTGATCTTCCAATCGAGACAGTTTGGGGTCACCGTGTACCAACACCGCATCAAAATAGGCATTCAAAGTGGGCACCGCCTCCTCATAGTACCGCCGATTAAAAGCCATTTGCTCATGATGTGCGCCGCCAAAAGGCACCGAATAAAACCGCATCGCATCGCCATCATGCCGTTCGGGAAATGCCGTTATCGGTTGTAACACATCACTTTTTGCACGCGTAGGCACATCACGTAAAGAACACACCACTTTCACATTGGGGTTTGCGCGCATAGCCGTTTCAATGGCACCCACAATTTCACCGCGCAATGACCATCTGCAGAAGGGGAAGAATTCAACTAAAAACACATCGGGTTTTGTTTGCTTCAGCGAATCGGTCAATAGCGATTGTCTCTTTT
Source organism: Candidatus Latescibacterota bacterium (assembly GCA_047619225.1). Lineage (GTDB taxonomy): Bacteria > Latescibacterota > UBA2968 > UBA2968 > UBA2968 > JABIFK01. The sequence goes on from JBLHJX010000221.1 coordinate 1,059, forward strand.
GCAATACAGTATCGCCATTCAATGTGTCACCTTCGGGCATTAGGCCATTAGAACCAGCACGCAATGGCGGCAACGAGAGATGAGTAACCCCTTCTGCCAAATCAGCACCCGGAATAGGACGTCCACCATCGAGAAAAAGTACATTATGCATTTTAGACAATTCACCCACAATCTCACGATTGCGAAAATGATGTCCTACGCCCACCAAATGCTGGCTGTAAAAAGCGATTTGTTTACTCTGTGACTTGATGCGTGCAGGAAAATGGGGCTTTCTTTTTTGAACCGCGTAGTCATACACACTTTCATATCGTTTGACCACCGTTTCCCAGGTTCGTTCACGACGCACCCACGCGCGACCACAATCTCCCAAGTATTGGCGTAAGGGCACATTTCCGATGAGTTCACCGCACACACGTGTTAAATCATCCACATCATCAGCACGACATACCAAGCCTGTCTCACCATCTATGATCATTTCTCGTAACGCGGCCACATCACTCACCACCAAAGCCTTGCCTTTTGCCATCGCTTCATAGGGCTTCAATGGCGTTACCAATTCTGTTACGCGACCGCGCGTACGGGGAATGACCACCACATCTAACAAAGAATAATAGGCATCCACTTTTTCATGGGGCACTTCGCCTGTAAAGATCACTCGATCGCCAATTCCCAATATCTGTGCCTCTCGTTTCAATCGATCCAAATCACGCCCACCGCCCACAATCAACACTTTTACATGCCCATACCGCGTTTGCAAACGCTGACACGCTGCCAATAACCCTTCAAGCCCTTCAAGCGAACGCACCAACCCCACATACCCCAACACAACATCTTGTGCGCCAATACCCAACTGACGCGCCAATTCATCACAACGTTCATCAACAACACAACGGGCTTCAGACACGCCATTGGGCACCACAAAAATCTTAGCCTCATCAATCCCTTCACGCACGCATTCTGCTTTCAATACCCCAGAAAGGGTCACCACCACATCTGCATCTTGCATCGCCTGAACGTGCATGGTTTGTTGTGCCTGATAAACATCTGAATCCACATCGATCCAACCCTGCGCCACACTGCTCTCATGCCACAAACCCCGCACCTCATACACCACTGGCAAACCATGCCGGTGGCCTACGTCAATTGCCACGCGCGCATTGCGCTCTGGTGAAGCCACATGAATCACCTCGGGTGCTTCAGCTTGAATAACGCTAGCAATCCGCTTGCCAAATTGAATTTCCTGCCCAACCCGACAGATGCGTGGTGTATCGGGCAAATGAAACGCTCCTAAATGCATTGCCATTTGCTCCATATAAGTCTCCATGCCATTACGCCAATGAGGCACCCCATCAATGGCTTCAACCTTTGCCCCACCGCCAGAACGTGTCAACACGATCGGCGCCATACCCAACCAGTTTTGCGTGTCTACAATGGACTTGCTGCGCAAACTATATCCACTTTGCCGATGCGGCAGTGCAAAATCCAAAACATGAAGCACCTTCATAATGGCCTCCTCAAAACCCTTATCTCACCAACGAATCTGACTTTTACACCCATCTATTTGCAATTAGCATTCCAACAGCATAAACAAAGACAACATTCATTCGAAAAACTTTAAACAACTGGAAATTAAGGAAGATATACACAGTCTCTTTGTTAAGAGTAAATTGGATTTTGAAGAACCATAATCTCAGATTAGAACACCCCGTTCAAATCCCAAATAATCGTGTTTCAAAACGTTCAAACTCCAGAATCTCACCAAAACAAATCCATGCAAAAAGGCTTCGACGTTCAAACGTCAAAGCCTTACCTAAAAAAACAGTGGTTCCAAACCACTCAATCCCTTTATATTGTCACTTCCTGAAACATATTTCGCGTGTCATACATCAAAAATAAAACCGACTGTTAAATTCAACCCAAAGGAGTCTTCCATGCGCAACATCCTGCGTATTTTTGGCATGCTGGTCTGTGCCTCATTTTTATCGTGCTCCACAACCAATCAGGCAACAGCACCAGAACCCATGGCCACAGAAGCACCCAAACCACAAGCTGCACCCCAAAAGCATCCCTTAGACCAGTCTGAGCTTCGCCGCTTTGTTTTAGACAACGGCATCCAAGCCTTGCTCATCTCCGACCCCAAATTCAACAAATCAGCCGCCTCACTCACAGTCACGGTTGGCTCACTCAGCGACCCCGATGAACGACTGGGTATGGCACATTACTTAGAACACATGCTCTTTATGGGCACTGTAAAATACCCCGCAGTAGATGACTACCCAAACTACATCAGCGAAAACGGTGGATGGCGCAACGCCTATACCACCAGCGACCACACCAACTACCACTTCGACATCAAACACGATGCTTACGAAGGCGCGTTAGATCGCCTCTCTCAATTCTTCATCGCCCCCCTCTTTGATAAAACGTACACCGAACGCGAGACCAATGCCGTCAACTCCGAATTTCAAATGCTTAAAGAAAATGATGGGTGGCGTACTTCCCAGGTTCAAAAGCTTTTCCTGAATCAAAATCACCCTTACTCACGCTTCCTGGTCGGCTCTACAGAAACACTCAGTGGTGTCACACCCGAAGAACTGGCGACATTTTACAACACCAACTACAGCGCAGACAGAATGCGTCTGGTTTTACTTGGCAAAGCACCCTTAGACTCCCTGCAAACCTTGGCCACAAAATACTTTTCACCCATCCAAAACAAAAACCTCGGGCGTATCACATATGATCCCAACTACCAATCAGAAAAAGAAACGTTTCGCCTCATTCACATCGAGCCCTTCAAAGATTCCCGCACCATTGAAATGGAGTTTCCACTGCCCTCCTATTACAAAGACTACGAGAGCAAACCCGGGACTCTACTTGGCAGCCTCATCGGGCACGAAGGCAAAGGCAGTTTACTCTCCTTGCTCAAACAAAAAGGATATGCCACAGGCATTGATGCCGGTGCATGGTTATCAACACTCGATTATGGCAGAATGAGTATCAGTGTTACCGTCACCCCCAAAGGGATGGAAAATTATCAGGAAATCGTGCACCTCACCTTCGCATACATTGAAATGCTCAAAAAAGAACCTTATCCTTCATACTACTATCAAGAACTCGCAGCCAAAGCAAAACTCGATGAAATCTACACCGACAGGGGCGAAGGATACAGCTATGCATCGGCACTCGGCCGCACACTCGCCAAATATCCACTCGAAGTGGCCGAACGGATCGATTATCTCTATGGCAAAGAAAATCCCAAAGCCTACAAAAACCTGCTCTCCTATTTGCGCCCCAACAATATGATCGTCACCCTCACAGCCAAAGGCATACCCACCACCAAAACCGAACCCATCTTTGGCACAAAATACGATTACACTGAAAATGACAGCCTGTATACCACCCTTCAAAATATATCCACCGACCCCAACTTACACTTGCCAGCACCCAATCTCTTTATGCCCAAACAAACTGCCATTCCCAATCGGCCCCTAAAAGAAACCGTCGTGCCAACCAAAATCATCGATGAACCCGGCATTGTGCTCTACCATTCATTAGACCACCAATTTCTACGCCCAAAAGTCTCACTCCAATACAAAATCCGTTTTCCTAAAGAAAACATGAGCCCGCGTTTCAAAGTCCTTCTCGACACCTATACAAATTGTGTCAACGAATCGCTCAACGAGTTGGTTTATCCTGCTTCGATAGCAGGTCTCAACTACAGCTTTCAAAACGGCCATGAAGGTGTCTACTTCAGTATTGGTGGATTTGATGAATCAGCCGAAAAATTATATGGTCATGTGCTCGAACACATGAAAAATATAAACATTACAGAACAAACCTTTGAAGCCATCAAAGACCGCAACATTCGCAACCACAAAAACTTTTCCAAACAAGAAGCCTGGAGTATTGTACGCACCTATTCCTATGACATGCTCAACGCCGTCTCGTATACGCCCGCCGAGCAATTGGCCATATTAGAAACACTCACGTTGTCAGACATTCAAACATTTGCCAAAACACTCTATCAAAAAGGCTTCATTGAAGCCCTTGTTCACGGCAACTTGCCAACCGAACAAGCCACAAGTCTCACCCGCAAAATGCAACAGGACCTCGGCCTCCAACCCGTAACAAAAGAAACAACGTTTGACCAAACTTATTTGCGTCAAAACGCCGCCGAATCCATCTGGTCGATTTACAAATTAGAAGTCAACAACTCGAGCTTTAGGCGCAATTATTATATGGGTGACAACTCACCCAAAAGCCGGGCAATTGCGCTCATCTTACACAAAGTTATTAACCGTCCCTTTTTCACCGAAATGCGATCCAATCAACAATTGGGTTACTTCGTCGCTGCAGGCGTGGCGCCCTTAGAGCGCACAAGCACCTACGCCTACTTCATCATCCAATCAGATGGTTACGCCGCCGATGAGGTGAACAAACGAGCCGATGCATTTATTTCTACATACGGTGAAAAATTTGACACCATGCCAGATGACGCATTTGAAAACCTAAGAGCAACAGCACTTGAAGAACTCAAGCAAAAATCCAAAACCATCTCGGAAAAAGCCGGTAAACTCAACACACAAGCCTTTACATTTGATGGCGACTTTGACCGCGATCAAAAATCCATCGATGCTCTTCAAGCACTCACCAAGGAAGAAGTGGGGTCCATACTCAAAACCATGTTAAGCGAAGAAACGCGACGCATGCAAACCACACTCGGATATGCGCGTGACCACGAAGCCACGCTCGGTTTGAAGTCTTCATTTGAAGACATTGATACATGGAAAAAAACACGTCAATACAAATAATTTTATATTGACATACCCAACTCGAAAATGGCACGCAATCTTGCGTGCCATTTTAAATTCCCCAACCTCATCTTCTAAGGATGATTCATGCTTCAACGCCTTATCTACATCTTCGCACTGCTACTCTTAAGCACGTCTTCATTTGCCTTCACCCGCATCAATGCACCCAACCCCGATGATCCAATGGATGTCCACATCTATCAGCTCGACAATGGATTGACCGTTTACCTCACAGAGAACCATGAAGAACCTCAATTCCATGCTGAAATTGTCGTTCGTGCAGGCAGTAAACACGACGCCAAAGAATCAACAGGTTTGGCACACTATTTAGAACACATGCTCTTTAAAGGCACACAACAGGTGGGCACACTCGACTATCAAAAAGAAAAGCCACATTTAGATCTTATCACAGAACTGTATGAAAAACACTTCAAAGAAAAAGACCCCGAAAAGCGCAAAACCATTTACGCCCAAATCAATGAAGCCTCTCAACAAGCCGCACAATATGCCATTCCCAACGAAATGGACAAACTCTACAAAGCCATGGGCGAAACCTGGTTCAATGCACACACCTGGTATGAAGAGACCGTTTACAACGTCACCTTACCATCCAATCGCTTAACACAATGGGCCATCATCGAATCAGACCGTTTTCACGCCCCTGTCTTTCGTCTGTTTCAACCAGAGCTTGAAATTATCTATGAAGAAAAAAATCTAACTTTAGACGACAAAAACGAACTTGTATATGATGCCCTTGGCAAACTGCTCTTCAAAAAGCACCCCTATGGCCAGCAAACCACCATTGGAGAAGCTGAACATCTGAAAAACCCATCCCTTAAAAACATGCACGACTTTTACAACACATACTATGTACCCAACAACATGGCCATTTGCATCTCGGGTGACATTGACATTGACGAAACCATTCAAACGATTGAAGAACACTTCTCCCTTTGGCAAACAAAAGAACTGCCCAAACCAAAAAAATGGAAAGAAAAAGACCTCAAAAATAGTGAACGAGACACCGTGCACTTCAAAGGAGAAGAACAGGTACTCATTGGTTTCCGCACCGCCCCCAATAACCACAAAGACACCGAAGCCTTAACCCTTATTAACATGCTCTTAGACAATGCCACAGCGGGCCTCATCAACCTCAATCTTGTACAAAAACAAAACGTGCGCGATGCAGGCAGCGAGACACTTTTTCTCAATGAGCACGGCGTACAATATCTATCGGGCGTGCCCAAAGAAGGCCAAACACTTTTAGAGGTTGAACAGCTTTTACTCGAACAAATGGCCATCATCAAACGCGGCGAATTCGACTCTAATCTTCTATCTGCCATTGTCACAGACTTTAAAAAAGCTCAAAAAAGGGAAATGGAATCCAACCGCAGCAGAGTAAGCAACATGCGCGATGTTTTCATCTCTCATACAAATTGGGACTACGCCGTCGCAAAAATCCCACGCTTAGAAGAAATAAAAGAAGAAGACATCGTCCAGGTGGCCAATCAATACTTTGGTGAGGGCTACGCCGTTGTCTATCGCCTGGACAAACAACATGAAATCCCCAAAATAGAAAAACCCGACCTCGCAAAAATAGATGTGGACCCCACACGCCAATCCCCATTCACCCAAAAAATGCTCGGCACACCCGTTAAACCTATTGAACCCATTTTTGTCACAGAAAAAGACTATCAAATTATCGAGGTTCAAAACGGCGTCAAACTCTACTATGCCACCAATCCTATTAACGACTTATTCAGCCTCACCCTCTCCGTAGACATAGGCTCCTATCAGGACAACAGACTGGGCATTGCCAAAACCCTCATGGACAAATCCGGCGCAGGTGACCTCTCTCCAGAAGCCCTCAAAAAAACCTGGTACACATTGGGAACAGATTTCAACATCGGCGTGGAAGACCATCAAACCAACATCTCAATATCGGGCTTAGACAACCATTTAGACGCCTCACTCACACTCCTACAACGCTATCTCACCACACCCACAGCCACAAAAGAAACCCTCGAAGAATTGGTCAACATCACCATCACCCAACGAGAAGACGAAAAGAAAAACCCCAGGGCACTTCGCAATGCATTGCGCCAATACAGCCGTTATGGCGACAACTCGATATATAAACGTCGCATCTCAGCCCAAGCACTCAAAAAACTCACGGTCTCAGACTTACACAGTCTCATCGGCAGCTTACCAACCTATCAACACAACATCCTATATGTGGGCTCAAAATCCATTGACGACGTTGTCGCTCTCATCAAAAAACACTTGGAAATACCCAATGAATTGAAAGAAACCCCGCCTTATGAGTTTCTTCAAGTACAAACCGCTACACAAAACGAAATCCGTTTTGTACACAAAGAAGCAGCTCAAGCCCAAATCTTCATAGAATTTGGCGACGTCCCATATGATACAGCCTTAAGACCTGCCGCAGATCTATACAACAACTATTTTTCGGGTGGTTTGTCTGGCATTGTTATGCAAGAACTTCGCGAAACGCGCGCACTGGCATACACAGCACGTTCCCGATACCAATTGGGCGCCCGCGCAGGCGACCAAAACCTCATGTGGGGGTATATCGGGTGCCAAGCCGACAAAACACCCGAAGCCATCACCGCCTTTATCGACCTCATAGACAACTTCTCAGAAACACCCGAACGATTTGAAGAAACCAAAAATTCTGTTATCAACCAATACCGAGTCACCAAGTTTAAATTTCGCGATGTTTTACCCGCCATAAGAACGTGGGAACATCGCGGCCTATCACCCGACCCGCGCAAAGCCCGCTTTGAAGCCATTCAAAAAGCCGACATGACCACCATGCTCGACTTTCACAAGAAACACGTGCAATCACGTGCCAAACTCATCTCTGTTTTGGGTGACTCCACCAAGATCGACCTAAGCCAACTATCACCCGTTGGAAAACTCATTCCCGTTTCCATTAACGCGTTATTTGTAGAATAGACAAAAAACATTTATCCAAATAAAAAAGCTTACGTGTATACCTAACACGTAAGCTTTTTCATTTTTACACGTAGCCCGTATACGCTTCTCAAAGCATAACGCGACTCCCTGTCCGAGCAGATTCGAAAATCGCCTCCACAATCGCAATCGTGCCAAGCGCATTCGTCGCCGGTACCGCCAAGGGTT
>JBLHJX010000222.1:0-9010 GCA_047619225.1 Candidatus Latescibacterota bacterium
TTTTGCCAGCGGCGAATTTTGACAGCTGCTTTGTCTAAATCATAATTTGGTTGCATCGTATTACCTTTCTAAAAATAGGCATCAAAAATCGAAATGCCCGAGTGAAAAATACATCCGAGACACATATCTCGGAATGACATAATTGGCGAAAACATGACAAAAGTGACAAAAAAAATGTGCTTTGTACGCAATTGTACCTACAAGATTGCACAAAGTACGTACAGATTTTTTAAAAATAATTGTGTATATTCTATCCAGTTACCACGTACTCTCAATTTTTTCGTGGGAAAATACCGGAACGGCGTCTGTCTTGGCGGATGGCGTCTTTCCGGTTTTTTTATTTTTAAACGCTAAAGCAAAAAAATTATCATTCAAGTTTATGTTGGCGTAATAAAAATCATAAAGTGCCATTTTTTAAATGGTATAACTAATATAAGAAAAAATGAACCACTATACAATTTAAAAATTGGATTTTGGGAGTTCGATATGCGAATTTTGATTGCAGAAGATGAGTCGGTGTCGCGACGCTTGCTTGAAGGGTTACTTCAAACGTGGGGACACGAGGTGGTGGTGTGTACCGACGGCGATACGGCTTGGGAGATCTTGCAACGTGCCGATGCACCGCGTTTGGCCATTATGGATTGGATGATGCCAGGGCTGAGCGGTATTGAGATTTGCCAAAACGTGCGCACCTTGGAAAATGGTGATCAATTTTACATGCTTTTGGTAACCGCCCGTGGTGGTACGGGTGATTTGGTAGATGGGTTAAAAGCGGGTGCAAATGATTATGTATCCAAACCGTATCACCCAGCAGAGCTTGAAGCCCGTGTGAATGCAGGATTGCGTATGATTGAATTGCAGGCCAAGCAGATCGAAGCGGAGCGGGTCAAAACCCTTATGGCTACAGCGGGGGCTGCCGCTCATGAGATAAATCAACCTTTAACCGTGATCTTGGGTTCGGTAGAGTTATGGCGCGATACGATAGCAAAAGACGATCCTGGAGCCAAACACTTGGAATGTATTTGGGAAGGTGCGTTGCGCATTCAGGTCATTGTTGAAAAGATGATGTCTGTCACGCAATTTGCAACGAAACCCTATGTTGGTGATTCGGTGATTGTTGACTTTGATGCGTCATCAGACAAAATTGGGGCAGATGATATTTGATAAAGGAGAACAGTTTTTCAACAAAAAATCGGTCAGGATATAATTATCCTGACCGATTTTTTTGCATGTGCTCAGCTTTATCCATCACTATCCTCTTCGTCATCTTCTTCATCTGAGGATGGGCCACCTTTGCGAAAGATACCCGCAAGGCCATATTCGTGGAGTTTGTTGCGCAGGGTGCGTGCACTAATGCCAAGAATATCAGCCGCAGTGGTGCGGTTGCCGTTGTGTGCTTCGAGTGTTTTGAGGATGAGCTGTTTTTCTACTTCTCGCACGGTCGTACCTACCTGAATGCTGTTGTTGTTTTGTGGTCCGTGCGATTCATTTGAGAGAATATCTAAGGGCAAGTGCGTATCTGTAATATGATTATCTTGGCAGATAACAATTGCACGTTCAATATAGTTTTCGAGCTCACGAATATTGCCTGGCCAATTGTATGCCATGAGTGTTTCGAGCGCTTTGTCTGTTACGCCCTGAATGTTTTTGTCGTTTTCTTTGTTGTATTTTTCAATGAAGTGGGTAATCAAATCGGGGATGTCTTCTTTGCGTTTGCTCAGTGTAGGAATTTGGATGGGAATGACATTGAGCCGATAATAAAGGTCTTCGCGGAAATTGCCCTTTTCGATTTCTTCGGCCAAATTACGATTGGTTGTGGCAACGACCCTCACATCTACTTTGATGGATGTACCTGAGCCGATGCGTTCAAATTCGCGTTCTTGCAATACCCGTAAAAGTTTGGCTTGCAAGGGTGGCTCAATTTCACTGATTTCATCGAGCAAAAGGGTACCGCCATCGGCCAATTCAAAGCGTCCTTTGGTTTGTTTAACCGCACCCGTAAAGGAGCCTTTTTCGTGTCCGAAGAGTTCGCTTTCAATGAGGTCTTGAGGCAGTGCTGCACAGTTGAGTTTGATGAATGGGCCATTGACGCGTGGGCTGTTGTAGTGAATGGCCCGTGCGACGAGTTCTTTGCCCGTGCCACTTTGACCTTGAATGAGCACGGTGGAGCGGCTTTGGGCAACGATTGCAACGTGATCGAATATCTCTTGCATTGTTTTGCTTTTGCCGACCATGTTGCCAAAATCATAGCGTGCTTTGAGCTCGGTGCGCAGGTGGTGGTTTTCAATTTGAAGTTGTTGGTTTTCTAATGCGCGTTGTACAAGAATTTCGAGACGGTCTGGATCACAAGGTTTTTCAATATAATAAAATGCGCCTTTGTGCATCAGCTCAACGGCATCTTCAAGTGATGCATAAGCTGTGAGCATAATGACCCGTGCTTGGGGTTGTAGTTGGAGGGCTTTTTCAAAAACTTGGAGTCCATCCATGCCCGGCATACGAATGTCGGAGACGACAAGGTCATAGTTTTTGCTTTCCATGTATTCTACCGCACGTTGTCCATTTTCGGCGGCATCCACTGCGTAGTTTTTTCGCAGAAGCACTTCGACAACAAATTCACGGAAGGTGTTGTCGTCGTCAACTACGAGAATTTGTTTGGGCATGAGAAAACCTTTTTAAAAAGAAAGAATACAGGAGGTCACTCAGCCACACCCCTTTGGTGATGGCTTCACTTTTTCCTTTTTACTGAGTTCCAAATCTGCTGTTTGTCGCCTTATTTTGGTATGTACATTGTAAAGGTTGCCCCTTCGTTGGGGCCGGTTTCAACAACAATATCGCCGTTATGAGCTTCTATGACTTTTTTTGCCGTGGCCAACCCCAAACCATTGCCATCTTCTTTGGTTGTAAAGAAGGGCATAAATAGCTTGGTTTTGACATCGTCTGACATGCCCATTCCCGTGTCTGAAACTGTAAGGGCGATACATGAGCGATTGAGATGCGTTCGGTGGTCTTTTTGGGTATCGACTTCTGTAATCGACACGGTGAGTCTACCATCGTCGGGCATGGCTTGTACGGCATTGTGTAAGAGGTTGAGCACGATTTGTTGTATCTGCTCGGGATCGGCTTTGCAAATTAAAGGCGTGTTGGGAAAGTTACGTTCGATTTCAATTTCATCCATGCGTGTACCTGCATCAATTTCAAGAAATCCCAAACAATCTTCGGCTATTTCAATGACATCGATGGGGCGCAAATTGATTTGCAAGGGGCGTGTATAATTGAGGAGGCTGGTGACCATTTTGTTGAGGCTGGCCACACCGCTGATGATTTTTTTGACCAATCGGCGATTGGGGTCATCTACGTTCATGTCGCGTTCGAGCAAACCCGCAAAACCACCAATACCCCCAAGGGGGTTTCGGATTTCGTGCGCTATAGTCGCAGACATTTCTCCCAAGGCAGTCAGGGTGCTTACACGGCTGGCTTGGTCGGAGAGTTCTTGTAAGCGGGTGAGATCTTCTAGGGTGACCAACACACCTTGCAGGTCGCCATGGCTATCTGTGAGACAGGCAGTACACAAGCGAACGGGAATGTTGCGGCCGTTGCTGTTGCTTAGGGTGACTTCTTGCCCGCTGATTTCTCGTTCTGATGACAAGGTCTTTATGACGAGAGCCGAACTGGCTCCTAAGAGTGTGTCGCAGGGCTGGCCAATGACTGTTTCCGCATTGCATATAAGTAGGTTGGCAGCTGCAGGGTTTAGGTCAGAAATTTTGCCATCTAAGTCGATGGTGATTGCGCTGCAACCGATATGCGTTAAAACGCGGGTAAGCAAATTGTCAATACGTGGTTTTTGGGCCAGATTGATCTGAAGCTGGCTCTGCATTTGCGACAATTCTTGTGTGAGGGTCTCAAAGCGGCGTTTCAGCTCCTGATTTTCGGCTCGCAATGTTTCGCGCTCGTCGATGGGATCGACCATTGGATTCCTGTTCTATCTGGGTTTGCGACTCGGGATATATGGTTTGCCACCAACACCCATAATGCGTACACCTTTTTGTGTGGCTTGTGTAAATTGTGTTTGCGCGGCTTCGGCCAGTTCTTTGAGTGCCTGTTGCAATATTTTAATGTCGTCGTGATGCTGAGTAATATGCGTTTCTTTGGCCAATTCTTGGATACCGGCGTGAAGCGTTTTGATTGTTTCGGATTGGGTTTGGAGCAAAGGAACCAGTTTGTCAGACGGTGTTCCTTTTGTGAGTTGATCACTGATTAGGGCAGATTGTGTGAAGGCTTGGTCCTTGAGCGTGTGTAGATGCTGAATTGCATCGTGAGTCATGCCGTATCCTGGTAAAATATTTTTGGTGAAGGTGCTGTAACTCGGTGTCTGCCACAGAGTTAAATTTAGGCTAAGGCAAGATATAAATCAAGGGTGAGCAGGAAAATTTTTCCGAGATCAAACTTAGAGGGTTGGGAATGGGAAGGCAATGACTTCTTGTATGCTGCTTTTTTTGGAAAAGAGCATGAGCAAACGATCTACACCAAGCGCAATACCACCTGAAGGCGGCATGCCGTCTTGTAGCGCGTTTAAAAAGGTTTCGTCGACGGGGTAAATGGGGTTGTTTTCCTTGCGGCGTTGTTGTTGTTCTTCTTTAAAACGTGCACGTTGCTCAACGGGGTCGGTGAGTTCGGTAAAGGCATTGGCCAATTCTATGCCTGCGATGTAAAGCTCAAATCGCTCGGCCAAGTGTGGCGTTTCTTTCTTGCGGGTGGCAAGGGCTGCCATAGATGCGGGGTAATCGATGAGAAAAGTAGGTTTGTTTGTGCCGAGGTGTTTTTCTACTGCATCGAGAAAGACTTTGAAAAATGCGATGTCTGCCGAATCGCTTTGTTCTACGTTGGTATGGCCTTGTTCTCTGGCTTGTTGAATGAACAGATGGGTTTGTGTGAAGGGATCGGCTGTGATCTGCGCATATTGGGTGAGGGCATCATGTAGAGACAATCGGGGCCAGGGCGGTGTTAGATCAATGGTGTGGTTATTGTAGTGCAGTATTGGGCTATCAAAAAGAGTTGTGGCAAGGGATGCAATAAGATGTTCGGTATCGTGCATGATGGTCGTGTAATCGGCATGGGCGCGATACCATTCGAGCATGGTGAATTCTGGATTGTGCATTTTACCGAGGGGTTCGTCACGAAATGTTTTGCAGATTTGATAGATTTTTTCGTAACCCGCGCACAATAGGCGTTTCATGGCGTATTCGGGAGAGGTATGAAAGTAATGGGTCTGATCTTCAAACGTGGTTTCAAACGCGCTTATGTGTGGCTCCATCCCTGGGCATCGAACCAGGAGAGGGGTGTCTACTTCGAGAAATCCTTGTTGGTCAAAAAAGGATCGAATGCCTTTGATCAGGTCTGCGCGTAGGCGAAGCGTGGTTTGTTTTTTGGATAAGGTTGACATGGTATTAACTGCTGGGTAAACCAGAAAGATGTGCAATGTCGTTTAGAGAGACAATGGTACGGTCTCCATCGGGGGTGAGTTGAATGTGGTGTAAAGATGCAACACGACATAAAAAACGCGGTTTGTTTTTGTCTTGCGGTGCATAGCCCATAAATGCTCGCAAGTAGGCGACAATAGGGCCACCATGAGTGATGCAGACAATCTGTTGGTCGGGGGATTGTTTAACCAAGCGGTTGACGACCCACGCAACCCGTTGGTGCATCTCGTCGTATGATTCACCACCTGGAATGCGTTGGTTTTCATTGACTGCTTCTGGAAATTGTGCTTGGGCTTCTTCGTAGGACAATTGTGAAAGTTGACCGCTGTCGAGTTCGCGCAAAGCCTGTTCGGTTGCAGGAATGACCCTCACAATATCACTGACGATTCCCGCAGTTTCTTGCGTGCGTTTTAATGGACTGGCATAAATGGCTTGAATATCAAAGTTATTTTTTAAGCACTCGCCAATGAGCAATGCCTGTTGACGCCCCAATGAAGAGAGGGGCATGTCGGCCCACCACCCAAAAACCTGATCGCCTTCGCGTTGGATGGTTTGTCCGTGACAGATAAGAATCAGATCGGTTGACATCGGGTCTCCTTTTGGGCGGTAATATAGGATAGATACATGAGAGAAGAAAGCCTGAAGACTGGCGTGATGCGTGTAGAAATGCTGTTTATGTTTGGAAATACGGAGAATTTTTTCATCTTTAGGGGTCGAGTTTTTGTCGTAATTAATTTAAAAATAATCAGTTACTTCACTTTTGTCATGCAGTGTAATTGTTTGCAATGAAATATAATAAAAAAATCGCGTTGTCTTTTTTGGGGAATAATTCTTATATTTTTAGAACAAATTTATAAGCACAGTTCAATAATGCCATGCCACGAAGTGAAGCAGAAATGATGTTTTGGATTTGATACGATGCTTTTGTTTCAGTTGTTTGTTCTCATATATACGAAAGGAGTTTGGACACAGAAATCGACGAAATCAATAGGATCGGTACTTTTTCGTTTGGTTTTTTTATGGTTTCCAGTGATGTTTACGAAGTTGAATAACCCAAAGGGCTTTTTTCACAAGGAGATGTTTATGAAACGCGTAACAGGTTTGTTTGTTGTTTTGGCGGGTTTGTTTTTGTTTTCTGCACAGGCTGATGCTCAGATGGCATTGCGTGCTGGTGGCGGTATGATTTTTGAGGGGTCTCAGTTGGGCGCTCATGCTTCGTTGGTCATTCCCTTTGGCAGCAAACCCGGTGGATTGATGTTGGCTGCAGAGTACTATAAAAAATCGGGTGTCGAGACGATTCCTGTTTCCATACGTGGACTTTATAAAGCAAATGCAGGTAGTGGTAGTATTTATGTGGGTATGGGCAGTGGTTTTATTTATGAGCAAAAAGTAGGTACTCCAATTAATACAACCAATGTTGGGGTGAATGTATTAAAGTCTGGTACTGAGCTTTTGTTTTCGGCCGTGTCGGGGCTCAATTTAAAATTTTCAGGGCCCTTGGGTGCGTTTGGTGAAGTGACATTGGATCGGGCATTGCGCTCGGGTGCTACAAATCACTGGGCGGCCAAAGCGGGAATTTCGTTGACGTTTAAGGATTAATTTAGAGTTCGAAGTTTAGACCTGGTGGACAATTATAGGGTTATTATTTTAGATGCTTAATTTGGGATAGAGGGGTTTATGAAGCTATTTATTCGTGTTTTGATGGGTTTGGTTGTGATGGTTCTGTTGGTTGGGCAGAGTGCGGCTCAGGTGGATATTAAAGTGGGGGGTGGGTTGTTGGTTGATCAGTCACGTTGGGGCGGGCATTTGTCTGTGGATATTCCCATTGGTGATACGTACCCTACTTATTTGTCTCCGTATGTGGAGTTGTACCGCAGTACGCTTGCACCGGGTATTCATCTTAATGAGATTCCTGTTGGTGCAAATCTTCTGTATAAAGCACCCTTCTCAGAGCAATATGGGGTTGTGTTTTTTGGTATTGGGGGAGGGATGTACTTGGCACGTGGGACCTCCATTCCCATAACAGATTTTTCTGGTAATGTGATTGATACCATTTCCAATTCTGCAAGTGAACCTATGATTACAGCGGGTGGTGGCTTGCTGGTTGATGTGTCTGACTCAATGGGACTTTTTGTGCAGGGGAGATGGTTTAAGGCGTTTACAACTGGAGCCAAAAATGAAGTGACTTTACACGTGGGGTTGAGTTTTAAGCTGGGTGAAGATTAACACAGAATCACACGGAAGAAGGAAAATGAGGAAGGCACCGAACTCATCTCTTCCAATCATCCCTAAAAAGATACATCTGAATCAATTAGGACACGAAAAGCTCATAAGCCGGTAGAGAAAAATAACAAAACAATAAAAGGCCAGAGTGGTTGCTCTGGCCTTTTTATTGTGAAGTATGGCACGCTTAAGAAAGGTTGCGGAGGTAGTCGATGAGGAGGCGGACACCGACGCCGGTGGCGCCTATGGGGGTGTCGGGTTTTGTGGTGTTGTTCCAGGCGGTGCCGGCGATGTCGAGGTGTGCCCAGGGGTATCCATCGACGTAGGCTTCTAGGAAGGCACCTGCGGTGAGTGCGCCGCCGGGGCGACCGCCAGAATTCTTGAGGTCGGCGTAGTCGCCTTTGATTTGGTTTCGGTGGCCTTCGAGAATGGGTAGGTGCCAAGCGATTTCACCTGCGCGGTTGCCTGCTTGATGAATGGCCTGAATGAGGTCGTTGTTGTTGCCCATGAGGCCACTGGCATCGTTGCCCAATGCAATAACACAGGCACCCGTGAGCGTGGCAAGGTCGATGGCAGCGGCGGGTTTGTAGCGTTTGATATAGGCCAATGCGTCGATGAGTGCGAGCCGGCCTTCGGCATCGGTGCTGCGAATTTCAACGGTTTTTCCGCCCAACGGTTTGAGAATGTCGCCGGGGCGATAGGCATTGCCATCGGGCATGTTTTCGGCTGCGGCAATAATGGCGATGACGCGGGTGGGGACGTTGAGTTTGGCAACGGCTTGCATGGCGCCAATAACGGCAGCGGCACCGCACATATCAAACTTCATGTCCCACATGCCATCGCCTGCTTTGAGAGAAATGCCACCGGTGTCAAAGGTGATGCCTTTGCCAACAAAGATAACCGGATCTGCTGTTGGGTTTTGGCCTTTGTGTTCTAAAATGACAAACCGGGGTGGGCGAGAGCTGCCTTGGCCGACTGCACTGAGGGCATTCATGCCTTCGGATTGGATGCGATGTTCATCGAATATTTCGCAAGAGAGGCCGACAGATTTGGCCATTTGGCTGATGTGTTCGGCAAGTACTGCGGGTGGCAGGTCGTTACCGGGTGTGTTGCCTAGGTTGCGTGCCAAGCAAACGCCTTCGGCAATGTGTTGGCCTGCTTGGGAACCGGTTTCGATGTCGGTTTGTTTGGTGGCATCAAATTCGACAAGTGTGAGTTTCTTGAGTTTGTTTGTTGGGGTTTGATCTGTTTTGTAGGTGGTGAATTGGTATGTACCTAAAATGGCACCTTCAACAGTGGCTTGTGTGGCG
>JBLHJX010000223.1:0-9008 GCA_047619225.1 Candidatus Latescibacterota bacterium
CGACACCCAATATCGATAAGTTTGCGTCTCAAGGTGTGTTGTTTGAAAACACGTTTAGCCCGCATGTGCCAACCACACCTGCGTATGCATCGATGTTGACGGGGATGGATTGTTTTTCGACGGAAGTGGTGGCGTTGCGTCATAAGGGTGGATTGACGAATAAAGTGATGACATTGCCTGAGATGTTAAAAAAAGAGGGATATGAAACGATTTGTGTGGGTTTTACGGGCAACCCGAGTTCGCGTGGGTTTGATGCGTATTTGAATTATCCTGCGTGGGGCAGTTGGGAAGAACGGCCTTTGCGCAAGGCCGAGTTGTTGAACGATGTGACTTTGCCTGAGTTGGAACGATTGGCATCGGGTGATAAGCCGTTTTGTTTGTTTTTGCGGCATATGGATCCACATGCACCCTATTTGCCACCTGCCCCATATGACACAATGTTTTACAGCAAAGATCCGTGTGATCCGTCGAAGAAATCGATGGAACCTGTTAAAGCGTTTAAGCCCTTTCGCGATTTCCACTTAAGTTGGATGCCACCGGGCGTTACCGATGCCGACCATGTGGTTGCACAATATGACGGTGAAGTGGCTTATATGGATGCATGTATTCAACGGATTTTGACACGGGTAGATGAGCTTGGTTTACGTGATGACACATTGGTGGTTTTAAATGGTGATCATGGTGAAACATTGGATGAGCACGATTGTTATTTTGATCATCACGGGATTTATGAATGTACGCTGAAAGTGCCTTTGATGATGCGGTTGCCAGGGAAGTTGCCCGAAGGCAAACGTGTGTCAGGATATAATCAGCACAAAGATTTGGTGCCAACGATTTTGGATTTGTTGGGTGTTAAAACGAAGACCCAGTTTGATGGCCAAAATTTGATGCCGATGGTGCGTGGTACACGGTTGACACATGAATCGGAGTTCTATATTACCGAGTGTACCTGGATGCGCAAACACGGTTGGCGTACACCCGAATGGAAATTGATTGTGGCATTGGAACCCGACTTCCATTTCAAACCCGAGATTGAATTGTACAATCTGATTCAAGACCCCGGAGAAA
Organism: Candidatus Latescibacterota bacterium; assembly: GCA_047619225.1. GTDB lineage: Bacteria > Latescibacterota > UBA2968 > UBA2968 > UBA2968 > JABIFK01. Next base: position 1,069 of record JBLHJX010000223.1, read on the forward strand.
CGAAAAATTTGGCGACCAAAGAACCCGAGATGGTTGAGTTGTTGCGTGGGCGGATGAATGCTTGGATTGACAAACGTAAAAAAGAAACTGGCAATCCCAATCCGATGGATACGAATGTGAACTGGCACGGTAAGGATTATGACGGGCCATTCAGATCATCGGAAGATGCATACAACAATATGTACATTGGTTCAGCCAGCCAAGCTGCAAAATTGCAAGCGGGCAATAAGGCGGTAAAAGGCACGGTTGCAAAGAAGGGCAAGAAAGCAAAGAAAACACGTCGCGCAAAGAAGTAGTGATAAGATAAGGAAAAGCGGACGGTACTGTGTTGTGCCGTCCGCTTTGATATTTTTTATGATGATCACAATTGAACCGATTACACCGCAAAAAGCTATGACTCTGAAAGATGTTCGTTTGCGGGCATTGCAAGATACGCCCAGTGCGTTTGGAGAATAGGATTTGAAAAGACAGGGCGAACGATGCCGTATCCAAATGATCCAAATTTGTTTGAATATGAAATGTCACAGGTTATTGGTCGGTGATAATAGGAGTTGTTTATGGATATTATAGTCATGGGTGTCTGTGGTTCGGGCAAGAGCTCTGTTGGTACTTTGCTTGCTGAGAAATTGGGATATTCCTTTTTGGATGCCGATGATTTTCATCCGCAATCAAATGTGGATAAGATGGCCAGTGGTCAGCCTTTGAATGATGATGATCGCAAGCCATGGTTGATGCGCCTCAATGAGATACTTAAAGAGGGTAAGCAAGCGGGAAAGTATGCCGTGTTGGCGTGCTCGGCGTTAAAGCAGTCTTACCGCGATCTTTTGTCTGATGGATTGGTGGATTGTTGTGTTGTGTATTTGAAGGGAGATTATGATACCATCTATGCGCGTATGACGAGCAGAGAAGATCATTTTATGGGCGCACGGATGTTAGAATCTCAATTTGCAGCGCTTGAAGAACCCACGGATGCATTGACGGTGAGTATTGCAGATGAGCTTGAGGTGATTGTTGCAAATATTGAAGCGCAGTTAAATAAGGTATGACATACTATGAGTTATAAGCGGATTGATGTGCAAGAGGCACAGGAATTGATCAAGGAGAACCAGGCACAGGTGATAGACGTTCGAGATCCGATGTCTTATCAAGCTGGACATATACCCAATTCCAAACTTGTGAACGACGAAAACGTAGAGGAATTTTTGCAACAAGCCGATAAAACACAGCCTTTAATTGTGTGTTGTTATCATGGCAATATGAGCCAAGGTGCGGCAGACTATTTTAGCAGCAAAGGTTTTGAGGCAACGTATAGTTTGGATGGTGGGTTCGAGGCGTGGTCGTTGGTTTCTCGGTAGCAGATAAAAATTATGTCCTTATCGGAAATAACATTCAACTGTCCATTATGCAAGGCAATACAAGTGCGTGCGTTTGAACACGCACATCAGAGAGATTATTTTGGGTGTGATGTTTGTCGGTTGGTGTTTTTGGCTCCTGAGCAGCGGCTTGGTTTTGAGGACGAGATTGCACGATATGAAGCGCATGAAAATGATCCGACAGATGCGGGTTATCGCGATTTCCTAAGTCGGGTTGCCGACCCTCTGGTTCAATTGCTCCAATTGGGTGACATGGGGTTGGATTATGGTTCGGGACCCGGGCCAACGCTTTCATTGATGCTTGAAGAAAAAGGCTTTCCAACCGCGAACTACGATCCGGTTTTTGCACCCGATAAAACAGTGCTTCGACGTTCGTATGATTTTATTACATGTACTGAGACGGTTGAACACTTTTTTTATCCGGAAAAAGAATTTGACGGATTTCATCACGTGCTTCGTCCGGGGGGGTGGCTCGCTGTGATGACGGAGGTGTGGTCAGAAGATCTCGCGCTTCTAGATTGGAGCTATGCACGTGATCCAACACATGTGTGTTTTTATCACCAGGAGACTATGATGTGGCTTGCTGAGCATTATGGCTGGCAGATGCAATCGCCGCACCGCAATGTGTTTCTTTTTCAGCAACAATGATATGCTTAAGATGCCAATGCAGTCACTTCGATTTCAATGTGTGCACCTGCGGGCAAAGCTGTGACTTCAACTGTCGTGCGCCCAGGTGGGTCAATTGTGAAATATTCGGCGTAGATTGCGTTCATTTCTTGAAACGCTGAAAGATCGGTGAGATAAACGACTGCGCGTACGGCATCGTTCATTGTGGCACCTGCGGCTTCGAGGATGGCTTTGATGTTTTCAAGGGTTTGGCGGGTTTCGGCTGCTATGCCGCCTTCAACAATTTTACCCGTTGCTGGATCAATGCCTTTTTCGCCTGCGACAAATATGAAGTTGCCTGCGCGAATGCCTTGTGAATAAGGGCCTACGGGTAAAGCGGCTTTGTCGGTGGTGATGACGGTTTTGCCAGACATGGACTACTCCTTAGTTGCGTTGTGGGAAAGTTGCAGGATGTTGGGTAATGAATACAGTTTTTATTGGGTTTTGAACAGCAAAATTTAAGATGTGCTTGATATGTAAGGCGAGATTGTTATGGAGACTGCGGTTTAAAACCCAAGACACAAGCCAAACTGGATCGCGGGGATCCACCGCCATGGTGGACTTATTTAATGGTTGATCCTAAAGGAGATTGTTATGAACGTTGAAATTAAAAGCTTGTTTCGTGCACCGTACTCTGTGCCCAATGGTTTACAAGTGACGGATGATGGATTGTGGGTTGCTGATCAGATAAGTGATCGGGTGGCGTTGATTGACATTCTTGATGAAGTGGATGATTATGGGGTGACCCCTGTGCGTAAAGAGATTCCGAGTGAGTCGTCTAATACAAGCGGGTTGGCTTGGGGCGATGGTTCTTTGTGGTTGGCTGCCAATGGTGCGGGGTCAAAATGGCGTACGGCACGGGATACCGATGCGACATCGGGAGAAATTTTGCGGATAGATCCTGAAACCGGTGCGACACAAGCGCGGTGGGATGTGCCGGGTGGCGGTGGCACGCATGGTATTGAATTTGACAGGTTTGATTCGGGGACCTTGTGGTTGACCACTTTAAAGAGTCAAACGGTTACGCAAGTGCGAATAGATGATTGGTCAATTGTAAAGGTATTTGATCTGCCTTATACACGAGCACATGGTGTGGTGCGTGTTGAAGATGGTTTGTGGGTGGTTCATACGGGTGATCGGGTGATTGTGAAATTGGATCTGTCATCGGGTGAGGAGATCGATCGTATTGAGGTGCCTAAACCCCATCCAGAACCTCACGGATTGGCACTTTTTGGAGATGCATTTTTATGTTGCGATGCTACGTCGGGTTGGATCGCTAAGATTTCAGAAGTTTAATTACGAGGATGTTTTATCCCTCATCTTAGCAAGAGGAAATCATGGCTGACGAAAATGAAACATTGTTAGAAGAGAACAAAGCATTGCGACAACAAGTGCTGATGCTGCAAGCGCGAGAACAGACTTTGATTGAGCGTGTGCATAGTTTAGAAGCACAAAACGAGGCACAAGTGCATGCAGATCAAGAAATTATTCAGCAGGAACGGTTGCATGCTTTAGAAGAAATGGCACAAGGCGTGGCCCATAATTTCAACAATGTTTTGGTGGGTGTGTTGGGTTATGCCCAAATTATTGAATTGCAATGTAAAGACCAAAAAATTCTTGAATGTGCGCACAAGATTTCTGCCAATGCGCTGCGCGCCAAAGACCTTGTACAAAAGCTGAATCGGTCGGTGCGTGAAGCGGGTTCGCAGCCTTTGGATCGTGTGACCACTTTACACACGATTGTGCGTGAGGCCATTAAAGCCACAAAACCCCAATGGCAAGACAGTGCAAAGAAACGGGGTGTAAAGATTGAGATTGAAGAAACATTAGAGGATGTGCCCCCCATTAAGGGCAACCCGGTTGAATTACACCATGTGCTGTCTCATTTGATTACCAACGCCGCTGATGCATTGCCCAAAGGTGGCACCATTATGATTTCGACACGTGCTTCGAAAGATCAGGTTGCGATTGGTGTGCGTGATGATGGGGTTGGGATGGATGCTGAAACACAAAAACGTATCTTTGAACCTTTTTTTACAACCAAACAAGATGTGGGCAGTGGGTTGGGTTTGTCGATGGCTTATCGAACCGTCAATCGTTTGGGGGGGCATCTTGATGTTAAGAGTGCGCCTCAAAAAGGGAGTACGTTTACACTCTGGTTGCCGATGTGGCAGGAAGGTGTGTCAAACGATACCCATTCTGATAAACCCAGACCGGCGCGTATTTTGGTGGTCGATGATGAAGAGGCCGTTTTTGATGTGTTGCAGACGGCTTTAGCCGAATATGACCTCACACCGTTTGAAGAGGCCGAACGTGCATTGGGTTTGTTTGAAGTTGGGTTCTATGATGTGGCTTTAATAGATTTGAAATTGCCGGGCATGTCTGGTGACGAATTGTCTGTGAAGTTAAAAGAAATAGAACCTGGTTTGATAACCATTTTGATGACGGGTTGGGATGTGCTTGAGGAGGATGATGTTAAAAAAGCTTTTGATTATCATATTTCAAAGCCCTTTCGGTTTAATGAATTGAAAGACGTGGTAAAAAAGGCGTGTGAGAAAAGGCAAAAGGGGAAAGTAGAAAGTAGAAAGTAAAAAGTAAAACGGCAAACGTAAGTTTATGAATACACGAGGAATATTATGGCAGATCAAGTTGTCATTGGTGTAGATGTGGGCACGGGTAGTGTACGTGCTGGGGTGTTTACGTTGGATGGGGTGATGTTGGGTTCGTCGTCGTCGCCTATATTGGAATCTCATCCGAAGGCTGATTTTTATGAGCAGTCCTCGGAGAATATTTGGGCAGAGACGGGGCGCGTGGTGCGTGGTGCGGTGGCTGAGGCGGGTGTGTCGGCTGAGGCTGTGATTGGCATTAGTTTTGATGCCACATGTTCATTGGTGGTGTTGGATAAAGTGGGCAATCCGTTAACCGTATCTGAAACGGGAGAGGCGACACGCAATATTATTGTATGGCGCGACCACCGGGCCATTGATCAGGTGAATCGAATAAATGCGGGTGGGTATGATGTCTTGCAATATGTGGGGGGCATTATGTCGCCCGAACAAGAACCCCCAAAGTTGTTGTGGCTAAAAGAAAACCTGCCTGAGACGTGGCAAAAAGCAGGCAAGTTTTTTGATTTGGCCGATTTTATGGTCTATCGGGCCACGGGTACTGATTTGCGTAGTTTGTGTACAAATGTGTGTAAATGGACTTATTTGGGCCACGAATCGCGTTGGGATTCGTCTTTTTTTGATGCCATTGGACTGGGTGATTTGTTTGATGGTGATAAGGTGACTTCCAATGTGGCTCCGATGGGAGAAAAGGCGGGTGTGCTCAGCACAGAAGCAGCAGCACACTTGGGTTTGACGACCCAAACGGCGGTGGGTGTGGGGATTATTGATGCGCATGCGGGGGGGATTGGTGTGGGTGTGCGAGAACCCGTTTTGGCATTGATTGGTGGCACATCATCCTGTCATATGGCGGTGTCGAAAGATGCGCGGTTTATTCCGGGGGTTTGGGGGCCGTATTATAGTGCGATGGTGCCCGGGTTGTGGTTGAGCGAGGGTGGGCAAAGTGCAACGGGTGCATTATTGGATCATACCATTGAGCGATTTGGGATGGTGAAAGAGGGCGACAAATATTGGCATGTGCTCACAGGCAAAGAACTGAACACAGTATATGCCGAGTTGAATGGGTATATTTCTGATAAAGGTGTGGGCTCAGAATGGACGGAGCGTTTACACATTTTGCCCGATCATCACGGCAATCGCTCTCCTCAGGCTGATCCCGATGCGCGGGGTGTGGTGGATGGTTTGACATTGGATATGTCGTATGATACGCTTGCGCAAATTTATCATGCAACGATTCAGGCTGTGGCTTATGGCACGCGTCATATTATTGATGAGATGGAAAAACAAGGTTATAAAATTGAGCAGATTAATGCATGTGGTGGTGGCACCAAAAATGCGTTGTGGATTCAAGAACACGCCAATGCCACACAGCGCCCGGTTCATTTGCCCAAAGAGCCTGAAGCAGTGTTGTTGGGTTCGGCAATTTTGGGTGCGGTGGCAGCAGGCGCATTTGGTTCGATTCAAGAGGCAATGGGTGCGATGTGTCATGCGGGTGAGGTGATTGAGCCAGGTCGAGATACCGCTGACTATCATGACTGGAAATATGCACAGCAATTGCAAATGTATGAGCAACACGTTGAGAGACGTAAGAAGTGAGAAGAAAGAAGAAAGAAGAAAAGCGAGTGGATTATTCCACTCGCTTTTTTTTGTCGATAACCATGTGATGGTTCGGGTATCTCATGCCAACTCGTAGATTGCATTGTAAAAGGCCAATGTATCCTCACGGATATGCTGACGTCCGTATTGGTCGAAGAAAGGATCAATCCATTCTTCACCGAGGTTGCGGCGAATACTGTATTGGGCAGAAACGAGGTCGCGATGTGGATCACTGAGGCCTGCTGAACCCCAGTCGATGAAACCAGAGAGCTTGTTGTTGTGGATCATAATATTGGGTAAGCAGTAGTCACCGTGGGTGAAAGCAAGGGGGGCGGTTTTAGGGTGTAGAGATTGCACTTGGGCGAGGGCTTCTTGCGGTGTACGCGTATCGCCGCGTTTTTGGAGCGATTGTGCTGTGACGATACCGTTTTGGATGTTGTTTTCGGCTTCTTGGATGAGGTCATCGGAAGTGTATTTTGGCAGTAGACAATCTATAACCGACACGTTGTGAATGGTGCGTAAACCTTTGGCGAGAATACAAATGGTGGTTTCTGGGGTGTGTTTATAGGGTTCGGAGTGGGAACTGATGCCTAAAAGACGTTCGGTGAGCAAATAGGTGGTATTGCCTATTTTGTGATACGCAATTACGCGTGGAACTGGGAGTTTGCCTTGTAGCCACTCCATGGCTTCTTTTTCGCGAATGAGGGGCGCGTCTGTGTTACCGACGTTGATTTTGAGAAAAAGATCGGGTGCATCGGGTTTTTGGTAGAGGTAAATTTGAGATTGCGAACTGGTGCGGTGGTTTTCGCCTGAGGTGGTGTATCCTGATAGGTGGGTTTGTATGAGATCGGGGTGTGTCATATGACGTTTTTATTCAAAGCGTGAGAGCCGGTAGGGTTCGAGGTAATCGATGTGTGTTTGTTCAAGGATTTCGACGGCGGCGCTTTCACCCACAAGTGGGGCGAGAGTGACACCGCTGTGCATGACAGCGAGATAGAGATTGGGCACTTGCTTGGTAAAACCAAGAATGGGATGCCCATCTTTGGGAATGGGGCGCCGACCTTGGCGTATTTCGCGAATGGGCGCGCCTTCGAGTGCCGGAACGTATTGTGCCACGGCGTTTTGAACGGCTTGGATTTCTTCGTCTTTTTGACCCAGTGAATGTCCGTCAAATACACGGCCGTGGGCACCTCCGTGCATCATTACCGAGCCATTGGGAAGTTGCCGAAAGTTGGTTTGGGGCGGTGTGTCTCGTGGGCTGTGTACGACGGAGACGCTTTTGAAGATGGGTGGCACGGGTTCGGTGATGATGGTAGAGCCAAATGTGTCGTATAAGGGGACGTGAACGTTTGCTAAGTGTGCGATCTCTGCGGTATCTGGACCTGCAGCAAGTACTATGGTGTCGCAAGCGATCTCACCTGCTTTTGTTATGACCGCCTGGATTTTGTGTTCGTTTTGAGAAAAGCCGATGACCTGTGTTTTGTAAATGGTTGTGTTGTGTTGTTCTAAGTTTTTGATGCAGGCATTTACAATGGCACCCGTATCGACGTGGCCATCGATGTCGGTGTAGGAGGCCACAATGACGTCGCCTGGGGTGAGCTGGGGTTCTAATTGGCCAACTTCGTCTGCATTGCGCAAATAAATAGGATAACCCCACGATTGCAAAGTACGCACGCGTTGT
>JBLHJX010000224.1:0-8917 GCA_047619225.1 Candidatus Latescibacterota bacterium
TTTAGGATCGGCGCCGGATAATGAGCGGGTGCATTATGAAGATTTGTCTTTGCTGGCCACAAAACTTGAGCTGAAAGCATTGGAGGCCGTGCCAGATAGTTTGCGAGATACAGCACATACACGTTTTTGGCGCACTCGTTCTGGCGCTGCAATGTTGGGGGCAGACGCACGTCGGGTGGAGCATTATCGTCGTGTGTGGTATGCCCGAAATTATTTTGGTCGCCATCAAAAGCCGTGGGACAAGCGTGGTGAGGTGTATGTTCGATACGGCGAGCCCACTTATCGTTCACGCTCCGGGCGTGAGAATGAAATACCGAGTGTGGCGGTTCAGCAATTTAAGCTGCATAAAATTGATCAAATAGCTGAACTACAGGGGGAAAAACACGACGATAGAGAGCTACCGGTTATGTATCCGGGTAGCACCTATTTTATTGGGCAGTCACAAGATTATCCAGTTGGCCCTGACGACGCAGATGTGGCCGTTTGGCAACCGACTTGGTTGTGGGAAGTGCAGACCCCCGGTGGCATGTTGCGTCTCAATTTGCCTTTGGGAATGCAACAGGGTATAGAACCTGCGGCGTTGATTGACCGAGATCCCAGTGGCAATACGCTCATGCCGTGGGAGTCGTGGGTCTATTTGGACATTGGCAATGGTATTGAATTTACATTCACGGATCGATTCATGAGTGGTCAGTGGGACTTTCCGTTGGTGCCGGCTACTTTGCAGAATCTACAGTTGGTGGTCGAAGTTAATAACACACAACCGGCTGTTGAATTTATGCAGACGGCTTCCGCCATTCCCGAAAAGTTTACAGTACCACCCGGCGTCGTGCCACTGGATTTTTATTACGATTTGGCAAGTTTTCGCAGCACCAGTGGTCAGCCCGAGTTAGAGGTGTATTTTGGCATTCCCCCAGACCAAATTCAATCAGAGCGTACGGGTGAGTTTATGCGGTTGAAATTGGCACATGATTTGATATTGGTCAATGAAATGGGAGAAGCAGTTTATCACACGGCGGATGCGCGTGTTTTTCAGGCGCGGGTAGGTGTTGATAAACAGGAAGGTCTATTCGTAGATATCGCCCGTTTATCTGCAGCACCCGGCACATATACTTTGGGTGTGAAATTGGTGGATCAGTTGTCTGGCAAATGGAATTTGTATCAGCAAGAGGTGGTGATTCCTTCTTTTGCCGATTCGTTGGCGATCAGCGATTTAGAATTGGCGTGGGTGGTCAGCGAGACACCCCAGGCTAAGAAATTTAAGAAGGGCGATGTGTGGGTGGTGCCTGAACCGACGCGCAAATATGGAAGCAACGACGTGCATCTGTATTATGAGATTTACAATTTGACGCGAGACACTTTTGGTCAGGTAAAATATCGTGTGGATTATACAATTCGGGAAAACATTCAAAATAGTGTGGGTGTGGTGGGCGTGCTGGCTGGGAGTCTGAAACGTTTCTTTCAATCGCATCAAAAACCCGAGTTTCGAGTGGGGTATGAGCAGGCGGGCACAGAGGTGGATGAACCGGTGTTTTTTGAATTGGAGACCGAAAAGCTCAAACCCGGTTTGAAAGAAGTGGTGGTGACGATTACGGATTTGAATGTGCAGAAGACGGTGTCACAAGAAGCAGTATTTTGGATTGGTGTGCTGGCTAAGTGAGGTTGTCGAATAGTAATGAAGTTGATTTGCCATAAAACCCAATGTTCTGGCCTTTGAAGTTGAGTTTAAAATACTCGGCGTCGAAGGCATTTTTTTTGGCTTGGTCTAGCAACCAGGGTAACCAATGGATTCCTGATGGAGGAGTTTCCGGTTCGTCAATGACACAACAAGGCATGAGTGCAAAGTGACAACCATATTTTGATGCCCCGTTGAGAATGTGGAGGTTACAGCCGTGGGCATGGAGGCCTAAGAGGAGGTCGAAGTCTTGGGCCATTTCGGGTTCAAAAGCTTGGGGGATATTGGGCACGGTCTCTTGTTCGTTGAGCAAGACGCGTTTGCCGGTTTGGAGGTCTTTGTATTTGGTGGGCAGTGTTTGTGGGTGCGGATCAATGACGGTGGCATCCCAACCGCTTTGGATGAGCATGTGGGCGAGCAAACCTTTGGCACCACCAACGTCTCCAACCCGGCAGGGCTCAAAGGTGTCGATTAACCAATCGTGTAAAAGTTGGAATCGGAATTTCTTGGGCTTGGTGAGCGCCGCACCCGATTTCCGCTTTTGGTCTTGGTCGGGTTCTTCCAACCCAAGTTCGGCCAATGAAGGTGGCTTGGGATATTTGTGTGTCCATTCTGTGTCGTGGTGGTGTGCCATATCAATTCTTTCAATCACTATGTTTGAGGTGAATATCCAAGTGATCAATGGCCCGTTCGACCATTTGGCCACCCCAGAACTCGAAAAATCCGCGCAGGTCTCCCGATGGCGATTTGCGAATGCGCACCGAAGTGAGCAGGCCAATGGTATCACCATCTGCGAGAACCGTTGTTTCTGCTTGGGTTCGGCGAATTTCAACTTGTGTGGCTTTTTTTAATTTTTCGCGCATTTCAGATGCCGACGCATCGATGTTGAAGTTCATTAAGATCTGCTCCCAAACTGGGTTAGATGCCGCATCTTCTCGATACGTTTAAAACTACGAAAAATACCTTTATTAGGGGATTTTTTTTTATTTCATGAGGAACGAAAGATAAGGAATAAGAGTCGAAGTAGTATCTACTTTTTGTTACTGTGTCCATTTGGAGGATTAGGGTTATGAAACTGAAAATGGGGTTGTTTGTTTTGATGTTGGTTGTGGGCATTGTGGGTGCTGAGGCTCAGCGTGGTGGCGGCAGGGGCGGTGGCGGCAGGGGTGGTGGTGGCATGGGTGGTGGTGGCATGGGGGGCAATCCTGAAATGATGGAAAAAATGCGCGATCAGATGGAGGCCTTGCGTGCCTTTCCGGTTGGAGAGATGTGGTCGGCTTTGTCGTTGGGGATGGATTTGCCAGAAGATAAACTGAAGGCACTCCGTGTGATTATGACAGATACCTGGAAAAAGCGCCAGGAGTGGTTGGCACATGCTGCTGAGCATGGTTCTTGGAAAGAAGTAAAAGAAGAACTGCAGGATTTAAAAAAGAGAGTGGATAAGCAGGTGAAGGCGATACTGGACAAAGATCAACAGAAGGCGTTGAAGAATTTGCTCAAGCAGAGTGAACGTATTAATAGATCTGGGCGGCGGTAGCATGAGATGATATTCTGCGTTCTGCAGATGCAAATCTTGATCTCTCTGGGAGGCGAAAGGAAATGTTTATGACTGCAAGTAGGTTGGTGATTATTTGGGTATTGATGGTCGGTGCGGTTCCGCTTTGGGCACAAACAGGCAATATTCGCGGATATGTGCGCGATTCGGAAACTGGGGAAACGTTGCCAGGGGCAAATGTGGTGATGGGCAGTCTGAAAACGGGGGCAACAACGGATAAAGGGGGGTATTTTGTCATTCAGAACTTGCTGTCGGGTGATTATGTGATCGACGTGAGTTATATCGGTTACAAAAGTCGTCAGGTGAAGGTGACTGTAAAATCTGATCAGACAACCCAATATGAGGTTGAGCTCGATCCTGCAATGTTTGAGGGAGACCTGATTGAAGCGGTTGGGGATCGTGTGACAGCGGCAGATATTTCTCCGGTGAGTGCGTTTGGTACGCGTGTGACTGAGTTGGCGCGTATTCCAACGGTGGGCCAGCCCGATTTAATGCGGGGCATTCAACTCTTGCCCGGTGTGCAGGCTGCCAGTGAAAATTCAGCAGGGTTGTACGTAAGGGGAGGAACACCAGGACAAAACTTGATTTTGTTAGATGATGTGGTGGTGTATAACCCCAATCACTTGTTCGGGTTTTTTAGCACCTTTAACCCTGATGCGTTGAAAGATGTGACGTTGATGAAAGGGACATTTCCTGCTCGTTATGGCGACCGATTATCGAGTGTGTTGGATATTACAAACTTGGATGGCAACCGAAAGACGATGGCAGCACGTGCTTCGGTCGATTTGATCAGTGCAGGCACAACCCTTGAAGGACCCATTGGTGAGCGAGGTTCGTGGATGTTTTCGGGCAGGCGAACGTATCAAGAGCTGCTCAACTCGCCTTTGTTCAATCATATTGTGGATGAGATGTTTTCGACACGTATTGGAACGCTCGGAGGTGCTGGAACTGCTGGCGATGTTGGGGGTATCCCTGGAGGTGCTCCTGGGGCGGGTGGAGGACGAGGAGGAGGCGCGCGTTTTGGCGGCGGGCAGGTTAATTTTGGGCAAACCACGAGCAGCTTTGATCAGGCCTTTGGTTTTTACGATACCAATTTTAAGTTGAATATGGATTTGTCTGATCGGGATAAAATTTCTGCCAGTGGGTATTGGGGACATGATGTCTTAGACTTGAGTTTGCCTTCTTTTCGGGGAGAAACACGCGATCAGTTGATGGATTGGGGCAATCAAATTGGGCGATTGAAATGGACACATTTATACACCGATAATTTGGTCGGAAATGTTCAATTCTCGATGAGTCGGTATGGATCCAATTTCGAAATTGCCAGCCAAAATCAAACAGATGGGCAGGGTCAACAGATTGCGGGTGGGCGTGCTTTTGGGTTGGATCGAAACAATGAATTGAAAGATTTAACATTCAAAACAGATTTCAATTTGTACTCAGGCGTGAACCATACCACACGTGTGGGCGGGCAGATATCGTCTTACGATGCGTTTTACAAACAAGGCACGGGGGATACCAGTCGCTCGCAGATCAATACCGCATCACAATATGAAACGGGGTTTTTAGAACATACAGTGAGAATAGGGCGCATGGAGATGACACCAGGGCTTCGTGCAAGCCACTTTCACAGTGGCAATTATACCAACTGGTCACCCCGTGTGGCGGGGGTGTTGCAATTAGATGATCATATCGCATTTAAGGGTGGGTGGGGCATGTATCATCAGTATGTCAATTTGATTACGGTTGAAGGCGGGTCCTATTCGACCGATATGTGGTTGCCTGTGGATGAAACTTTGGAACCGGGCAAGGCAGAACACCGTGCTTTGGGTATTATGTGGACGCCGTCAGATCGATGGGCTGTGGATTTGGAGTTTTATCATAAAAAGATGGACAATTTGGTTGAATTTCAATCTCAGGTTCGGTTGGATGATGCGACGCCGCTTTCCGATTTGTTCTTGAGTGGAGAAGGTAGATCCTATGGGGCCGAGTTGTTGGTTCGCAAAACCGAGGGGCGCACGACGGGTTGGATCGGATATACATTGGCCAAGACTGAACAGACCTTTCCCGATCTAAACAATGGCAATCCCTTTTCGCCCAAGTATGATCGCCGACACGATGTGTCTGTTGTGTTGAATCACTATTTGGGGCGTGGCTGGAAAGCCAATTTGAATTGGGTGTATGGCACGGGGCAAGCCTATACCATTCCCGATGGTCAATATGAAGTCGTGCAGCCCAATGGGCAGTCTATTTCATATGTTAGTGTGTCAGATAAGAATGCCTATCGTTTGCCAGATTATCATCGCATGGATATGGGCATTACCCATGATTTTTCATTGGGTGGTGCATCGGGTGAGATTGTATTTAGTGTTTTTAATCTGTATAACCGCCGCAATATTTGGTATCGTTCTTTTGATGTAAGCGAATCCGAGATACAGGTACAAGATGTGTTGTTACAACCTATCTTGCCCAGTATAGGATTTAAATTTAGGTTGTGATGTGGTCGGCTTGCTCTTTATATCAATGTTATGATAAGGATTTTACCCATGATCAAAAAATGGATGTTCGTTTTGTGTGCCTGTTTGTCTGGCGCAGGATGTAATACGACCCCAACCGAGTCGTTGGGTGAGTTTCATGAGATATTGTATGTTGAAGGGTTTTTGCGAGCAGGAAATCCTGTAGACAGTGTTTTTGTGGGGTCTACTATGCCGCTTTTTGATGTGTATGACCGTGATGCCAGTGCGATTTTGGATGCCATTGTCAGCATTGAAGTTGATGGTACCGTTCATGCTTTAACGCCTGTTGCTGGCAAGTTGGGGTATTATCAGGCACCCACGTTACAGATAGAAGCAGGTAAGACTTATCGGTTAACCGTTGAGGCAGCGCAAGGGATTGCTACAGCCGAGACCACTGTACCATTTCCTCCCAGTGCCACCGGATCGTCTGATGTGTTGAGCATTGGTGGGGAAACATATCGGGTTGATTGGGTGGGCGATACACAAGGCGGGTATGTGACCACACGCAAAACACAAATAAAGGGTGAACCGGTCCCGATAGAATTGCAGTTTGGGAATAGGCGACCGGGTGGTGGTGGATTTGGGGGGACAATTGATACAACTGGGTTTGGTGCTATTCGCGATAGCATTGCACTGGCAGATCAATGGCTTTATTTGGAAGGGACGGCGACCAACGTCAATGCAGGTCAATTTTCATTTTATGGCACATACGCGTTTCTGGTTTATGCAATTGATGGCAATTATGCCGATTTTTTGGTGTCTAGCAATCAAGATCCTGAAATTTTAGATGAACCTCGTTTTCACGTCGATGGTGGCATTGGTATTTTTGCGTCGATGGCCGCCGATTCAGTGATATTTCGTGTCGAGTGAAGGTTGATCTCATTGGTTTCGTTTAAATTCTCTTAGATTTTTGTTTAAAACCGTCAGTGCATATGTGCTGGCGGTTTTTTTTAATAGATACTTGACGTTGACTGCTTGTTTTTTTTGACTTATTTAATAAAAGTGAATAACTTATGGGGATATTGGCATCCCCTGTATCTTTACTTTTGTGATAACTATGGCAGACTCAGACGCACCCATCTCTAATATTACGGCCGATGGCAAGACGATTTTGGTCATTGAAGACGATCCGTCTATTATGACGTCTATTACGCATGTGCTGCGGCATAACCGTTTTAAAGCCGTGACGGCCAATGTTTGGACGGAGGCATTGGATGCCTTAGCAGAAAGTGAGCCAGACCTCATTCTGCTCGATTTGGTGATGCCCAATATCGATGGTGTGAAGTTGTTGCAATTTTTACGGGAGTCTGGATCTGCAACGCCTGTGATTATTGTTTCTGCCAGTATTGATAAAGCCGCCAGAGAGGTCATTAATAAACTTGGAATTTCGGCTTTTATTGCCAAACCGTTTCGCATCAATGTTTTGGTGAGAGAAATTTGGCGTGCATTAGAACCGCCATTTTACGAGGGTCAGAAAAAGTATGAAGAAGGGGATCCCGTATTTTTGGACAACCAGCATGTGTGGCAAGGACAACCTGTAGAAGCATCGGGTACACGGCGTCGACGAAGACGCAGAAATGAAACACCGACTCAGCGATGGCTTCGACGTTGGCGCCAAAAGTATCCGTTTATAAACCCATTTGTGTTGGTGATCATTGGTGGTTTGTGTTGGTTTTTTGCTTGGTTTATAAGCAACGATTAGAAAAGATCATTTTATTCAGGCAAAAAAAAGCGACCTCATTAGAGGTCGCTTTTTTTATATACGAGATCATTTTCGAAGTGTGTCGTTCGTGTTTATTTTCCAAATTTCAAAATCATTACCCACATGGGTAGCGTGCCAACGTCGTACTTTTCAAGTGATGTGAGGTCACCTGTTTCGGGATCAATGCGAAAGCTTTCCATTTTACCAGAGCCTTGACCCGCAGCGAATAGGAAGTTGCCTTCTGGATCTATATTAAACACGCGGGGGATGGGTTCGGTGGGTGTTTGCCCCAATGTTTGGAGTTCGCCATCTGGTTTGACTGCAAAGCGTGCAATGCTGTCGTGCCCACGATTGGATATGTATAGGAATTTACCTGTTGGATGAATGTGAATTTGCGCGATAGAACTTTTGCCCTGAAAGTCTTCGGGAAGTGTCGAAATATTTTGCCGTCGTGCCAGCGTGCCATTGATTGTATTGAAGTCGTAGACCGTCACACTATTGCCGTTTTCATTGGCCGCATAGACAATGTCGAGCGTGGGGTGATATTCGTAGTGACGAGGGCCTTCGCCGCGTGGGGGTTTGATTTTGGGTGTGGCGTTGGGGGTGAGGTCACCTTTTGTTTCGTCAAACGTAAATTGAAAAATGGCATTTGCTGGCATGGTGTGAGGCACAAACACATATTGATTGGTTCGGTCGGGATGTACGCAGTGAGAATGGCCAGCGGTTTTGATCCACTGACGGTGGGGTGTTGTGACGGCTCCCGTGCTATCGAGTGCGTTAACAGCGACAACCCCTGCACTATAATAAGATGAAAAAAGATAACGGCCTGTGCGGTCTGTGCTGAGATAACAGGGGTCGCTGTCAAAATCAACGGTGTTGATGAGTTCAAGTGCGCCGGTTTTTTGATCGATTGAAAAACTGGAGACTTTTTTGGTCGAACGCAAACCTGCATATAAATACTGCTTCTGTGGGTTGGTGCAAAGCGGTCCAACAGCACCATCAACTTCAACTTCGCCAACCAACGTGAGTGCGCCTGTCTCTGGGTTGAGGTCATAACGGAGAATTTTTTGCTCACCAGAATTGGCGACATACATATGGTACTTCATAAGGCTTTCCTTTCTGCCTGGGTTGATCTGTGCGTATCCAGTTGTAGTATAAAGAGATATGATGGCAATTGTTATGTGCAATATCTGGTTCAATGTTCATCTCCTCATGGGAATGAACGTTTAATATAGGGGTTCAATACGCAATTTGAAAGCGCAAAGGCGAGGGCTTTTTGATCGGCTTGACTTTAAGCTGGGAAGGGCGTTAATTGTCGCAGAAAATGGGATTTAGGGACCCCGTATCAGAGGATTATGTCAGGAGTTTAGATTATGGTCGATCAAAAACCGAATGTGTTGTTCTTTTTTACTGATGATCAACGTTTTGATACGATTCACGCGTTGGGCAATTCAGAAATTCAGACACCT
>JBLHJX010000225.1:0-8887 GCA_047619225.1 Candidatus Latescibacterota bacterium
TCGGGTTGTCGCATTGTTTACTGGCACCTATGCCATTGATATGATTTTCCGAGGTGTGGTATTACTGTGGCCAAAGTAATGTAACAAGTCGATGAACATCGGCCCATAAATTGGCTTGGCCCCCCCCACGAGCTACGCTCGTTCCGTCCCGTTATCTCAGCGTTAGACAAGAGCAGAAAGAGGACAAGACCATGATCAACTTCAAAGACAGCAACCTGTTCACCCCCGTCACCCATCCCGAGTCGGGCGTGACGTTCCACGTGCTGGCCCGCAGAGTTGCGCCGGTACAGCAGGGGTTCTATTTTGTCAACGACTCGATGAGTGCCGATGGCCGCTATCTTTGGTTCTACTGCGCCTTTCCGCCAGCCTTGCATCGGACACTCGCCGTGATCGATTTTGTCGACCAAACTGTGTGTCATTTTCCGGAGACAAATGCGGCGGGTGCGTATGTCGATCCGGACTCCGGCGATGTGTTTTGGAGCGAAGGGGCGACAGTGTGGCGGCGCAGCCCACGCGTGGAAGACGTTCCGGTATATGTCAATCAACTCCCCCCCGAAATAGTCGGAGGACGGCAGGTCGATGGCTTGGCCACCCATCTGACCCGCTCCGCCGACGGCAAGGCGCTATTCATTAATGCCAAGGTAGGACTGGCCTACATATTTGGCAGTCTCCCGCTGGACGGAAGCCCGTTTCAGCCTTGGTGGCGTTTCGACCGACACCATAACCACGCCCAGTTCAGTCCGACCGATCCCGACACCGCGCTCTTTGCCCAAGAGTTTCACAGCGACCCGATCACGGGATTACGGTTCCCCATCACCAACCGGCTCTGGCTGATCACGCGCGGCGACAAGCCGCGCCCGATCCTGCGTGAGCCGCGCTTTGTCTCGCACGAATGGTGGGACCCCGATGGGGAGCATGTCTGGTGCGTCGACGTTGGCAACAATAATGAAACATGGCGGGTGCGGATTGCTGATGGCAAGGTCGAGAGAATCGCCTTCGAGCGGCAGTGCTGGCATTCGCACAGTAGCCGCGACGGGCGGCTGATCGTCGGCGATTCCAACAACGGCTTCTTCCGCGGTTGCGCCTCGACCGTCCACTTTATGAATCGCGACACCGGCAAGGTCATCGTTCTGGCCAAGCATGCTGAGCGCACCGACTATGTCGGCCGCCACTACCACATCGACCCGCACCCGCGCTTCTGTTGCAACGACCAGTACGTCGTTTTCACCACCACTGTCCAGAACGAGATTGACCTTGCAATTATTCCTGTAGAGCACTTGATTAAAGAGACCTTGTGATCCTTACCGAATGGCATATTCATTCACGAAAATATTAATTCGTAATCTTGATCGCAGCATTACCGAAGAAGAATTAAAAGTTCTCTTTGAAGAATTTGGCACCGTACAATATTGTGATTTGGTGTTGGACAAAACCACCGGTGGCTCCAAGGGTTTTGCTTTTGTGGAAATGCCGAAATTTGGGGAAGCCAAAGTTGCGATAAAAAACTTGAACAATAAGAATGTTGGTGGTAACAATATTCGCGTTAAAAAAGCATAACAAGGGCACATCGGTTTATTAGGCACAGAGGGTATGAAAATGTATCGCCGCAGGGACGCCAATTGGCCAGCGCTATGAGAAGCACAAGGTACCCACAGGCTCACTCAGCGAAATTTCCATTTCAGGGCAGGGCGTGCTGATGTTCGTGAGGCAGGGCGTGCACCCGTAGAGGAAAATGAATGAAGATATCGACACACCGTGGCACAAGTGAATGGTACCATCTTAATTCGTTAGGAAAGTTGGTCTACTCGAAGGACCCAATGGGAAACTGTCTCCCTGATTTCTCCCATGTTGGCTATCATTCTGGCGAAAGGGCGATTCCTCACGTTCCTGTGAAAATGGCCCTTGAACCGAGTCAGGGTGACGACACCAAACGTATTCAAGATGCGCTGGATACACTGGGGACCCTCCCTCTTGACAAGGCTGGTTTTCGCGGGGGTTTGCTGCTTAAGCGTGGCGTTTACCGAGTTGAGGGAACACTTAGGATCACCCACAGTGGCATTGTTCTTCGAGGCGAAGGCAACGGCTCGGATGGCACCGTCATCATTGCTACCGGTTACAACGACCCAAAATACCAGCGGGCGTTGATTGCGGTCGGTCCTCAATCAGACCATCTTGAGGCGCACATCCTGCATGGATATGCTACGGAACAGATAAAACTGCTAACAGATTCCAGGCAGGTGATCGTCGATGCCTATGTTCCTGTCGGGAGCCATTCCTTTGAGGTGAAGTCGGCTTCAGGTTATAAGCCCGGAGATCGAATTGTTGTGCATCGGCCATCCACGGCAGATTGGATCCACGCCATTGGTTGCGATCAGCTTGAACCCAATTGGGCCGAGATTCGCAACGCACGCTGGGAAAAGGACGGTGAGGCACCCGGCTTCTACTATCAACGTGTTGATAGTCACAGTAAATACTGTTTGTTGCAAAAACATGATGAAAGTTGGGATGATTTTGAGAAGCGCGTGCCCTTGTCTGAGGATGGTCGAACGTTTAACCTGACCAGACAATGGGAAGCCGGAGACTACGATTTCTATTTTGAACGTCGTATCATTGCGGTTGACGGAAACCGGATTACGATTGACGCGCCAATCGTCCATTCGATGGTGCAGGAATATGGTGGCGGTGCAGTCTACCACTACGAGACACCTGGGCGTGTGAAGGAAATTGGTGTTGAAAACCTGCACCTGGTTTCAGAGTTTGCCACGCCGATCCCCGGTCATCCTTATGGGAATCCCAAGGAAGAGGCTCAGGCCGAAAACCATGCTTGGCATGGGGTCGAACTCAAGCGCGATAGCGAGAATACCTGGGTAAGTGACGTTACGGGAAATTATTTCGGCTGGTCTCTGGTCTCTGCTTCGGGGAAACGTGCGACGGTTCAGGACTGTGTCAGTTTGGGTCACGCGTCAAAAATTGTCGGTGGTCGTCGTTACACGTTCATGATTGATGGGCAACTGAATTTGGTGCAACGTTGTCTTGCCTATAACGGACGTCATGAGTTTGTCACACAGGAAAGAACGGCAGGCCCCAACGTGTTCGTCGATTGTGTCGGGTTCGATACCAAAGCTGCTGCAGGTCCACACCATCGTTATTCTGTTGGTACCTTGTTTGACAATGTGAAATCTGAGCGGGGAATGGAATCACGGTTCCGTGGCAAATCTGGTACCGGTCATGGTTGGGCCGGAACCCAGACCTGTTTCTATAACTGTGTCGCCCCGGGATTCGACGTTGAAGCACCCCCTGGGGGAATTTGCTGGGTGATCGGTTCTGGTAAGCGCGATGAGGATGGCGCCCGCGTCACACCCGTTAGTCTATACTATCAGCAAGTGCAAGACCGGTTGGGAAAAGCTGCCTTGGATAGATTGGCCACGGAGGCGCAACGAAAACACCTGGGGAAATATCGTTGGGTGAAAAAGTGTCTCAAGAACGAAAGAGAATCGGATGGTTTTTCACCAAATACGGGATATTGATGCTCGGGGATTCCACACTGCAATTCTTGTCACTGGACACTATGGTGGGTTGGAAAAGACACGTCGCCTCATTTGCGATTATTACACCCGACGCACACAGAGTCCGTTGCGCTTTCATGCCATTGCCGACTGGGAAAGTATTCGATTACGCCTAACTCGGTAATGCAGTCGGACGGCTGTGCCGCCGCTGATTTTTGGGTTAGACACAATAAGAGAGTGTTGAATATGAAAAGCAAGGGAATCGAGTTCCAGGGCATCCCCATTTTAGGCAATGGCTTTCATGTCTGCATTAGCACATCAGACTTTGAACGATCCATTAACTTCTACCAAGCCTTAGGCTTTTCACCCAAAGGGCAGATTGGGGTAAAAAGGGAAAAGTTTAGAATGCAATATCTTATTCATCCTGAAAATAAGGCTCTGATAGAAGTTATCTGCCACTTCGATAGAACGGATATCCCTCAAACACCACTTGAGCGCAAAGATATAGTCGGCGTAAACCATTTCGGTTTTCATGTAAGCGATTTGAAGAAAACGCGAATACAATTAAAAAAACTTGGAGCAGAAATTATAGAAGATGATTCAAGAGGGATTTATGATTTTATCTTTGCTAAAGGACCTGATGGAGAATTGATAGGTTTTGCTGAATTCAAGAAAAGTATTGGAGAACCCGAATATTAGCGGTGCGCCTAATCATGAAATTCATTGGACTGGTTCATCTTATTCATCAAGGAATACATTAACCCTATGATTTATCCATACGACAATGCTACGCAAACACGCTGGGACCTCGGCGAGTTCAAGGTTCAACTCAATCAGCCCAATAATCCTCGTCCTTTTGGGTTCTGTGACGGAAGCCCCGAGGACGTCACTGAGCTCCGCTCACTCGCCGAAGCCGAGGGCGTTGATGACGTAGAGATCCACAAGAAGATCCTCAAGACCGGGCGCGAGGTATGGACCTTGGGTGGACAAGAGAACCCCAGCGATCAATAATTCCTTTTCTGTGATGCAAGCGAAAAACAGAAGAACTGTATAGTAGATAGCGAAGACTGGGCCGAAGGGGAGGTGCAATATCGAGGCAATATTGATATAATCAAATATAACGCTGAACAACGGAGTCCAAATGGGAGACGTGGTGTCCCACATTCATTCACTCTACACCGAATGGCATATTAAGTCATGAAATTATTAATTCGTAATATTGATCGTAGCATTACCGAAGAACAATTAAAAGCGCTCTTTGAAGAATTTGGCACTGTACAATATTGTGATTTGGTGTTAGATAAAACCACTGGTGGCTCCAAGGGTTTTGGCTTTGTGGAAATGCCGAAACTGGGAGAAGCCAAAGTTGCGATAAAAAACTTGAATAATAAGAATATTGGTGGTGACAATATGCGTGTTAAAAAAGCATAACAAGGAGCTAATCTCACCTGAGAGCCCTCACCCTACTCGGATTGCACTCATGTATCGTCATAGTCAAAGCTCGAGGAGCAGATATGGAAAGTGAAAAAGTGTTTACAACGGCACCCTCACCTGAAAGCGTAGGCATTCCTTCTCAGGCGATTTTGAATTTCCTGCAGGGGATCGATTCCGAGCGCATTAACATGCACGGGTTTTTGCTGGTGCGTCACAACAAAATTGCGGCTGAAGGGTATTGGGCTCCGTGGTCGGTTGACCGCAAACACCGGATGTATTCGGTCAGCAAAAGCTTTGTTTCGTTGGCGGTTGGGATGATGGTCGATGAAGGCAAGCTCTCCCTCGACGATCGGGTTGTCGATTACTTCCCGGACAAACTGCCGGAAAAGCTTCATCCGTGGCTTGCTGCCTCGACTGTTCGAGATCTCCTGACGATGTCGACTGCTCATTCGAGAACTTCCTATACACGCGACGATCCCGACTGGGTGTGGACCTTCTTTAACAGGGCGCCTTCGCATCCTCCCGGAACGATCTTCTCATACGACACTGCGGCAACTGTCGTGCTCACGGCCACGGTCGAGCGGCTCGCGGGCATGCCCTTTCTGGAGTACATGCGCCCGCGTTTCTTGGACCGAATTGGATTCTCCACTGACGCCTGGAGCGTCCGCACGCCTGAGGGTGGGTCGTGGGGTGGGTCGGGGGTTATCTGTACGCTTCGGGATCTGGCCAAAGTTGCACTTGCTTGCATGAACGGCGGTATGTGGGGCGAAGAAAGGGTTCTTCCTGAGGCGTATGTAAGCGCTGCGACCGCCAAGCAAATCGACAACGCCATTCGGGGAAACTGTGGGTATGGTTATCAGATTTGGTGCGATGAAGAAAACGGATTCTCCTTCCGTGGGATGGGCAGTCAGTATGCCATCTGTTTTCCCGACAAGGCGTTTCAGTTCACCTGCATCGCCGACACACAAGGCGCACCATCGGGCAGTGCTATTCCTGCCGTGATGCGGGAGGAGATATATCCCCACCTTTCAGACACGCCGCTTCCCGAGAACCCCGATGCCTATGCGGAACTCTCCGATAAGATTGCGCAACTCGCAGTTCTGCCGATTCCTGGGAACTCTGACGCGCGGGCGGCTTCGGAAGTTGACGGCGCTTGGTATGCTTTGGAAGAAAATCCTATGGGGATTACGCGGATGCGTTTGTCCTTTAAAGGGGATCTGGGCACTTGGGAATACACCAACGGTCAGGGCGACAATGTGCTTCCGTTTGGTATAGGGCACCTGCTGTCTGGCAAGTTTCCACAACGCAACTACTTTGGTGAACAGATCGGCACGGTCTCGGGCAGGGAATATGATTGCTTGGCATCGGCTGCGTGGATTGACGAGAAGACGCTCAATATGGAGGTCTACATTACGGATATTCACCTGGGCGGGCTCAGGGTGTCTTTTGCCTTCAAGGGAGAAGAGATTGGTGTTTTTATGACGAAACAGGCAGAGTTCTTCTTGGACGAATACAATGGATTTGCCGGGGGAAAACGCCTTTAACGCAGCAACATTCAATCGATTTATAGGGAGAGATTCATGAACGCAGAATACCAGATTCTTGACGAGACAGAGAAGGGGCGCCAGAAGATCCGCGACATCAAAACCATGATGCTTCAAGGATCGCGCAGTTATACGCTGGTGAAGGTCATCACCGAAGACGGTCTCTACGGGATCGGTGAGGCATACGGCAGCCCGGGTGTGGGTGTGAAGGAGCAGATTGAAGCCATCAAGCCGTCTCTCATTGGACGGGATCCGTTAGAGATTGATGTGCTCTACACGTTGATGGGGCAGAATCGGAACCCGGGAACGGGTTGGGCAGGCTCCAGCCGCACGGACGGCTCGGCCCACGCTTTGATGCGGGCTGCCAGCGGGATAGAAATGGCGCTGTGGGACTTGGCTGGAAAGATTCTGGGCGTTTCGTCGACGGTGCTGTTGGGCGGGAAATTTCGCGACAAAGTGCGGGTCTACGATCACGCACGGCCACGAGACCTTCTCGACCGCGCTTCGTGTGAGGAGTGGGCACAGAAAGTAAAGGAAGATCCGGCTGGTTTTACCTGCCACAAGTTTGGCTTTTCACACACCACGCCGGAAACCGATGCAGGGCGTGATCTCGCGAATCGGGTGTTGACCGTTCGGGAATTGCGGCAGATTGAAGAGGGCTTTGCCAATTGCCGCGAGGCCCTTGGTTGGGACCACGATATCATGGTTCATTGTCACTGGGAATACGACGTGCGCACTGCGATTCAAATTGCGGAGGCTGTGGCGCCAATCAAACCGTTGTGGCTTGAGGACGCGATGATCGTGAATCATTCGGAGAGCTGGAAACGGTTGACTGCCAGTTCGCCGGTTCCGATCTGCACGGGTGAGAATCTGTGGCGGCGGTCTGAGTTTGCGGACTTCGTCGTCCATCAGGGATGCGATATCCTTCACCCGGATCTACGCAACAGCGGCGGCTTTTTGGAGAACAAGCGCATTGCCGACATGGCCGAAGTGTGGGGCGTGCCGATGGCGACGCATAACACGGGCAGCCAGCTTAACACGTGGGCGACGTGCCAGTGGGCGGGATCGATTCGGGACTTTATTGCATGTGAAACGGTCACCGGGAAGGGCGACTGGATGGACGAGTTGCTGATCCTCGACGGGTCTTACATTGAGAATGGGTTTGTGAGAATCACTGACAAACCTGGACTCGGTGTGGATCTGAATCCAGATGTGGCCCAGGCGCACTTGGCGGAAGGGGAAACATGGTGGGGGTGATGTGACGTGTGGAGCCGTTAAACGCAATTCATGAGTTTCGGGGATCAACAAGGGCGTATTTGAAATGGGTAATGCGCAGACCGACGAATCGAATACAGAGACGCCGCTTCGGCTGTTGCCTGGTGTGGTCATTGTGGTGTTGCAGTGGTTGGGGAGATTTGGTGTTCCTCTTGTCGTGCCCGAGACCATGCTATTGGCGCGACTGGCATTTTGAATGCGCTTGATGCCGGGGATGGCGAGATTCTGATCAGTATCAACGAATCAGACGGTATGCGTCGTATTGCTGCCACGCACGGTTCCCGGCGATTGAGGGCAAGACTTGGAACCATCCCATGTTGGTTGGCGATGTTCTGCTGGTTCGTAATGGCCAGGAGATGGTTGCGTTCCGGTTGTCCCTTTTGGGCAGTTGATTTGCATGTTATCATTGTTAGGAAAAGGAAAGATAATTATGAAAGATGTAATCCTAAGCGTGAATGGCCAAAGCCGCGTGGTGCATGTTGACCCTGAGACGCCGCTGATTTATATACTGCGCAATGATTTGGGGCTTAAGGGCACGAAGTTTGGGTGTGGGTTGGAGCAATGTGGTGCGTGTAAGGTGATTGTGGATGGTGAGGCACTGCCTTCGTGCAAACGGTCGGTGGCATCGGTCGTGGGGTGTGAGATAACGACAGTGGAGGGTGTGGGGACGGTTGAGAATTTGCATCCGATTCAAAAGGCATTTGTGGATGAGCAGGCTGCGCAGTGTGGGTTTTGTACGGCGGGTTTGATTGTGGCGGCTAAGGCATTGCTCGACCAGAATGTGAATCCGACAGATCATGAGATTCGGGATCATTTGGCCATTCATTTGTGTCGGTGTGGTTCACACAGTCGCATTTTACGTGCGGTGCGGCGTGCAGCAAAGGAGATGGCGATATGAGTGTGGACACGGTGATTCGCATTGAAAAAGATGAGACGGTTTCTGTGTTGATTGGGAAGTCGGAGATTGGGCAGGGCATTTATACCTCGATTGCACAGATTGCGGCTGAGGAGTTGGATGTTTCTTTTGCTCGAATGCGGGTTGTGTCGCCCGATACGGATCATGCGCCCAATGGGTCGTATACGGCGGGGAGTAATTCGATTCAAGGTGAAGGACGCAAAGTGCGCCAG
>JBLHJX010000226.1:0-8810 GCA_047619225.1 Candidatus Latescibacterota bacterium
CTTCTTTGGCACTTGCCACATACCGAATGTCTTTGTAATACCGCAACTGTGCTGCGTCTTGTTCAGACATTTCCGGCATGGGTTCTTTCAAACTGGCCAACACCACCCGCCGCCGTTGTTTGCTACCGCGTTTTCCCGCCCGATCAAAAACCCCAACTTGCACCCAATAAACACCCGGTTTGACATCTTCTATCGAAAGATCCGCCGTTTGAACCGCATGTGTACCCGATGTGCGATACCGCTTTGCAGGATATTTTTTTACCGCCATGCCCGCCGAATCCGTCAAACTATATTCCACCACAAATGAATTGCGATTGGGATCATCACCCAAAACCAAATTGTAAAGCTCGTAATAAAAAGGAATTGTTTTATCGACCAAATATCGCCTGGTGGTGTTTGGTACCACTTTCCAATTGTATCTTACAAAACGACCCGCCA
This sequence comes from Candidatus Latescibacterota bacterium, assembly GCA_047619225.1. GTDB lineage: Bacteria > Latescibacterota > UBA2968 > UBA2968 > UBA2968 > JABIFK01. The sequence goes on from JBLHJX010000226.1 coordinate 439, forward strand.
CCTCTGTTGGCGCCAACTCACCTGCAAAAACCAAATCGCTCAACAGCAAAGCGTCTTGCTCAAAATCAATAACAGCAACCCAATCTTGACACGTACCATTCTTATCGCCAAACATATCATCTACTTCCACCGCCAAATGATAATTTCCTGGTGGCAAATCAAGCCACACCCGATCTCGATAAGGTGCTTGTCCTTGTTCCCCATGGGTAGGTTTTTGAAGTGTGAGATTACGCGTCCATGAATTTGACTTCACGGTTTTTCGATCTTCACTCACAGCGCGCAAAGTCAAATCATATTGCGCTTTCAAGAATCCTTTCTCGGGCACCATATCAAATTGCATCGCATCAACAATCAAAAAGACTTCCAACCGCATCAGACCACGCTCTGGCCCGCGAAACACAGCCGTATCAGAAAAAAATCGCAAGCTTCCCTTGCTCATCATCGATTGATCGGATATCTCGGGAGATACCGTCACATCTTGTGCACCAACAACACCCTGCAAAAAAAACAAACCAATAAATATGATGTAAAAGCGTCGCATCGCCAGGCCCTCGAAAAAATGCGTTAAAGAAATAATGTCCAGATATCTCTAGGGTTAAATTAACGACTCTACACGTTTTCTCAAGGACTATTTGATGTGATCCAAGATCGCCAAAAGTAACAGAAGCCATTACGTAGCTTTTTGTTGATGTATCTCTAAAAGCAACCGTGATACTCTTCACAATATCAATTTCGACGCAGAACCCCTCAGGCATCGCCCCTTATCCATACCACAATCTATGGCTCAACTCAAACTGACACCCCCAAACCCCATCTCTAAAATACTGGCACGATTTTTTAATTGCATCCCTTTTTTATGTGTGTTACCACCTCACTCATTAATGACAATCACTTCTCCCGGCGGCTTCTTAAACGCCTCATACAACTTCATCAACTCCAATGCCGACGCCAAACAACCCCGTGTTGGATATCGACCTGCTAAAACACATTCGGCAAACTCGATTACCTCAAACGCATAGCCCAACAAAAAAATCTGCTTGTTATAAAGCTGTCCCAGCGACCACTCAGGTTCCCAATAAATCGGTGCTTCATCATCCGATCCCATGAAATTAGTCGCCCGACCATATCCCCCCTCACCTCGCCCACCCTTTCGATAATACGTCAGCTTCACCCCATTATCCACAATCGCATTGGCCCCATTGCCCACCACCTCTATCCGTTCCAAAGGCGACGTACCCGAACGCCCCGCTGTAAAATGCAGCACACCCGTGGCATCACTCATAAACTTCATCGACGCCACACCCCCACCATTGGGGCTGCGTTCATAATAAATATGTCGAATCGGCCCCATCACATAGTCAATAATCGAACCCGGATGCACAAGATGATCCAAAAACCCGCGCATCTTCGCACTGTCTTCCAACACCTTTTCATCTTCATCCGGAATATACTGCGGATACTTCACATTAATCGACGTCACCCCACCAAACTCGGGCCGTTCGGTAATCTCCTTCATCCGCTGAATGGCCGGAAAAAACGCCTTCTTCACCCCCACCAATACAAACTTACCCGTCTCCTTCTCCACCGCCATCATTTCTTCAATTTCTGCCGCACTTGAAGCCGGCGGTTTTTCAATCCACGCATGGCACCCCGCCCGCATACAATCAATGGCCAATGGTGGATACAGCGGATGATTCTGCTTGTCATACCCCGTCACAATAAACACCGCATCCAATTCTTCTTTTTCCAACATCTCCTGATGATTGATGTAATGCCGATGCGCACCAAACTGTCGCGCAAACTGCTTGGCCCGATCTTCATCCAAATCACATGTCGCAATCAAATCCACCGGTGCAAACTGAAACGTGGGATACACATTGCGAAACGCATGACCGCCACACCCAATAAATCCTGCACGGATTTTTTTCTCAGACATAACAGCTCCTTTGATTTCAAAAATTTAAAATTTATTCTGATATTCGACAGTAGGTACCGAATCTCTGTCACCATGTCACGCAACTCTTGCATATGATGCTCACCATTCGTGGCTGCATAAAAAAGTCCACCGGGTTTCAACACCCCGACGAATTTCAGCAAAAGCTTTGGGGCAGTGAAACGGGCCTTCTCATGTCTTATGCCTTGCCTCTCACCACTCCTAAAACTCCGCACTCACACTCGCAAACGGCAATGCGGGCAACCACCCTTCGATCAAACGACGTGCTTGCCCGTTTTGTAAAAAATAACTGTAATGCCGAATATTGGTACGCCCATAAATATTGCTCATACCCAACCCAAACACCAACTTCCACGAATCGTACTCAGCCCAGTGTGTCACCTTCACATCCAACCGATGATATACCGGATACAACTCTGAATAAAAATCACCAAACACAAACCGTTGTGAGCCATCAGGACGATCCTCTAATACCAAAGGGGTATGTGGCCAACCCGACCGAAACTGCCATGCGGCTCCCACAAACCAATCGGATACGGGACGATAAATAAGATCAAACGAAATCGAATGCGCCTGATCAAATGCCCGTGGAAACGTCTCCCCTTGAAATTTGGGATCTCCCACACCCGAAGCAAATGTCTCACGTGTAGACGTCAACGCATACGTCGCCCACCAATTTAAACCCAACCCCGTATCGCGCTTCACATAAAACTCAATGCCACGCGCTGTGCCCGTCACAGGATAAACTTGCGCCCAACCGTCCACCACATCGGGCAATGGATCGGAAGTATGATTCTGATTCAAATTTTCATAACGGGACCACACCTTATCATAAGCCTTATGATATCCCTCGATCCGCGCCAAAATATCTGTACCAATCAATCGCTCTATTCCCATCACATAATGTGTGGCACGCGCAGACGGTTGAAATGTTTGCACACCATTGTGAACATCAAGCGCCCCAATATGCTGCGCCTGATAATAACGCCCCCAAGCCGTTCGCAACATCGTCACCTCATCCAATGCCAATGCCAACCCTGCGCGCGGGCTCCACACCTCATCATTTGTATTTGTTTGCCGATCAAAACGCCCACCCACATCAGCCGTCAGTTGTTTGTGCAACCGCCACTTGTGGCTTAAGTAAAAACTGTTTTGTTGCCCTTCAGGTGTCACATCCACAACCACATCATCATATGTCACACCAAAACGACCCGCACCCACCAAATCGGTCAATCGACTTTCTTGACGGCGATAATCATAATCACTCTTTAACCAACGCAGTTCACCACCAAACCGGGTGATATGATTCTCATGCCACTGCCATTTTGCGTCTGACTTTAAGCCATATAAAGTTGTGGTACGAATATCATCCACCAACTCATCGGCACCGTCTTCTGCATTGATCAATGTGGCTTCGCGATCACTCGTGATGCGCCCATAATAAGGCAGCGTACGAACCACAAAATGCGACCCCAAAATTGCATCCCAGGTTAACCACGTATACCCATTGCCATACGCACTTTCTAAATGATCACCATCCACCTGCGTAAAACCACCGTTGTCAGACGCCCACAAAACCTGTGCCCCAAGTTGATGGTTGCCCCCATTGTAGGTCACCTTGCCAAAGATATCGTAATACTCGGGATTAAAATCGCGCTCAGGATCAATCTTCGCCACCATAATATCTGCATACCCCCGCCGTCCCGACACCAAGAACCCCCACTTGTCATTTGCCCCATCGGCCAAAAGGCGCGCATTCATAATCCCTGCACTAAACGAAGCCCGCATCCCTTCTTCAGGCCGACGACTGCGCATTTGCAACACCGCACTTTGTCGGTTGCCAAAATCAGCAGAAAAACCACCCGTCATCATATCCAACCCACCCACCACTTCGGCATCAATAATACTGAGCACACCCCCACCCAAATCTTTCAAATGAAACGGCTCAAACAATTCCAACCCATCCAATGTCACCAACACCTGATCATAATCGCCACCGCGCACCGTAAACCGCGCCAAAAAATCACCGCCCGAAACACCTGGCAAACGTTCTACCGTACGAAAAATATCATCTGTCACCGCCGGAATCGCTTTAATCTCCGCGCGCGACAACCCACGAGGCGTCACGGGATCATCGTCCATCACCGAAAAACTACCCGGGTTCACCACAATTTCATCCAATGTCAATTCACGCGACAACAACGTCACATTCCATTGATGCGTTTGCCCCCCAACAAATACAAACGCATTCTCAACCGACTTTTGATAAGCCACATGAGAAGCCTCAAGCCGATGCGCCCCCGGCCGAATCCGATCAATCCGATACGCACCCACATCATCCGTCACAGTACTCAGTGTATCCTTCTCCATAATGACCGCAATGTTTGCCCCCCCAAGCGGAGCCGCCTTACCCAGAATCATCCCTTCAAGCACACTCATCTCTTGCGCATCTATGTGAGATACCAAAAACCCAAAACATAAAATCATCCCATAAAAAATTCGCATAAAAACCAACTTTCCAATCACACGTTGAACAAACCCACCTTTTTCATTGTCCACTGCCAACCCCATCTAAAACTGAGGTTGTCGTTCCACTTTCTGAAAAACACGCACATCACCCAATGCATCAGCACTTAGGGTTCGTTTATTCAACTGATCCAACGCCTTTTGCACATCACCCGAAGACATTTCATCCACATTACCATATCCCAAAGACACGATATATTCCGGAAGAATCTGGATAACCTGCAAACCCAAAGCATCAGGATCGGTCCACTGCATCAGTTCAACCTGCGCAAATTGCACATATGCACGCCCTTCACCCTCTGCACCACCCACACCCCGAGCGCCCACATAACCCCCTTTTGCCCAAAATTGGCCCTTAAACTCAGGTAAACGCGGACCACCCAACCCCCAAGGCGCAGAAAAAGTGCCATCGGGGCTAAAAATGATATGCCGCCAATCTTCAAACTCTTCAATCACAAAACTGGTAACGGGCACCACCCATGTGCCTACAATCAATCGTTCAAGCGAACGGGTGGAAGAAGCAGGATTGTTGCTGTCACACCCCGACAACACCAACAGGAAAGCAAAAAGGAAAGAAACGCGTTTCATAAACTCTCCCAGAAAGAGACTGTGGAAAGAAGTAAATCAATAAAATTAAACGTTTAGATCACATCATCGGTTGTAGTTTGGTTAATATGATCAAACAGACTAAAATTGGCTATATTTCTTTTCAATGAGACCGAAGGACACAAACGTGAGGTAATTTCATTTTTGCTTAACGAAACAACTTGGAATTTCTATCGAGCTGAAACGAAATCTCATTTCTTAAACACTAAAATAAATGGCCAGTTGGAAAAGTAAATGCACTTTCCCAACTGGCCAACTTTGCTTTAAAACAGTTTTTCAGATCTCTAACTCAACAAAAGCTTCAAATAAAACAGCGGATTTGTCAGCTGTTTCTTAGGCACCGCATTGGCCATCATCCCACAAATCAAATCGCGCACCTTGTCATTGTGCGCCGCTTTATTCACCGTAAAATTCAGCAACGGTTTCCATCTTCCCAAACGTTGCATACGCGTACTCGTAGCCAACTCATCACCAATGGTTTCCCAAAGCCCATCTTCATGCCGCTTCAAAAAAGACGCCGAAAAATCATTTGCATCTATGGCTTCTTTCACCGTCTCCACCGCAAACCGTGCAGAATAAAGCGCGTTGCCAATCCCCTCTCCAGTAAACGGATCAATCAACCCAGCCGCATCACCCAAAAGCAAACACCCATCGGTATAACTCTTCCTCCGCGTACTACCCACAGGCAAATTCCACCCCACAGGTTCTTCCAAAGGTTTGGCATTTTCAAATCGACTTTTAAACGGTGCACGCTGAATCACTTTATTCAGCGCAACCTTCAAATCAACCTTATTCTTCTTAAGCATATCGTGGCGCATACCAATACCCACATTGGCCTGACCATTGTCCAACGGAAAAATCCAAAAATACCCTGGCAACACTTCCTCAACAAAATGCAACTCAATCTGATCCGTCAACTCCGCCACATTTTCATAATAACACCGCAACGCAATCACCAAGTGTCGTGAATCGTGTTTATAAAGCCCTACCTTCCGCGCAATCATCGAATTAAATCCATCACATCCCAAAACCACACGCCCCCGAATCTCACGTGCCTCGCCCTCCACCATACCCGTTATGCCCACAACCTGTGCACCCTCTTTAATCACATCTCGAACTGTAAAACCCTCTATACATGTATCAACAGCTGCACGCGCTTCATTAAACATAAAGTTGTCGAGCACTTCACGCCGAATCACAAACCCTTCCATGGGCATTTCTTTGCCCGTCAACAAATCGTGATGATCATACCGCCCCAAGTCGACACTGGCGTGCACATGATTGGGACTGCCAAAAACCACCTCATGAATCGGAGCCCCCGGCAACTCGGCAATCTTTCCCAAAAGATCCAATTCGTGCAAAATAGAAACCACTTTGCCCGAAAGCGCATCCCCACAAATTTTATCCCGTGGAAACGTGGCCTTATCCACCAAACACGTTCTTAAACCTGCTCGTTGTGCATACAAAGCAGCCGTAGCACCCGCTGGGCCGCCCCCCACAATAATGAGATCATACATTTCTTCTGACATAAACATCCTATTATCGAACTTATATATGTACCAAATGAACAAAAAGCCATCTACAACCCTTTACAGATCCATCGGCCTGAAAATACCGCCCGGGTGCATTGGCGTCAAGCTTAGAACGTGGTGAAAACACGGAATCACAACGCGATTTCACGGTCTCATCCTAAGAGCCCCCTGATATATCAGGCTTTTTCCAGTCCGGCACGCCACTTGCTATCCCTATAAGATGACCCTTAAAGGAGGCATGCACCATGAATCGTAAATACACACGTTGGACAGAGATTTTGATTTGGGGTGTCATCTTTTTCTTTATCCCCCCCTCTTCATAGATCAGGAAAACACACGGAACGCGTTACAAACATTAGCGAACAAGCAGTAAAAATTGATTTGAAAAGTCTGTTGGCAGGAACATTTTGCCCGCACTCATAACGCGGGCGGTCTGCCATAGAAGAATTGTCTCTTCTATGGTAAGTCGCCCGTGTTTTTTGTTTTAGGGGCGCACACCACAAAAGAGGGTACTTCCAATCCCTAATAAGAGGAGGAACAACATTTTGTGGTGTCGTAGAAGGCCCACCCCCACAACCCAATTTCATGCGGTATCTCCTGCTGCGCTTACATTGCGTGGATATGCTGAAGCAATATCCGATTGGTTTGGACAACCCGCACAGCTTCGCTTTTTACCGCTGGAAGATGGGCACCCATCTCTTCTGAGCCGTTTTATCTTTGTTTTTCCTCTAAAGACAACACGCGAAACCCATAACGTTGAAACACAGCAACCGCTTCTTTCGATTGAAAAAAGCGCATTGCGGCATCCACTTCTGGCCTAAGTCGTCCCTTCACAACGGCCACCGGATACACAATTGATGCGCGCAACAAAGAATCGGGCAACGTTGCAATCACCTCCACCCCATCACTTACCGCCGCATCGGTCGCGTAAACAATACCCGCCAAACACTCGCCGCGAGCCACCAACGTCAATGCACCCCGCACATCACCTGCCGGTGCCAAACGCCCCTTCAGCGCATTCCACCAGCCCAATTTTTCCAACGCTTCTTTTGTATAGATCCCCGCCGGTACGTGCGACGGATCACCTATCGATAAACGTCCCTGAAAAGCCCCAGCAAAATCAAAATCAGATCGTGGCACCATATCAAAGCCCTCACCCTTTGGTACAATCACCACCAATGCATTGCCCAACAAATCTACTTGGGTATCTGGTTCCAGTACTTTTTCCTTCGCCAAAAAATCCATCCAACTCACATTCGCCGAAAAATACACATCGGCAGGTGCGCCTTGAACAATTTGTTTGGCCAGTGTTGAAGAACTGCCAAAAGACAATCTCAGTGGCATCTCATTTTTCTCTCCTATTTTGGAAAGTGCTTGCAAAGCACTCGTCAAACTGGCGGCAGCATATACTGTTACTGGCTCGGCCCACGCAGCTCCGCGCAGTAAAATAAAAACCGCAAAATACATTCCCCATCGTCTCATCACATTTCCCTCTGGTCAGGTTTTTTACCTATACCACGAGGGGATAAATCCCCTCGCTATGATTAAAAAGTCCCTGCGGGACTCTCAGACAACACGTCGTTAAAAGTACACCGTTCAAAATAACCCGCCAACACCTTAATACAAACACAAAAAAAGTCGCAGATCAAAACCATGAGGCTCTGCTCTGCGACTCGAAATCTATAATTTGTGATAAGATCAAAAATGATGTGTAATCTTAATCTCGCCGTGGCTGTCTTTTCGAAACGCATAAA
>JBLHJX010000227.1:0-8810 GCA_047619225.1 Candidatus Latescibacterota bacterium
GTGTGGCCTTCTTCTTCTGGGCCCTTTACAGCGGCCGCTTCGCCATCACCTTGTTGCCCGACACGTCTTATCGTCTCAACCGGGACCTGGCCGGGCGCATCCTCAAGATCGGCATTCCTGCCGGCCTACAGGGTCTGTTTCGAAACGGGTCGGGTTTGATCTTTCTCAAATTTGTTGCCCTCACAACCGCCTCCACTGCTGCATTGGCCGCCTTTTCTATTGGCAACCAGGTCGAACGCGTGGTTCGCCGAACCTCCCTCTCCTTTGGCACCGTAGCTACTACCCTTGTGGGTCAGAGCATTGGCGCCAAAGACCCCGATGAAGCCGAACGCAGAGGCTGGACCACGCTGGTCATCTCAATTCTGTCTCTGGCTCTTATGGGCCTTCCGGTGATCTTCTTCGCCTACCCCACTATGGCCCTCTTCACCGACGCCTCCGACGTCATTGCAATTGGCATCCTCTATCTTTATGCCATCGCCCTGTCCGAACCCTTCATGTGTGCTGCCACCACCGCAGGAGGGGGCTTGCAAGGCGCTGGCGATACCGTCCCCGCTCTCGTTTATACCCTCGTCTCCCAGTGGCTCATTCGCCTGCCCGCCGCCTACATACTCGCCTTCCCATTAGGTTATGACACCACCGGCCTCTGGATCGCCCTGGTCATCTTCAGCGCACTCCAGGGCATTCTCACAGCTCGGAAATTTTTAAAAGGAGAGTGGAAAACACGACGGATCTAATAGAGGTGCACGACCGTGATGCAGAGATTCTTGTGCCGTGACTTCAAGCGCTCTGGGGGCGGTGACATTGGCTTTTAGGCGTGTCGGTATACTTTTTTCTGGCTTAACCAGAAAGTTGACGTACCGTGTTTGAAAAGGCAGAGCCCAAACCCGTTTGATTTTATATAGAGGAGGTTTCCGATGGATCGAGACGCGATGAGTAAAGAAGAGAATTATTGCTTTGACATCGCTGGTTATTTGCACATCCCAGGCGTATTGAGCCCGGGTGAGGTGAATGCGCTGAATCGGGCGCTGGACGAAGGGGGTCAGGCCGATGGGATGCTGGGGTGGTCTGCTGGATTGCGGGATCCGTTTCGAGATTTGTTGGTGCAACCCCAACTGGTATGGTATCTCAATCAGATTATCAGCCATGGTTTTCGTTTGGACCGCCAGCCTGAACTTTTGTGCGATGAGACGTATGATGTAACTGCTCCACTGGTGGGGGGCAATGAACCCAGGATTCCGGCCCGGGCATATTATTTCCAAAATGGTCGTCGCTATTGTCAGGCGGTGCGGGCAATTTGGGCGCTTGCAGATGTGGAAGAAGGTGATGGCGGATTTGTGTTGGTGCCCTGCACGCACAAGGTAAATGTGGAGACGCCAGATGATGTTGCCACCGGTGAAGACGATATGGGTTTGACTTTTCAGCCAGCGATGAAGGCCGGCGATTTGTTTTTGGTGGCCGGTACGGTGTTGCAAGGCGTGCGACCGTGGCAGGGTGCGGGACCCCAGCGTTTGCTGAGTTATGAATATGTGGGCCGAGGGGCAATGCAGTCAGCGGGGACGGGGCCCATGGTACAAGAAGATCCGTCACCTGAGTGGCATGAAGAGATCACCCCGGAGCAGCGGGCGTCGCTTTACCGACCGGATTATGCCTATTCAACACCTCCGCCCGTGATTGTGACAGATGGGAAAACGGTGAAGGTGGATGACACTCGGAAGGTGTTTCACCCGGCGTTTTATAGCCGAGATAAAAGTTCTGGAATTGATGAGAAGGAGTTTTATTTTTGGGAGTTGAATGGGTATTTGGTTTTGCGCGGTGTGATGGATAGCGCATGGTTGCAAGCGGCGAATGAGGCCGTTGATACGTTTGAAGATAAGATTGTGGTGGGCGAGGAACTTTCGAGGGGATTTGAGGCGCTGGCGGGGACGGGGCGGCCGACGCTGGGCGGATTGTTGACCCTTCCCGATCCTTATTGCGAGCCGTTTCGTCAGATGGTGTCGCACCCGGTGGTGCAGCATCGGATTAATTGGATGGGTGGCAGTGGCGCTCGGATGAGTGGACCCACAGCATTTTGTTCGGTGCAGGGCACGTCGGGGCATTCTTTGCACGACAGTGGTGAGCCGATGTATCCCCCCATGGGGTATCAGTTTCAAAATGGAAGAAGTTATTCTGAGGCTGTGACAGTAACGTGGCAATTGCGGGATGTGGCGCCGGACATGGGCGGGTTTGCGTGTGTTCCGGGCGCCCACAAGGCGAAATATGAAATGCCGCCGGGCGTGCGCGCGTGCGATGATCATATGGGGTTGGTGAAGCAGTTGGTGATGAAAGCAGGTGATGTTCTATTTTTTGCCGATGGGGCGATGACGCACGGGACTACGGCTTGGAAAAACCCGATTCCACGACGGGGTGTTTTGATCAAGTATTCGTCGCGGAGTTTTCATCGCAGTGGCGGTGAGATGGCGCATCCATGGAATCGGTGGGGGGATGATTTGGTAGCGGGGATGACCGATGCTCAGCTGGCAGTGATGCGAGGGACAGATCGGGATGCTCGGCAGGTGAATGTACCTCGGCTGGAAGTGACAGATGGAAAAGTGGATGTATCCTATGCACGGGGTTCGGCACTTTATAGTGGCGATGCACCCGAGAAACCTGTGGTGGATGTGATGAATGAACGAGCAGATCACCTAAAGGGTGAATAAGATGCCAGTGCATTGATTTCTCATAATCCATTCCATTCAGACCTGCCACATTTCCATTTTCTTCTCGTCCAGTTCAACACCCAAGCCGGGTTTCTCAAATGGGCGCAGGGTGCCGTTTTGAAATTGGAAGGGTTCTTTGCAGATGTTGTCGACCAGCAGCCCGGGGCTGATCAGGTCGGAGGGCACGGTGAGGTTTTTGGAGGCGACGGCAAGGTGGACGAAGGCCGCTGTGCCCGGCCCCATTTCGATGGTGCTGCCAAGCAGAGCAGGTACACCGGCAGTTTCGGCAACTTGGATGAGGCGGCTTCCGCGGAGGATGCCACCGGCTTGGGAAGGTATGTGCCTGCTGAAATCGCCACTCTCATCGCCGAGTACTTCTCGCACGGCTTTTACTTGCTCAATATTGTTCCACACTGAGTATGCATCCTTCAATGTGGCGTGGCGCTGTGGCATCGGATGCGTCTGTTTTGCGGTTGATGTAATAGGTGAGATAGATGACCCAATGGTGAAGGATAGATGACCCAATGGTGAAGGATGGATGAGAAAAGATGCTTGATTAAATGGGCAAGAACCGTTTTGTTTCTTCCTTTGCCGAGCGTAATATACGCCCATCATTTAAGATGGAAACGATAAAGTAAACCGGAGGATGAGATGGCTGAGATGAATCGTCAAATTACGTTGGCTGCACGGCCCAAGGGTTTGCCAAAACCGACGGATTTTAAATTGGTTGAAGCACCGATGCCCGAAATTGGTGGTGGTGAGGTGTTGGTGAAAACACTGTTTATGTCGGTGGACCCGTATATGCGTGGGCGTATGAATGAAGGGAGATCCTATGCACGGGGTGTGGAGATTGGTGAGGTGATGATGGGGGGTACGGTGGGTGAGGTGATAGAATCGACGTATCCTACGTTGCAACCGGGTGATATTGTGCAGTCACAAATGGGTTGGCAGGCCTATGGTAAGACGCTTGGGGCTGAGGTGCGCAAGATCGATCCTGAGTTGGCACCGATTTCAACCTCCTTGGGTGTTTTGGGTATGCCAGGATTGACGGCCTATTTTGGGTTGTTGGATGTGGCCAAACCGGAAAAGGATGAGGCGGTGGTGATCTCTGGTGCAGCTGGTGCGGTGGGATCGCTTGTGGGGCAGATTGCAAAACTGAAAGGGTGCCGGGCTGTTGGCATTGCAGGCAGCAGTGAGAAGGTGGCCTATATTGTGGATGAGTTGGGTTTTGATGGGGCGTTTAATTACAAAAAGGTGACTGATTATGGCATCGAATTAAAACGCCAATGTTCAGATGGGATTGATGTGTATTTTGACAATGTGGGCGGGCAAATTTCAGATGCTGTTTTCCCACATATGAATGTGTTTGGCCGCATTTCTGTGTGTGGACAAATTTCGCAATACAATTTGGATTTGCCTGAACCCGCGCCACGCATTATGTGGCATTTTATTGCACAGCGGTTGACGATGCGCGGATTTTTGGTGTTTGATTTTGCCGAGCACTATGGCAAAGCATTGAAAGAGATGGCAGGTTGGGTGCAGACTGGCAAGCTGAAATATCGCGAAGATATTTGGGATGGGTTGGAAAATGCGCCTGCGGCGTTTATTGATATGTTGCAGGGGGGTAATGTGGGGAAGCGGTTGGTGAAAGTTTCTTAATTTGATGCATTCATGAAAACCATTTGGAACCACAGATGGACACGGATAGGCACAGAGGGTTACATCGGTGCGCTGTCGGAGTTGTGTGAGCCTCGAACATTTGTTCGGGGCTTTTTTTTGTTTGATTTTGTTCCGGAACAGTATCGAGAGATTGTGGAAAAACGATATATCTCGGGTATGACGAGTAGAGAAATAGGGCACGAACTCGGTTTGCCCGCTGCTACAATTAGGTCGCGCCTACATTTGGCAATGCAAGCATTGAGGCGTAAAAAATCACGACATCGAAAACGATGTCACAGCCGATCTCCTTGAGAGTGCGATTGATAGTTTGAAATGCACAGGCACGGTGTTGTGCCCCGAGAGTTTAAAATCTGTTTTGGCAAAAAAATGTGATTTGCTCAATACGCAAGTGGCCTATTATCAAAACGAACTCTGGGTTGTGGAAGACAAGATGGAATTGACATCTGCCCGTTTAGAATATCTCGATAGTCAGTACACCTTGGTTATATTGGATCATGTAACGGTTCACCCCGACGTGACGCCCGATAGTTTGGCAAAGCGATTTGTTAAAATTCATAATTTCGAAAAAGTGACTTGTGCGCCAGAGCAAATGGGTATTTTTCACGCACGCTTGGACATTAACAAAGGCAGTCTCACAACGCCAAAACCCAAAGAAGAGAAAAGCGATACAGAATCCGATCCCTACGAGCGTATTGGTAATGTGGGTACATTGAAGCTGTAGGTTCATTATCGATTGATGATGTGAAGCACCTCAAGCCGGCGGGACTTGGGGTGCTTTTTTGTGTTTTGAAAAATGTATAGACATGTATATTGTCATTTAGACGATGGAACTGGGCAGGCACAGGGGCCTGTGTCAACGGGCGATAACTTCTCTGGCGGTTTAAGCCATTGTGGTTGTTTCTCAGGTATTGATCATAGGATTCTTTCTCTAAAGGAACTTGGATGACAGATCAACAAATAGAACACTTTCATCGCAATGGTTTTTTCTTTGTTCCAAATGCGGTGGGTGAAGAGGCGATGGTGGAGGTGGAGCGGCGACAGCGTGAGGTGTCGCCTGAGTGGGAGCAGACCGATTGGCCTGAGGGTATGAACCGGGGGGCGTGTCAATTTTTAATGGTGGGTGAACCGTTGTTTCAGGCAGTGGAACAGCCCGAGATTGTGGCGATGGCCAAGCGTATTTTGGGTGTGGATGAGATTCATGTGGGGGCGTGTGGTTTGGGGGATGCGTCGAAGATTGTGTCGGCAGATGGGCGTTTGCTTCAGCAGGTGCATTGGCATGCTGACGGGAGTCCAGAAGTGAAGCAGGTGTCTTTGCGCACGGCATTGGACAGGCATGATCCGTCAAATGCACCGTTGCGTGTGTTGCCGGGTACGCATTTGCGCGCGCGTGATGAGGTGATGGAAGAATTGCGACAGGTGGAGATTGCAACAGGGCAGCACAATGAGATGCCGGATCATTTTTTTGCGAAACATCCACAAGAGATAGAGGTGGTGCTTGATCCACGTTGGACGTTGGTGTGGACGCCGAGTTGTTGGCACGCGACGGGTGTGAAGACTGCGGCGGGACCTCGGCGCGCGATGGCGTGGAATTATTTTCCATCGGGAGGGCGCAAGCGCGATGTGGCGGCGTTGAAACATGTGGTGGCGGGGTGGGAAGATTGGTCGGAGGAGCGGAAACGACTGTGGGGGATAGACGGTTAAAAATTAAAAATTTAAAATGGGTTTTATAGTAGATCCAAACGGTGTGCTTCGGGTACTATCGGTGCAAGTTTGGTGCGCTGGGTGCTTCTGAGATGGGGATTGTGGTAGAACAAAATTGGGGTGACTTCGAGCAGGTTCAGAAATGGATCTGCTTTTTTGTGTTTGAGAGTGCATCCATTTTAATGCGAGCACAACATATGATGTGTTTTGGAATAGTGGACACACTTAGAAGCCACTTTTTTGCCAAGATAGCGATCACGAAAATAAGGGTATTAGAATTCTCAGGCTTACATCATCTTTGTTATAAAAATTACCCTGATATTCTTTTCACGTGGAATAATGCATGCGAGTGCGTAGATTGAGTCATTAAGAAGATCTTGGGCGGTACTTTGTGTGGCGTGGCGTTTGTTGGTGAGAATCCAACCGATGTAGAGGGCGAGATGGGTTGGTTGGACGATGTCTCGCAAATATACCCGTTATAGAGGTTAAAATCCAGACCTTATTGAAACTGGGGGACAATGATTGAACATATATATTCGCTCGATGTGTTAGAAGGCAGTACCTTCCAACGCAGGTTGAGGGAAGTGATCATTCATATTTAAAGTCAGCGACTTATAGCGCATTCAAATCTCTGGTAAGCATGTTGCCGCCCCTCTGCTCAAGTATGTATAACGACATTTCTACTTGACTTGCGGAGGGGCTTTTAACATGAATACCCTTGAAGTGGCGCAGCAAAATCTGAAGGTACTGGATCGTGTTAGTGAATGGATGTGACAATGCCAAGGATATTCGCAACGAGTTGCCCAAGATAAAAGGGTTTTCAGAGCGGAACATCGGATACATAATTCGGTTTTTTAGAGAATATGGGAGCTCTCAATTTTGCAACAGGCCGTTGCAAAAGTGAAAGAATCATCTACCAAAGCTGAAACATTGACACAGACCGAGGCAGAAACCGAGACAGAAAAGCATCTACAAAACCTACAGCAACTGGTTGTAAAAATTCTCTGGGGACGCAATATCTTATTAATGGCATAGAGCCGCTGCTGATTTTGAGTGTTAGGAATACAAAATGAAAAGATGGGATCATGATAAAATTTGATTTACGTCAATTCAAAAAGAAACTTGAGCAAAAAGATAAAAGTGAATTGATTCAAGAACTCTCAATGCTTTGCCAGAAATTCCCGCAAGTCAAAGAGTATTATCAAGCTCAAGAAAGTGGAGGCGTTGAGCTTCTAACGAAATATAAGAGAATTATTCAAAAAGAATTTGTGGAAGGCACAAGCAAAGGATTTCCAAAGTTACAGTTTTCAGTGGCCAGAAAAGCCATCAATGATTTTAGAAAGCTGTCAAAATCTCCCGAGCTACTTGCTGATCTCAAATTGACCTATGTCGAAAGTGTATCCGAATTTAACAATAATTTTGGTCCTGATACCGAACGGTTCTATCTGATTCCTGAAGAAATGTTCAATGAGGTTTTGAGAGAATTAAAGGCGAATGATTTATTAGAGAAATTTGAAGCACGAGCCCATTCTTTAGTTGAAAATGCAACGGAAGGATGGGGACACTTTGATACTCTTTGTGACTATTACGAAGAATATTATGGTGAATTTATCAGGTAACAAATTTCCAACAAGCCAATCAACCCGACTTCTTCCCTACGATCAGAATCGGGTTATTTCACTGTTCTATTTCTAAGGCAATGACATATAGAAGAAAATAGTGACCGAACAACTAACAGAGGTTCCAACCTACGAGGCACGCATCGCATATGACATATAAACTGATCGCTGTCACGGGTGTGACACGAGGTCTCGGATCCGTCCTGACCAACTGGCTCATCGCCCAGGGGAAGACCGTCGTCGGCTGTGCTCGGTCTCAGTCTGGGATCGACGCACTTGGCGCGCGCTTCCCCAGCCCCACCGCTTCGACGTTCTGGATATCACATCAAGCGAGGATGTGAAAAGGTGGGCTCGGTCCGTTATCGAGACCAACGGCGTTCCGGATCTCGTCATCAATAACGCCTCCATCTGCAATGACGCCTCCAAGCGCAGCTGGGAGCTCAGCGACGAAGAGTTTGCCATGGTGATGGCCGTCAATATCAATGGCACGGCCAATGTGTGCAGAGCCTTCCTGCCAGCGATGGTAGAGCGAGGCCAAGGCACGGTCATCGGTCTGAGCTCGCGGGCGGGCCTCAAAGGCTTGGCCAATCTGGCGCCCTACTGCGCCGGCAAGTGGGCCATCGAAGGGTTGATGAAAGCCATAGCGCGCGAGCTTCCTGAGGGGATGGCGGCCATTCCCATGAACCCCTGCGACATCAACACGGACATGTACCGCTCGAACTGGCCGGACAATGCGCCCAGTAAACCCTCACCTGAGGAGTGGGTCGAGATCGCCGGACCGTTCATTTTGAGCTTGGGGAGCAAGCACAACGGTCAATCCGTGCAAGTTCCCCTTCCCGGCTACGTTCTATGACGTGGGACCTAACTGCTAGACATGACTCAGTTCAAAAGCGATACCAGCATATCATAACTAACGAAAGAAACGGACAGCATACCTGCTGCTGATTCGCGTGTTATGTATAATAGGATGAGCACGAGGAATTCTGCTCCATTCAAAAACTGTTAACGGACGTTTTCAATAGACGAATGATCTGGAGGGAAAGATGCAAGATACAGCTTCGCAACGTCCCAATATTCTGCTTTTCATCGCCGATGGCATGCAGGCGCGTGTGTT
>JBLHJX010000228.1:0-8797 GCA_047619225.1 Candidatus Latescibacterota bacterium
GCAACATGGGAATGACAGATAGCGTCAACCGCTTCATAAGTAAGCTCCTTGCTATTGGTTCGTTTCAGTTTTACCAATACATCTTGAATGTTGTTCTCAAATCCAGAATGGTGATCGGAAACACACCGGCAAAACCCCATGCTTCCAATGGGCGTAAATCGCCCAAAATCACATTATAACGCCCCCGTAAATCCAACCCAAACCGCCCTTGAACAATCGTCATACCCAAGCCAAAACTTCCACCCAAAGCGGTGTGCTCATCTTCGAAATCTGCTTGGATAGTGGCATCGAGTGGTTCGAGCTTTTGCCCCGGAAAAATGAGACCACTCACGCGGTCTTGATAGTCATAATATCCGGCACCCACAGCAATGTAGGGCAACAACTGCATGTCTTCACCACTTTTGCGTTGCTGTAAATGCGCAAGCGCATTGATCACAAAACTGTTCAAATTAAACCGAGAATTGGCTTCTGGGCTGAGATAGCTTTTTTTATCGATAGGCCAGGTAAACGCCTGGCCTTCAATTTTACCACCTTCAATGGTCATGTGATGGTATTCAAACTCTAAGGTCGTGCGATTGCTCGACCGATAGTCTAAGACCACACCATAAATCTGTCCGGGTTCATATCGGTTATGAAAGCCCGAAACGGGTACACTGCGGTCAAAAAAAACACCCAGGCCATACCGAGACCCCTGAGCCATAGCGGTTGTTGCCAAAACCAACAACAAACCTATGCTCAGTAACAAACCGTACACTGTCTTCATGCAAATGCCTCCTTATAGTAATGAACCAACCAACCAGCTTTGTGTCGTTCCCCGGCAGGTCTCTTCATAATGGCTCCTTTCTGGTAACCAATTGTTATGTTAATCCAAACGTCATATTCATGTCACATTAAAAAACGATATTGTATCTCTCGTTTGACATACCTCCTTCCAATGACAAACAAATCGCTGAAACCTGATCAATTAAAATGTTTATGGTCATATGAAGATTCTCTTTTCATATGACTTACCTGGTCGTTAACCCTTCCCCGCCAAGAGTTGTGGTTAACGGCCTTTTTTTATTCATCTGCTGCTTTATTTTATCTACTCAAAGGATGAGATAAATCACATCCATAAAGGGTTTCTGAAAGTTACATCGTTCTGACACTATCGCGTTTAATCAACCGCGGATCGAGTACCACACTTTTGACTGATTTGCCATCGATCAAGTCCATTACCATCTCAGCTGCCAATACGCCCATATCACGGGCACGAATATCAACTGTTGACATTTTAGGTCGGGCAACCTGCTTCTCGCGATCATCTGCAATCCCTATAATAGAGAGATCTTGCGGCACATTCACACCCATATCGATACACCGCCCGAGCAAGTCCGTTGCGCCATTTACCCGACAACAATAGATGGCTGTCACCCCTGGCTCAATATCCAGTTCTGATTCCTTAGCAAACGCCACCAACGGCGACAAACCCGCTTCGACCATTGCCTTTTCATACCCGGCCACACGTGCATCCAAAATGAGAACGGGATCTATAATATCGCCCCGAGCACAAACAATATGGCGATGCCCTTGTTCTATAAGGTGTTTCGTAGCGATATAACCACACGCTTCCTGGTCAACTGTGACATAAGAGAAATCGGTCGTGGGAAATTGATTGACCACCACCACGCGTTTCCAATTTTTAAAATTCTGCCTCAACAAATCAGGGTCTTTCAACAGCTCGGACCCAGGTTGTAGAATAACCGAATCAAATCCTTTGTTATCCATCGCTCGCAATTCTTCCAACTCCATTTCCAGCCTTCGATTTGTTGTGACACCCATTGCTAAATTGTAATGCGCCTCTCGAAATACCTGCGTAATGCCTTCAATCAAAGGAATTTCGACCGGCGGCCAAAGCCAAGGCACAATTAACCCCACTGTGCCACGCTGGAGATATCCCATTGACAAAGCTGTGCGTATCACTTTTTGAATCGTCCGATCACTGATGCGCACATTGCCCTGCACGGCTTTATCATTCAATACAAGACTTACAGTAGACACAGAGACACCCGCGCGTTCAGCCACATCTTGCAATCGTATCTTACGTTTTCCCATCAATACACCTTACCCAAATATGCCCCGACTGGCATCTATGGTATTGTTTTTTATATTTTTAGTTAAAATCAGATCAATAAATTTTAGATAAAACTTCTTTATCACAGATAATAGCTCAATTAAATAGACTAAGTCAAGACATATTATTAAAAAAACCGAACAAAATTTGTTCGGTTTTTTAATTTGCGTTGTGGTCTGTAGTTCATCAGCGATGAGTCTCCCGTTCCTCCGCTGCCAAGGCAGAAACGACGGCGTTTGGCTCACATGTGTCCATCACAAAATGCTGCTATCTATCCATGTCTAAATGCCGCTAGTCAAGCGCCCCATGTTCTTTTGCAGTCTTGATCCAGTGTTCGGCCAGTTCTGCAGGATTTGCGCCCAGACCACGGCCAAGGTGCAACGCCAGTCCCATCATTAATTCCGATGCGTCGCAAAAATCGGTGAGCGTGTCTAACATGCCAAATGATTCTTGAGCTTTTGCTTGGAGTAGATCGTCATGCTGGTGGGAAAAAGCTACAGGATCATTTAAGCCATCCGTTAACTCTGGCAGCATCAGTCTGTCGATCCACTCGGGACCAAGCCGTTTAGCCAACTGTTCGGGCTCTTCTCTACCCATCTCTCGCCACAGACGCAATGTCTTTCGATCACCCGATTCGGCCAAACCACTTTCAAGCAGAAGGACAAAAGCGATATCGGCTAAATTTTGCATCAGTTCAAGATACGCATCCTGAGCAACTTCGAAGTGCTTTGTAGCCTGTCCAGCAATATAGGCGGCGACACTCAATTGAGGTAAATCCAAAACCTCCGGACACCCATCCATACAAGGAAACTCACTGCCTTGGTGTATGTAGAAAAGTTCCTCACCCTGTCTTTGGCGACCCAGAGGATATAACCGGCAGGCCAATGGGCGCCCCAGATGCACGCTGCACCCAAAATCTGGTACATACTGACTGCACGCGGGTTGCCCTTTCCAGCCGGGTGCACCATCGAAACGCAAATGGATGCCACCAAACTCGCAGTAACGATCGCGAAACGCCCTCGGGGTCAGTTCTTTTGCTTGGGCCAGACACGCCAGTTCCCACGGGTTCAGCCTAACCACTTTGCCATGACAGCAGGTGCCCGAACGAGAACAGGTCAGTGGCAGGTTATCCGTAAGCGTGAGTTTGGTCGTGACCGGCATTGTGGGTTTTCCTTTTGTATTCTAAACGTACCGTCAACGAATAATTGCGTGCATGAGATAGCTCCCTGTGGCGTTTGACTAGGCACCGAACGACCCAAATCCTACCGAATCTTCCCCCGCGCCAAAATCGGCCACACCGCTTCAACCACACCCATTCTCACCGCCACCATCTCATCGTGCACATTCACACACGGGCAAGGGTGCACGGGAAGCACCTGAACACGCTCGCCTATCTCAGGTCGTTTATCACAAGCCGACAGATCAATATGTCCGTGCTCTTCCGACGCCCCATAAAACCGCGCCTCGGGATATTCCACAAGATACCCCATACTATCCCCACCATCGGGGTCTTTACGCATCGACGCCGACATGGTCTTACTGCCCGAATCTAAAATCGCCCGATCTGCCGTCGCTCTGCTCACCACCGTAGCAATCACCCGCACCGAACACTGCTCAACTGTATGTCGCCCATCCCAATAATGCCCCGCCCCACCGGCAGGATATTCACCGGCCCGATATTCGGTCAACTCGGGAATCTCGTGCGCCTGCATCGCACACTTGGTACTGCCCCCACTCACAATCGGATGTGGCAATCCCGCTTTATCAAACAAAGCGATCGCTTCTTGAATCAAATGCCGTGTCTCGGGTGGTGTGGGAAAACTCATAAACCCACGCAGTTCAATACCCGGAGAATCGTCAATCACCTTGGCCAAATCCACCGTCGCTTGCGGTGAAACCGTACCCGCACGTCCTCCACCCGTATCCATCTCCACAATCACCCCAATCGTCACACCCGCAGCCGACGCCGCATCTGAAAGTCCCTTCACCGTAAATGCCGAATCTGCCGCCACAGTAATATTCGCCTGCTTGGCCAACGCCGTCAACCGATCCAATTTCTGTCGTCCCATGATATTGTAAGGAATCAACAGATCCCCCGTAATCCCTCCCGATGCCATCACCTCGGCTTCCCCTATTTTCTGGCACGTCAGCCCAATCGCGCCCCGCTTCATTTGCATATGGGCAATCGCCAGCGTCTTATGCGTTTTAATATGTGGTCGAAACCCAATTTTATGTTCGTCAAAATATGCCTGATATCGATCCAAGTTTTCTTCCAACGCGTCCAAATCAACAATCAATGTCGGTGTATCAAGATCTTCTATTCGCATAACAATCCTCTCTCAGATTCTAAAAAAGCCACATAAGGCAGTCACATAGGACTGCCCCTACTCTGGTCCAAATGGAAACGTATCAATCACACCTTCAACCGCTTTGAGCAAAGTTGAAATCTCGCGCTTGGTTTCATCATCCAATGCCGGTTGTCGCCCAGGTGCACGTTCAACCGTTGATGTAAACACGCCACGTCGCTTTAGGATATATCGCATAAACGGATGACTCTGCAAATTGATCAGCGGCAGCAACCGACGATGCAACTCACGCGCCTCATCTTCCTTGTCCTCCCACCACAGTTCCATCACCTTGCTCAACACATCGGCCAATTCACACGCAGGCATACACCCGTTGGCACCACGCCGCAATTCATCGGGCAAATTCTTACCGCCTGCACCCCCAAAAATCGTCTTTACCCGATGCCCCACTCGGTTATAAACTTCGGAAATATGCTTGGGGCCAGGTGGACGCTCTTCTTTCACATATTCGATCTGCGGCACATCCTCCAACAACTGTTCAATCTGGTCACCCGTCAACGGCGTGTATTGTCCGCCCGCATTTTGCACCACCAACGGCCCGTCAAACACATCGGCCAACCGCTTGTGCATATCTATTGCAATTTGTGCGTTCGACCCCACAGGTGGCATGGCAATAACGGCATCGGCACCTGCCTTTTGCGCAGCTTTTCCAAACAGCAACACTTGTGGCACCGACACACCCGAACACCCAAACATCACCGGCAATCGCCCGTTCACCTCTTCCAACACCGCATCCAAATTGCGCACCCGTTCTTCTTCGCCCAAAAAATAAAACTCACCCACCATCACCGGCCACACAATACCGTGTTGCCCACTCTCACAGCAAAAATTGGCCACCGATCGTAAATCTGGCGTATGAATTTCCAAATCTTCGTGATAGGGTGTGGGCAACAACCCAAATATCCCCTTCATATGTTCAAATCGTGCCATAAAATCTCCAAGATAAATTGCGTTAGAACGTTGGAACGTATCTCTATATCTTCGCCATCTGTTCTTTCATATAAACCAATGTATCGCGAATGCTCGTCTCTGTTGAATCAGATGCCCCCGATTCAATGCAAAGTGGCCCTGTATATCCGGCATCTTTCAAAATGCGCAAACTGGTCTGCAAACTGTACGTGTGTGTATTGCCTTCTCGATCTTTCCGCGACTGTTCACCATCATCACTATAGGTAAACACCTTCACGTGGCATGAAAATGCACGTGGTGCCAACACTGTCATACCAGCTTCCCAATCGCCCAAGGGGAAATTCCCCGTATCGGGACACGTTGCAAACCCAGGTGTATCAAGTCCATCCAAAATTTTCTTCAAATTATCGGACGTGGATGAAACACCCCCATGATTTTCGATCAAAAGTTTCACACCCGCCTGTTCGCCTACCGCCACCAACTCGCGATACCCATCAATCACACGATCCATCGCCCCATCATCATCGGCATGCCCCG
Organism: Candidatus Latescibacterota bacterium; assembly: GCA_047619225.1. Classification (GTDB taxonomy): domain Bacteria; phylum Latescibacterota; class UBA2968; order UBA2968; family UBA2968; genus JABIFK01. The sequence continues at coordinate 5,926 of JBLHJX010000228.1, forward strand.
TATTAACCCGAATCGCTTCGGACCCAATCGCCGAGGCCGTATAAAACCACGTCTTCAACGCCTCAATATCAGTACGTCTCACCGCTTCATCTGCTCCCGCAATATTGCCCATATCCACCGCCATACTCTTCACCGACAAACCATTATCTGCCAAAATTACACGCAATTCATTCAAATACTTCGCGTCTTGACTCTCAAAAAAGCGCGAGCACAACTCCACCGTCTTCACCCCATGTTTTGCGCACACACCCGGAAATTCTAAAAGTGTCAGCGTTTTTTCTCGCAAAATTTCACCACTCAAAATCCAACCGGCAATACCCAATTCGAGATCCATTATCCAGACTCCTTGTGAAGGATAAAAATATTAAACATTTAAAAATGCATTCTGCAAACAATCCTGTTTCAAAAATGGCATTCCAGATCTGAGGAATCCAGATGGTTAGACAGCCACACCCTCATAGGTCAGCTTCCTTTTTCCATCCAAACTCAGCGCCAAAGACGCCGCATCAAATTCCGGTTGTCGCGCGCGACAAGATGCAGCAAAAGCATCCAAGTCACCACGGCCACACAGACCAACCCAAGCCACCTGCTGCCCATTCGCACGCAGTTCGCGATCCGTTAAAACCTCCGAACAAACCGTCAGCGCCTCACTGCACCAAAGCGCCACACACCCATTGCCCTTTTTGCCAAACGCCCAGTGGCCCTCTACAATCTGCCGATCAAAAATATCCGTCGGCCAATGCGCGTGTGTAAACGAAATCGGGTGCCAATCGGGAATATCAAACACTTGCATCACCGTGGCACCCGCTTGCACTGTATGCGGCAAAATGCCATTGCCATACCAAAACCCCGGACGAGAACTGCTCATATCAAAACTCGCGCCCGGATGATTCACAAAAACGTGACAATCGCGTGAAAGGGTCGCGTGCCACAAATGTTGCTGGTAACCTTGTCGGCCAGGAATCAACCCACGTGCAGAGTGTGCCGGGTCAACCTTTGATTGTGGCTTCTGGAACGACGCAGGTAATTGCAGCGACGTCAGCAAAAAACCAGCCGTCTTCTCAAGCTGAATCTCCACACTGGCCTGTCGATACTTTTTGCTCACCGTCGCCTGTATCAGTGCATCCATGCCTTTGGGCAAACGATATGTTTGCGACGCACCCACAAAACTCAACCAATCATTGTGCGCCATGACCGCCTCTTTTGATGCATAAACCAGCATCGCTTGAGTGCCCGACATCTCAGGGTTCAACACCCCGCGATACACCCGCCCTTGAGGACCAACCGTCACACCGTCAAAAGCGTGCATCGCCAACATCTCGAAAATGCCATCGACTACTTTGGCCGCACGCTTCGACATCACTTCATCGGCATAATCAACCAAATTGAGTACAGCCGCACACGTCAGCGGCATATACGTACTGCTCAAAAATTCACGAAATCCACGCGCTTCAATCTCATCCAACCATTTCTCGCATCGATCTTTCCCAATCGCCACCTGTTCTTTCCCTGTACGTCCACTATTGGTAAAAATCTCATCAGGAAACAAATTGCCCGCAATCATCTGACACCCGTGAAACAACAGCGAGTGATTTTCCGAATCAAAACACATCGCATCATTGCCCGGTTCATCGTGCCAATACCGAAAATCCAGCACGGTTTCTTTGATCCGGTCCCGCTCCTTCTGCGTCAACGTATTACCGTGGTACAATCGTAAGAACGCAGCCAACGGAAAATCGGCACAATCGGGTCGTCCATCAATCCAATCTAACGACTCAAAAAGAACGGCTTCATCTTCCTCGTTCCGCTCTCCCAACGTATGCCGCGCCAAAACGGGCATCACACCATCACGCCCGCGACCTGTGCGATTCGCAATATCACGCAAAATGGCAGCTTGATGCGCTTCAAGTGACGGTGCGTCCGACACGGCAATCGACTGATTCAGCGGTAACTCTAACACACGCTTCAACGTTTCACTTCCCAACACCAACTGCACCTCAGCACGCGCCACCGCACCCATCACCACACGATCGGTTCCCTCAGGCCAAGCAATTTCCTCACCTTTGATTTTCACCACCGCATCAAACGGCGCAGGTTCACCCGAGCACAATGCATCTCGCCCATCGGCCCGAATGTTATTCAACCAGCGATCTGCGGCAATGGCCTGACCCGTAAATGCATCCTCTCCAGGAATGACAATGCCAACCTTTTCTGCGCCTTCCAAAATCTGAATGCCATACAACACACGCGTATCACGCACTCCAAAAGCCTGCAAGCGCACACACAGCCTATTACGCCCTTTCTTCAGCGAAACAGTATGCTCTGTCGTTTCGAGATCATTGCGATGTTTGCGCAACGGAATCGTAATCTCCGTTGCATCGGGATACATATATTGTGGCACATTATGCCGACTCACATGTTCCCCATTCACCCACAAATCAGACGCACCGCACGACCAAAAACGCGCTTTCAATTCACAATCTTCTACCACCGCCAGATCCGTTGCCCCATAGAGATTGAGCACCGACAAATCGTGATAAAAACTGCTGCGCTCCACAAAAATATTGGCACCCGGATCGTAATACGTCCACGTTTCACCCCGCGGTCCAGGCGTGCCTAATGCCGCATTCTCTGGCGGCAATTCAATCGTCGCATCCACCGTCGAAGCCCGCAATTCATTGTCACTCCCTGGTGGGCCCTCATACTTTGCCACATACGTTCCTGCCAAAATCCAGTGTCGGATATAACCCGATTCGTCACACGAAAACACCCGTTCTGAGGCATCCATTAACCGCTCCTTTTCATCGACCACAACCACCCTAGGATTTGTTAACCAACTGCTGATAGGGGTGATAGCCTAAAAATTTGAAAG
>JBLHJX010000229.1:0-8782 GCA_047619225.1 Candidatus Latescibacterota bacterium
AACGGACACCCTAAACAGGCACCCGTTTCCCCCGGCTTATAGTCATGCTTATTCCGTGGCAAGTTTGGGCAAAACAACAAATCCCAATGAGTCCATTGAAGCGGATCCAAAAATACCAATGCCCCCACCAACATGAAATAAAGGCCGTTCAAAACTGTCTCCGGCCAAACCACCCGGCTGTAACGATCCATCATCTCCCAAAAATTGAGGGACCGACCGGATCAGATCAAACCAGTTTCTGTCAACCGCGTAGATCCGAATCACGTGCCGCCCCGCAAAAGCAACAGCAAACCAAGGCAATCGCAAATTGCCGTCGTGGGCTTCAAATGCAGGAGAACTGCCAAACCGATCCAAGTCGGCATAATCTTGCTCATCCAACAAATCAGATTCCAAAACCCGCTCAGAATCCAAGTCCAAACTTTCAATAGAGATATGATACCCATCGACAGGCAAAGGTTCAAAACGTGCCTCCAACAACCCCAATTGATAGGGCACCTGATTTTCAGGCGCCGAAAACACCACATCTTCACCATCTTCATATCTTTTAAATTGCCGTATCACTTGAAGTGTTTCATCATCTAAAAGCACCGCATCTCGAATATCGATGCGTTCAGGTGTCGTGGTCATTGCAGTCAAAACGCGCCCTTGAGACTTCACCGTGAGCGCATAGGCATTCCCAGACACAACCAGAGGCGCATTTTCGGGTGGCAAATAATACCCCAACGAATCGGGACTGTGTCGATACAAATACTGCTCCCCATTGTGGGCAATCACCACCTCGGCATCTGTCACGCCTGCCTGATCTCGAAAATAAATACCATCAGGTGTCACAGTCTCACGCACAAACAGATTGGGCAAAGGCTTGTCGACGATCAACAACGCGTCCACCACCAAAACCCCCACTTCTTCGGGCGCAAACAGGCTGGCACGATCTCGTTCTGTCGAGCAGCCCACAAATAGCATCAACCCCAACAACAAAAACATGCGTTTCATTTCTTCATCCTTTTTTGCTTATTCCAATTCCCGTTAATATACAATAATTATATCACGACAAGTATCACTACAATCATCCGGTTTTCAAACGCCAGACCACGTAAAACCGCATTTCGTCTGTCGTCAGTTGTCCGTTGTCGTTTCCAGACACTTATTCATGGGCAACCCTTCAGCTGGCTGCTGGCCGCTTTTTTACCCTTGCGACTAAAACCCAAAGTTTATGCCAATCGTTGGCACAATAGGCAGCATCTTCACCACTTTAGGGTCTGTCTCAGGGTCATCCACATCATACTGCACAAACCATTCATTGCGACGATTATAAGCATTGAAAACTTGAACAAAACCTTCGGCATCAGCCCCGAACAACCCAAACTTGCGCTTCACGCTCAAGTCCATTCGATGATAAGGCAATAAACGCGCGCTGTTCTTATCGGCGGGCAATACCAAATCTTCAATTTGCAAATCGGGTATGGCAGGTGAACGCAGGGTATATCGTGCAGAAGCCGGTGTAAATGCCTGTCCAGTACCATAAACATAATTGGCACCAAAGGCCCATTTCCCGACCCGATAACTGGCCACAAAAGACACATCGTGACGTCGATCATATTTGGGCGCAAACTCACGCCCCCCATTAAACTCTGCAAACTGCCGCCGTGTCCACCCCAATGTATACCCAATCCAACCCCTCAATCGACCTGTTTGGCGTTGCAGAAACACCTCAAGACCAGTGGCATATCCCGTGCCCCCCGTGACAAACACTTCCTCAGATGTTTGGGCATCGGTATCGGCGGCTACGCGTGTATCGAGCGTCACCAGGTTTGCCAAATCGGTATAATATCCTTCAACAGACAATTGATACCGCAACGAAGGCTCCCACTCAACACCAACCACCCCTTGCAAAGAACGCCCCGGTTCAACCGTACCATCCAATGGCACCCAAAAGTCACTGCCAGCAAAAGCCTCTGTGGTGACCAACTGCAAATACTGATGATAAACCCCACCCGCCGCCTTTAAACGCCAATCTTCCTTTGCCTGATAGCTGGCCGAAAAACGGGGTTCCACTTGCCATTGTTTTCCATCACTAAAATAATTACCCCGCGCACCCAACCGAAGATCCCAACGCGATCCGGGTTGCCAGTGGTCTTGTATATAAGCCGATAACAGATTGGGTTTTTCGCGTAAATTGAGTTGCTCCTCTTTGTTGAACTCTTGCAAAAACTCAAAATCATATCGTGTGAATAAGAACCCACCACTCAATGCGTGATCGTGTGTGGCAAACCAATCCAAATCGCCCTTCACGGTATAATCTTGAATGCTGTTCTTAAACAAAATGGGCGTATCAAAAATATTCAGCGTAGACGTGCTGGTATATTTGCTACCCGCCACCATAAAATTGCCGAACACAGTCGGTGAAAAAACGTGTGTCCACTTTCCGGTAAAAGCAGAGTTCCCCCAACGAATTTTAAAAAACGTATCTGGGTCTACATCAAACGTCAAATCATCGCGTCCAAAATAACCACTCACCTGCAATTTGTCATTTTCAGAAATATCCTGATTGATCTTTGCATTTAAATCATAGAAGTAATATGACGGTACATCTGTGCTGTCATTTCTTACAATCGACAAGAGTGGGTCAATATACGTACGCCGCCCTGACACAATCCAAGACCCTTTGCGAGTCGGGCCTTCTAACGTCAACCGAGACGCGATCAAACTCACACCACCTGAGCCCTCAAAACCTTTGCGATTGCCATCTTTATTCCGCACATCCAACACCGCCCCCAAACGCCCCCCATATTGGGCCGGGTAAGCCCCCTTGTGCAAACTCACATCTTTAATTGCATCAGAGTTAAAGGTCGAAAAGAAACCAAATGCGTGCGACGGATTGTAAAGCGGCATCTGATCGAGCAAAATCAACGTCTGGTCGGGTCCACCGCCGCGCACATAAAGCCCCGAACTGATATCAGATGCCGATTGAATGCCCGGCAACAACTGTAAACTCCGCAAAATATCTGCCTCACCAATGGCCGGCATATCGCGAATTTGCGCAGCTTCAACCTGTACAAAACCTGGCTGAATCAACCGCTCTTCTTCGTCACGGTCGGCCTCCACCACAATCTCTTGGGTCAAAATGGCTTCGGACACCAACTGAACATCCAAACGGCGCGTCTCACCCACCTTAAAAACAACCGTATCCTGATAACCAATGTACCCCACATAAGAAATCATCAGTACCAATGTGCTATCTGCGGGCACACCTTGAATAGCATAATAACCATCAACATTGGCGAGCGTACCAATGGGTGAACCATCACCCCTCAAAACCACCGACGCATAAGGCAGTGTTTCGCCATTGCTTTGATCAGCCACAAACCCACTCAACGTCGCCTGCTGCGCGAATACTTGCAACGGCAACATCAATCCCAACCACAAGACAACCCCCTTCAAATGAACCTCCCTCAAAATAGACAAATAGACGAACGCCACCCAAAACCGTTGCATGGACCGATTCGTTGATTCACTCTTTCACTGATTCTAATTTACCCAAGTCATTCAGCAACGACAACAGTCGCATCTGCAGCCATAAATTGGGCCCGTTCTTGAATCCGAGACAAGATCACCTGCATTCGATTTCGATCGTTATCCGACAACCCGTCATTGCGCCACGGATCTTCCCCCTCCTTTTTTTGTTTGGTCATTTGTACTTTCACATTTTTTGTATAAAAGTCGAACACAACAGAAATGCGTGTGCGATGGGATCGATCCAAAAGGTTTTGACTGGCAAAACTCGACTCATCCCGCCAATGTGAAGTAACCAACCCGGCTTCTTTATCTACCGAATCAACCGTATACCCTTCTTCGTAGAGAATAGACACGGTTGCATTGACAAAGGAACCAGGTGATATTTCAGAAACAGACCCCGTCAAAAGCGAAGGTTCAACCACGTCACACCCGATCAAAAACAACGGCAATAAACCTAAAAATTTCGTTTTCACAATACACCTCCCAGTGGAACTAACGAACTCTCAATGGACACCCAATGACATAGGCAACCCGTGTGCCAGCTCCCCCACCATTTTTAAAATAAAATTAACCCAATATAAAATAATACCTTAACGTAATGACTTTAACTATATACGAGCTTAAAAGAGTGTCGTTTTTTTTCACACTGTATCAGATTCCTGTAATAACCAACGACTTTTCCAAAAACAATAACAATTTGTTTTTGTAAGCGGAAATTGAACTTAGAAGATAAAATTCTGGATTCTTTTTTTATTGCCACAGCCCTTTCCATCTATAACACCCAACCGAGGTCAAAATGTTACCCAACCCTCCAAATTCGTATTGGACTTTAAGAATTTTTTTATGACATTTTAAACAGAATGCATACCATATTAGCAATTTAAAAAAAGCCACACCCAATCAAAAGATCCGCGCCATTTCCACACTGCCATAAATCCCCGACGTATCCAACCGCTTTGTCACATTCACCCGCACCAAATCAAAAATGCCATTGAGTGATACCCCTATTTCGTGGTGGAACCGATCCAAATATAACGGCGCGTACTCAAAATTTAAACCCACCAGCGTCTGATCCTTAAACCACGTGCGCCCGTGCCCACCGTGAACCAAAATGCTCAAATTCTTTTTCACGGCCCATTGCCAACCAATAATTTCAAATGGCACCGTGCGAAAGTTGTGCTCCCAAAACACACCCAAATGCTTCTCCCCTTCATAAGGCTGATCTACCCGCGAGCGAAATCCACCAAATGTCGAGAAGCCATCTAACCACGTATCTAAGATGCCATATCGTTGCCGAGGCAGTGTGCCCGTAAATGTGCTGCCCACCACCCGAACGTCCAACACATTGGACAACAAGCGCCGTTTAAAAAACGTCTTCAATCGCCAATCCAATACCATTCGAACCTGCGTAAACGCAAAATCACTGTCCCACCCAATGCGACTGTGCTCAACGTCCACCGTGAGTTTGCGCTGGCCAAAAAACGGTGCCGGACCTTCATTGCGACCAGACAAAACAGCCTGCACGACCACCGACCGCAAACGCCCCGCGTCAATATTTGGGTTCACCCGTTGTGTGCCTGCACGATCAAACAGGCTCCAATCCGTCGTCTTGCCTACCGAAGCATGTTTTTCTACATTCGCACCACCAGAAATACTGAGTCTTGGACGCCTAAAATTGTACCCACCACGCACGCGCCCACCTTCATTCCAAAAGAAATCGAAATAATCGTGTGCGCCAAATAACTGTTGCGAACTCACCATAAACCGGTCGTACAACGCTGATGAATACCGCACATCGGTACCTCGAAAACCTGACAAAGTAACAAACCCACGCTTTTTTTCACCCAGCCGCCCAGTCACATCCCCAGAAAACGCCCACCGTTTCAAACTTGTGTTATAAGCTCCTTTAACGTCCAATGCCAACGGAGACCGACGCGAGCCCTTTTGTAATTTGAGCCCCAGGTGTGCCCCATCCACCCGGTCATACCACACCTCAGGTCTCCATTTCAATGAAAGCCCAAGCTTTCTCCCGCGACCTTTACCCCCTTGGTCCCCCCCCCCATTCTTGTCACTTTTCCCATTACCACCATCATCATCGTCCATATCAATAAACCGCGCCAAAAAACCTTTGGGTTTATATGCTTTCTCCAGCGTCATGGTACTGTCAATATTTTCATACGCAATCGCCTCCACTTCAGTAAGCGGCACCACCACACCTGCTTTTGCCATCAAACTATCCTGTTCAACAGATACCGAGTCTACGGTGACATGCCGGCGCCCTTTTTCATACAGCGAATCAACCAACGTCACATTCACTTGATAATCTGAAAGCCTTGAGACCCGACGCGCTTTAATCGGTGGCAGCTGAAGTCCAACGATACCAATTTCCAAACCCACTACCGATTGGTATCCAATAGGCAACCAAAATGCACCGCCAGTATCGCTAAACTGCTGTGACATTGTAATACCCAGAGCACGAATGGGTGGCGGAAACAAAAAGGCTCGGTTCGGTGTCAACTCGGCATCGACCATTGCATACACACTGTCAATCACTGACACACGTCCAGTAAAAGCCGACTTCAGCTTGTTTTTTGGCTTTACGTCAATATCATAGATTATTTGCCGATCTAAAAAACGTCTGCCTGCCAGTTTAAAATCATAGTGGTCCAAGGCATCAGGATGCGTTACGCCCACCAAATAATGGCCACCAATCTCAATTTCATCATCATACAAATTAACTGCGGCAGCGGCAGGCAAAGCAAAACCGCCAACAATGTTCTTTGTTTCTCGCTTGTCTTTAACCACTTCCCGCCAACCTCTTACCCTATCCCAATACGCGTCCGATAAAATTTCTATCACGGCAACCAAATCGGTCTCATTGCGATAGGTAAACCGAGAATAGGCCCGCACTTGAAATGTGGATAAATCTTGCCACCACGTCTGTTTTTGTGCAATCACCTTGCGCATAATGTTCGGTCCCATATCTTTGGCCGTCACCACCAACTCATCCATCACAATCGGCACGGGATCTAATACCACATCCTGCACCGCTTCAGTCGCCTCGTTAATGGCAATCACCACAGACTGATACCCGATGTAACTCACCTTCACCACAGCAGGAAACACACGCACCACCAATTCATACGCCCCATCTCGGTTGGTAATCGTGCCCTCATAGGTGCCCAAAATCTGCACCGTGCCTTGTGGCAACGGTTCGCCGGTCTCCGCATCAGTCACAACCCCGCTGATCACTTTTTCTGCCTGTGAAGGCACAACACACAGAACCATAACACCAACAATCGCCATAAATAATCGCAAAAACACCCTAACCTCCTGTTGCAAAAAGAATGCACCTGTGGTCTTCCCATCACACCTTCCGATGCTTAAAGTCTGTTTTGGGTTTCAAAAAAGACCAAAAACAACACAGGCACGTCATTTGCAAATGACGTGCCTGTAAAATATTTGAAATGATCCGCAAATAATATCGTTTATTATTCGATACCTCCCAAGGGTGTCATCGCATAGGCTTCCGAACAATTCACCAGTTCCATAAACATCGTCGGTGCAATAATCTTCATCGCTCTGGCCGAAGCATCGCGATAAACCGTATATTCCAATGTTTTGTCCTGAAGCGAAATCACTTCCGTTGTTTTGGTTAGTTTCATCTTCGTGCCCAAAACCTCAACTTCTTCCTCTCCTCCAATGGAGACCATCACCTCACCCGCAACCAAACCGTCACTGAAAAATTGCATAAACGTATACTGAGTGCCCTCGGTTAAACCTTGTTCTTTGGCCAGTAACCGCCGAGCTTCAGCCATTCGAGCACCTTCCGGCCAATCCAGTTCGTGTTCCTGTTTCTGTCCTTCGCGAACCAATGAGACCTGCAACTTGGGGCCATTTAACGTTCCTGCGATGCGAATCAATATAGGCCCTCTTACCCGCTCATGCCGAAAGTGCAACAACTGGCCTTCTGGTGTTTCGACAACTTCATCCACAGACAATTTATCAACGGTCCCTTCACCGGCATCAACCGAAAACGTCATCAACTCTGTGGTCACCACAGAATCTGCAAACACCCTTCGCAGATTCTTAAAATACCCCACGCGCTTGCCTTGCACAAACACAGCCATAAACTGCTGATCCATTTCCTGAGCGTGCACAGGCCACGCACCCAAACAACAAACTCCACATAAAAACAACCCTATAAATCGCTTCATCGAAATCCCATTCCTTATTCAGTTAAAGTTTAAACGGTCAGCTCCCCTTCACCACCCCAGTTGAGCGATTCTATGAGCTATTCCGGCCTCCTCTAAAACCCCAACACTATCATCTCATGCCCCTCTAATTTGGGCAATGTAAATGAAACCCGCCCATCGGCTTGCTCAAAAACTAACGCTTCACCCCCCGGCGCGGTTGCAATACTTTTCACCTCGTTGTCCACGCGCACCGAAATACCCACATCAAAAATCGGAATCACATCTTCAATCACATCAAAATCTTGGCCACGTCGTTCGGGAATATAATGCAACAAGTGTACCACCCACCGATTCTCTTCTGGCTGTGCGTTCACGGTTGCCAAAGTCGTTGAAGGTGCCTTCAAGCGCAACACGGGGTCTGGCAACAAGAGACCCAACGCATTCACCACCAACTGCTTCACCCAACGCGGTGCGTTCTTGGCATATTGGCTAAAGACCGGGTGCATAAAATACACGTTCTGCCCATTTTTCACAATCCCCGGATATCCTATTTCACCAGCCGACGGTGTGTGCTTATGAGAACAGAAGTGCTCCCACGTGCGATTAAAATACGGGACAACCGTATCCGCCAACACCTCAGTGCCCACACCTGCTGAAACTTCCAATCCTTTCAAATACATCACGTGTTCCGTCTGAGGCAATCCTTCCGAAATCGCGTCGTCTGGCACCAAAAAATCTGGGCTATACGGTGCATCCCCTTTAAAATCCACACCCAAAATATCCAGCCCAAAAGCATCACCCGCATCATTCAAACCCGACTTATAACTTGCAAGAATCGCCCCGCCACCCGCCGAGTAAGCGTTCAACTTCTTAGCAAAACTACCCGACACAGGCACTTCATCGGGCAAAATCACCACTTTATAACCCGACAAATCAGATGCCGTGTCCACAATATCAAATTGATGCCCAGCCTCTTGCAACAACCGCACCGCACCCGCAGCAGGTGTGGGAATGCGCTCTCCTGTAAACTCTTCTGTCGTCAGCAACGCAATATCCACCAACGGCACAGC
>JBLHJX010000230.1:0-8769 GCA_047619225.1 Candidatus Latescibacterota bacterium
CTCCAAAAAAATATCTTCACCCTGTAATGCACACAAAACAGGCACACCCAATTCCCGTTTGATCTCACGGGCCATGCCCAAAAACATCGAATTGGTCAACTGCACCAAATCGGGTTTAAAATCTTCCTTCAGCCAACGAATCAACTTCTTCAATTCTTTTTTTTGAGGCCCCAACTCTCCTTGCAACACCGACACCGTGAGCGACCCCAAATCTTCGGCACTTGTAGACCCACTAAACCGCCCCAAACTGTTTAACAACGCACGACAATCAAACAGCTTATCCACAAACCAGGGTGTATGCCGAAACAAACCCAACTTTTCCTGCAAATACACATTGATGCCACCATAAAACACACGATCAATGCTCACATTTTGTTCATCTGTGCGCAACGGTGTGTACGTTGGTATCAGCGCAATGTCCACACCCATTTTTTGAAGTGCCAATACCAGTGTATTGTCGTGCATACAACTGCCACAATACATTCCAGCAGCACCCGCGGCAATATAAGCGATTCGCATAGAAAAATTTCAAATAAAAGCAGAGCGCGTGGCACGTAGCGCAGAGCGTTTAAAACTATTTCGCTTTGCGCTTCGTGCTCGACACCTTGCGATATTGTTCCCCAAAGTTTATGTCTTATGACGATCTGAGAAAAACATATCGATCACATCTTGTTTCGGTGGTCGCGTTACAAATGAGACCAACACCAACACCAATGACGAAACCACCACCATCACCGCCGCAGGCAACACACCCGTGCCACCTACCGTATAACCCGGTGTTTGCCAGCCCTGAACAAAAAAATAAATCCAAAACACAGCCACACTCACAACAGCAGCAATGGCTCCTGCCTTTGTACTGCGCTTCCAAAGAAGACATCACAGCCGCCAACACACCGGCCGCCAAAAGCCCAGCCAAAATACCGGGCGCGTGCAAACGTATTGGTGCCAAACAAAGACATCAACAACAAAAAAGGCCCTATCGATCTGCTCGCCACAAAATAATCTTCGCCCGTGCCCCGAAACAAACGGTGACTCCAAGCACCTATAACCAGTACCAAAATCAAATAGGAAAAAATGATAAACAGCGTCATTCGGCCTCCCCATCCAAATCACGCGGCCAAGCATATCGCACCAACAACCCCATCACCCCAGCAACAACCACACAAAAAAATATGTGATACGTCAAACCAACTGGCAGCCCCAACACCAACTGGGCATCATCCCAATACCACAGATCATTGTGTAACACATACAAAACAACCATTGCCAAATAAAGCACCCACCGCATTTTTTATATCCATTTCAAAAAGAACACTATTCTTACTTCAACCTAAGCATAATGTGTCACATCATCAGGTAATTCACACATTTCTCCCATCGGTCCAAAAATAGGCGTCACATCGTTGATATACACATTGCCACTTAAAATATCCACCACACCCTGAATACACTCAGGATGCTGCTTCAAGAACTTCGCAAAACTGAACTCTTTGCTATAAAATGCATACACCAACTTGCGAATGGCTTCCATACCCGGCATAAACTCCGCCTCCCACTTGCCCAACTGTGCGCCCGAAAAATCGTTCATCCCAATGGCTTCATGAATGGCATCTGCAGCCATCTCGCCCGACTTGAGTGCCAAAAACACACCCGACGAATACACCGGGTCAACAAACCCAAACGCATCCCCCACAAGCACCCATCCGTCACCCGCAAGCTGACTTGATCGATACGAAAAATCTTGCGTCACCTTCATTGGAAACAATTGCTCGGCACCCTCCAAACGCTCTTTCATTCGCGGGCACAAATCCAATTCTTCTCTAAAAATTTCTTGAGGTGATCCCTTACGGTTTTGCAACAAATAATCCAACCCGCCCACAACACCCACACTCACAACATCATCGGGCAAAGGAATCGACCAAAACCAAGACTCTTTGTCTTTGCTATTCAAAATCAGCGTGGCACCTTCGTCAATACCCTTGTCTCGATGCGCACCCTTATAATGTGTAAAGATAGAAGCCTTCTTCAATTTCGGTTCCACAGTCTTTGTCTTCAGCCGTCTCGAAATCAATGCACTGCGCCCCGTGGCATCCACCACCACACTCGCCGACAAATCCTTCACCCGCCCATTGCGAAACTTAACCTGAACACCCGTTGCACGCTTGCCCTTAAAAAGCACCTGAAGCACACTCGCGCCCTGTTTGACCTCCGCACCCTTTTCTTTTGCATTGTCCAACATCAATTGATCAAATTCACTGCGCAACACCTGCCACGTCACCGAACTTTCATGAGGATCATGTTGATTAAAATAAAACGGTGCCGACCCCTTACCCGATCCACTAAAAAACTGCACACTATACTTTCGAACAAACGTACTCTTTTTCAACTTATCCAAAATACCCAACCGCTCAAAAGACCAATACGTACCCGGCATCAAAGACTCACCAATTTGAAATCGGGGAAACTTATCCCGTTCCAACACCAAAACCCGGTGACCATATTCAGCCACCAATGCCGCCGTAGTACTGCCTGCCGGCCCGCCACCAATCACAATCACATCATAATCATTCACAACGATAGTACCTTTCCATTTTTATCGATGGTCTATAAACCGCTTCGCTTTCAACTCAAATCTCGGCAACGTATCAAACGGCACCGTTTGCACACGCGCCCGAATCCCTAACATATGCCGAATCTCTTGCCCCACAGCCTCTGCCACAGCATCCACCGAATCCCCATTCACTTCCAACCGAATTTCCATATCAGCCATTTCGTGACGCCGATAAATATCCACTGCAAATTCTGTCACTTCAGAAAAACCTCGTACCACATTTTCAATCGAGCTCGGATACACATTCACACCCCGAATTATAATCGCATCATCAACACGCCCAATCACGCCCCCATCCAAACGCCAAAAAGAAGACCCACACTTACACATATCCCGATTCAACTTCACCCGATCACCCGTACGGTAACGAATCACAGGCATAGCCACACGCCCCAAATTGGTAATCACCAACTCGCCTTCTTCGGCAGGTTCACAAGTATCAGGGTCAATCACTTCAAACACAAACTCGCCCTCATTCACATGCATCCCATCTCGCATCTCGCACTCAAACCCCCAAGCCCCCACTTCCGTCGCACCTGCATGATCATAACACGTTGCACCCCAAACCTGTTCAATTCGCTGCCGTGTCGCGGGCAACCCCGCACCAGGCTCCCCCGCGTGAATCGTCGTTTGAACACTGCCATTAACAATATCAATACCTTCAGCCTCTGCCACCTCAGCCAAATGCAACGCATAAGTCGGCGTGCACACCAAAACCGTGGCCTGATGATCCACAATCGCTTGAAGCCGTTGAACAGACGTCATCGACCCACCTGAAATAGACAAAGCACCTAACTCACGTGCCCCTTCGTGCGCCGTCCAAAACCCAATAAATGGCCCAAAAGAAAATGCAAAAAAGATACGATCAGCTGCCGTTACACCCGCACCCTGATACACACGCTTCCAACACTGAGCAAACCACATCCAACTTGCATCTGTATCTAACCAACGCAAAGGCTGCCCGGTCGTGCCCGACGTTTGATGCACACGAACAAATTGATCTTGTGAAACCGTCAGATTCGTGCCATAGGGCGGATGGGCAATTTGGTCGGCAGACAACTCGGCTTTGCTTGTAAAAGGCAATCGCCGATAATCTTCCGCAGTCCGAATATCTTCAGGCCGTGTAAAACCTGCTGCATTCAGTTTTTGTCGGTAAAAGACATTGTCTTTTAAAATTGGCCCCAACATGCTTTGCAATCGCTTCAATTGCAAACCTGAAAGGGCCGTGCGATCTTGTGTCTCGATATCAGAACCCATATTTAGGAAAGAAAAAAAAGAGGAAAGAAGATAACATCGGAACCCATGTTTTTTCTCTCTTCTTTCTTCTCCCTTTTATCTGCCTTTACTGAAGGTTAATTTCAAATGCACCATACACACCAAGGGGTGGAGCAGGAATTACCGAAGTTGCACCAAAACCACGCGTTTCATATTTTTGGTCGGTCAAATTTTTGGCATTCATACGAAATTTCATCTGCTTGTACGTATACGACAACGACGCATCAAAAGTCAACACACCCGGGATTTCAAACTGATTGTCTTCGGCTATAAATTGTCCGCTCACATAGCGCCCGCCTACACCCAGTTCAACACCATTCTCAAACCCTTTTGCCGTCCATACATTCAAAATATGCCGCGGAGAAAAAGCGGGTTTGTTACCCGACCGATCCAAAAACTGAAACGAAACGCCGGTTGCTGTTGGTACCGCAACAAATTCGGTAAAACGCGTCAGTTCCGCTTTTGAAAATGCGTACGAAAAAAACGTATGCCAATCGGGTCTGGGATGCACCATCACCTCAAGCTCCATCCCCCGCGACCGTTGATCCCCATCTTGTTTGGTCACTCCCGTTGCATCGGGGATACCAATATTGTCTTTTTGTAAATGATAAAATGCCAACGATGCCTGTAATTTGTGATCCACCAAATACTTCTTCGCACCCACCTCAACCTGTTTGCTCTCTTCAGCATCACGAGGACCCGCCACTTGACTCGATGGCGGAGCAAACGCCTTTCCAACATTGGCATAAAACGACAGATCTTTAGTAGGCGCAATTACCAACCCAGCCATGGGACTTAGTTTGTTATATTTGCGAGAGGTCGAAGTCAGTGGATCGTCATAATCAATGCGATCATATCGCCCACCTAAAAAGGCTTGGAAAGATTCAGAAAACACCATCCGATCTATCACATAAGGCGCAACAACCAAGCTCTTCGAATTGGCACCCTGCGATTGTCCCGGAATAATAAAGAAGGGTTGTGTGGCCGTTTCAACCGGATTAATCAAATCAAGATTGGGTAAGAACGCCACATCAAGTGAAAACACATCTTTCCACTGCGTCAGCTCCACCCCAGTCAACAACGTATGTTCCACACTGCCCGTTGTAGCAGAAAACAACAGTTCAAACTGATTGCCCAACACCTTCTGCCGATCATCCAAAAGCACCAGCGTGCGGCTCACATCCTGACCCCCTTGGGCATTGGGAAACACACCATTAAACAACGACCCCTGCGACACCCAAGAAAAATCGGTATAGTACAGCTTATTGCGCAACGTCACCTTTCGGGACAACTGAGAATGCAAATCGGCACGCGCCCGATAAATCTCCTGATCGGAAACATCAAACGGTGACTGATAGGACCGTGTACGCGGCACATTGGCCACTGCGCCATTGACCACAGGCAATCCCGAATCGGATTTATATGAACTGGTCACATACTCAAAATTTGTTGTCACCGTTGTCTTTTCACTTCGCCAAGTCGCCGACGGGTTCAGTGCCCAAATGCCACTGTTTTTGTCATCGCGATAACTGTCAGACACCTGTCGAAGCGCGTTCAACCGAACAGCGACGCCACTATCCAAATCTGCCCACCCAGCATCTACCGTACTGCGCCCTGTATTATAAGGCCCATACGAACCCGTCACCTGAAAGAGATTTGTGAATATGGGCTGTTTCCGGCTCAAATTCACCGACCCAGACAATGGATTGCCACCATATAAAAAAGCACCCGGCCCTTTCAACACCTCCACACGTTCCAAATTATACAAATTGTAAAACGTAGCCTCAGGCTCCGAAGCCCCATCCGTTAGCACCAACCCACTCGACAGTGAATCAAACCCACGAATAATAAAAAAGTCCGTCACGCCAAACACCGTCTGCACATTCACACCACTCACATTGCGCAGCGCATCACCCAAAACCACACCACTCTGGTGCCGAAACAACCCATTGTTCACCACCCCAATACTCGCAGGCGTCAACCGCAACGGCACAGGCACCTTCGTTGCCACCGTACTGACCGTTGGCACCTTATCTCTACTCTCGGTCACGACAATCTCTTCGCCCGCATAAACGGGAAGCTCTTCTTCGTTTTCCTCTTCAGCTACTTCTTGTGCAAACACAACCTGCCCAGACAAACCCAATAGACAAACCAATACAAAACGAAATAATACGTTCATCCCATACCCTCTATTTATAATGTCATCATGATTCATAATCAGTACTCGAAAATCCTACAGACTTGTCTCTAGCTGTTCATTATCCATTGCCTTTTAAGTATATCTCGAATTCCGATATTGCTCGTTATAAAACTCAGGCAACAACTGATCGACCCGCAACAACCCTTGACTCGTCAATCTCACTTCCGATGCATCATAGTCCAACATGTCATAGTCTTTCAGCGTCTGAAACCCTTCTGCAAATTTTTCAAGAATATCCACTCCAAATTTATCCTGAAAATATGCGGGCTCAATATGCCCCAACTTCAACTGCAAAATCATTTCACGTATCAAACGCTCTTCATCCGTCGGCACAAAAGATCGATTCAGCGGCAACCGTCCTTCTTTAATCGTATCGATATACGGATCCCAATGGGTCTGATTTTGAAAATGCATCCCGCCCACATGAGAAAACGACGCCACACCCGTACCAATCAAATCGGCACTGTGCCACAACGCATCTCGATACACAAACTGATTCAATCTTCCTTTTTTGACCAGTGTATACGCACTCGACGTATCAAATCCGGCTGCATGAAATTGCTCAATCGCATAGGCGTGCCACGCCCGTTTCGTGTCCCAATCTGCCACGGGAACGCCCTGACCATCTCCATCCAAAATAGCTTTAGAATATGTCGTATTAAACGGCAATTCCATCTGATAAATCGTCACACTATCCGGATCCAAATCTATCGTTTTCTGAACCGTCTCACGCCACGATTCCCACGTTTCCCCTACCATCCCAGAAATCAAATCGACATTCACTTGCGCAAAACCCTGCGCCTTCACCCAAGGCATAGCTGCATATATCTCTTTGCTCACATGTGCCCGGCCATTTTCGCGCAAAATCTCATCGTTCATATTTTCCAAACCCAAGCTCAAACGCGTCACACCAATCTCGCGAATGGCCTCCACCTTCGATTGAGACAAGGTACCCGGCTCGCATTCAAACGCCACCTCTTCAGCCTCGTCCCACGGCATCACCGCCTTGACCCGATCTGCCAATGCCTTCAAATGTTTAACACTGATATAAGAAGGTGTGCCGCCACCAAAATAAATAAAGTTTAAAGGCCGCCCCGATATGCGAGGCAATTTACTATAGGTTTCAATCTCTTTTGCCAACGCATCCAAATACGTTTGAATATCTGAACTATTCCGATCGGTATACACCCGAAAATAACAAAACTTGCACCGCTTCCGACAAAACGGAATGTGCATATAAAGCCCCAACGGTGTATCTTGCGCCGCCGGATCTGTTGTATTGAGCATCTCCTCAACCTGTGCGCCATTTTCATCTCGCCAAAACGAATACGGCGGATAATTGGACACAAACACACTGCCAACCTCGGTGTCTTTCCATTCCCGCTTAGATGTTGCAGGTTCTGGAATATCAACTTGTTCACTCATTTAATCAACCTTTCCACCAAAACAATATAAGGTGCCATCAGTTGCTCCAATAATCAACTTACCTTCTGTCACGCTGGGTGACGCCACAATGTCTGAACCCACCACAAATTCCCAGTTCAGTTCACCCGTCTGTAAATCCAATGCCAGCACCTTCCCCCCAGTCGTACCCACAAATACCCGGTCTCCAACCACCACAGGAGAAGACTCAAAACGAGCCTGCGAAACATACGTCCACAACACCGCCCCATCTTCCGGATTCAATGCCTGAACCATCTTATCGCGCCCTGCCACAATCACCTGATGATCTGTCACAGCAGGTGACGCATAAAACGGAAACTTCCGCTTTGGATGTTCATAGCGCCACACCACCTGTGACGCTATCAAATCAACACACAAAACCTGGTTGCCATATGTGCCCACAAATGCACGCCCATTTCGAACAGCCGTGCTGGCACCCACATAATCATTCAAATTTGTTTGTGAAAGTTCTTTGCCATCAGCAACGCGCACCACACGCATATGGCCATCACATCCAGCAACCAATGCCCCCCCATCCACCACCGCCGGCATCCCATGCACATACCCATCGGTTTCAAACTTCCACAACAGCGCGCCATCTTTTGCATTGAGACAGTACAAAAATTGATCGTAAGAACCAAATAAGATCCGCCCGTCGTCTACATTGGCCGACGAAATAATCTCACCCTCTGTTTGAAACGTCCAAACAGCCTTCCCCGTCTTTCCATCTACCGCATGAAAAACACCCTCACCATCGCCAAAAAACACGGTACCCGCATATACCAAAGGCGAAGATTTGATTTCACCTGTAGCCAAATACGTCCACTTCAAATCACCCGTGTCCAAACCAAACGCATAAAGCTTGCCGTCCAACCCACCCACATACACCGTGCCCTGCCAAATGGCCGCCGTAGACTCAATGCCCTCTTCAACCGAAGCGGTCCACAACACATCCAATACGTCAGGCAGTGTGGCCGTTGACACACCCGTAGAGTGTGCATCTCCTCGAAATTGCGTCCAATCAGCAAAAACATGAACGGGAAGTAGAAAGTAAAAAGAGAAAAATAAAAAAGAGAAAACTTTTATACGCATCAATACGCTGCTTTATAAAGTACCAGAAAATCTTCTTCACGCACAGGTCTTGGATTAAACGTACCCGTCCACTGCGTTGCGGCTTCTTTGGCCAATTGTGGCAGCTTCTCTTCATCCACACCCAAATCACATAATTGAGTAGGTAAAC
>JBLHJX010000231.1:0-8741 GCA_047619225.1 Candidatus Latescibacterota bacterium
TCGGGTCTGTTACACCAGCTTTCACCATATCTTCATACGTTTCAGTACGGGCATTATAACCAAAAGCACCTTTACCTTCACGCACTTTTTGCACCACCAAGCTGCCTTCTTCACCCGCATTCGTCGCAATTTGACGCATCGGTGCTGCCAGGGAATGGCGCAAAATATCCACACCGGTCTTCTGGTCGCCCTTAACTTGGCCACGAACCTTATCCAAAACATCAATGCAGCGCACCAAAGCCACACCACCACCAGGAACGATACCTTCTTCCACAGCAGCACGCACAGCATGAAGTGCATCTTCAACACGGGCTTTCTTTTCTTTCATTTCAGTCTCTGTCGATGCGCCCACATTAATCACAGCCACACCGCCAGCCAATTTGGCCAACCGTTCCTGCAACTTTTCACGATCATAATCCGACGTGGTTTCATCAATCTGACGACGAATTTGACTGACACGACCCTGAATGTCGGCCTTTTTACCGCCACCCTCAACCACCGTCGTGTTGTCTTTGTCAATCACCACATGTTTGGCTGTACCCAGGTCGGAAATGTCAATGCTCTCAAGCTTAATGCCCAAGTCTTCTGTAATAACACGACCGCCTGTCAATACCGCTAAGTCTTCCAGCATTTCTTTACGACGATCACCATAACCTGGGGCTTTAATTGCACAAGCAGACAAAGTGCCACGCACCTTGTTCACCACAAAAGTAGCTAAGGCTTCGCCTTCGACATCTTCGGCAATCACCAAGAGCGGCTTGCCCGTTTGCGCCACTTTTTCCAAAATGGGCAACAAGTCTTTCATATTCGACAATTTCTTTTCGTGGATCAAGATCAAAGCATCTCTCAGCACCGCTTCCATGTTTTCCTGATCCGTCACAAAATAAGGCGACAAATAACCCCGATCAAACTGCATGCCTTCCACCACATCTAAGGTGGTGTCAATGCCCTTGGCTTCTTCAACCGTGATGGTACCGTCTTTGCCCACCTTGTCCATCGCGTCGGCAATAATTTCACCAATGGCACTGTCGCCATTGGCCGATACGGTACCTACTTGGGCAATCGACTTGCGATCTTTCACGGGCTGACTTTGAGCAATCAACTCTTTTACCACAGCTTCAACGGCCACATCGATGCCGCGCTTCAAATCCATGGGATTGGCACCTGCTGTGACATTTTTTAAACCTTCGCGAAAAATAGCTTCAGCCAAAACGGTAGCTGTGGTGGTACCATCACCTGCCACATCCGATGTTTTGGATGACACTTCTTTCACCATTTGTGCGCCCATATTTTCATATGGATCTTCCAACTCAATTTCTTTGGCCACACTCACACCGTCTTTGGTCACAGTCGGAGAGCCCCAAGATTTTGCCAAAACCACGTTGCGACCTGCTGGTCCCAATGTGGCCTTCACAGCTTTGCTCAGCAAAGCAACCCCACTCAAAATACGCTCACGTGCTTCAACGCCATAGGAAATCTGTTTGGCTGCCATCGTTTTATGCTCCTTCACAATTACTGTTCAAAATCTATTGAATAATAGCCAAAATATCGTCTTCGCTCAAGATAAGGTATTCTATGCCATCTACCTCAATCTCTGTACCGGCATATTTGCCAATCAAAACCTTTTCGCCAGGCTTAACCTCAGGGGCAACAACATCCCCATTTTTGTTGCGTTTGCCCGGCCCCACAGATACGACTTCTGCTTCCTGTGGTATTTCTTTGGCCGTATCTGGGATAATAATGCCACCCTTTACTTGTTCCGCTTCATCAACTCGCTTCACCATGATGCGATCAGACAATGGGCGCACCTTCATGTGAAACCCTCCTTGAATATTGTTTTTTAACAACTTAAACTAACTGTTAGCACTCAATGGTATTGAGTGCTAATTCTCGATGGAAAAATATACAAGCTCTGCAATATTCATGCAAGCGCAAAAAACAGAAAGGGTGCAACAGAGCCCAGACATGTCCATTGCTCCTTTGCACCCTTTGATTTCTCAGACCTGTGCCAATCTCCGCTTCTTTTCTGCCAACAGTTTTTCCAAATGCGCAATTTGGCCTTCTAACAACTTGGGATCTTCGGATGCGCCCGTCTCTTCTATGGGTGGGGGAATTTCGGCTGGCAAATGAGCATCTTCCCAATCGCCGTATCCACCTTCCATTGAAATAACGTGATCATATCCCAAATTCAACAACGTTTCACCAGCCAACAAAGAACGCACGCCCCCAGCACATATCACCACCACTTCTCGAGACTTGTCCAAAACTTCCGATTCTACACGTGCTTCCAACTCGCCACGAGGAATATGAACGGCACCTTTTAAATGGCCACGCTCCCACTCGTCCAACCCTCTCACATCCAGCAAAACCGGCTCATTGCCAGCTTCCAAATAATCATGTACCTCTTGTACAGTCATCTCTTTTAATTTTTGACGGGCTTCATCCAACAAATCTTCACGCGACTTCATAATCAATCTCTCCTAACGATTTACTTCTCGCCTTTGACTTTTATTGTCCATTATGCCTTACCTGCCATGACACTGCTTATATTTCTTCCCACTGCCACAGTAGCAAGGTTCATTTCGTCCTACCTTCTTCTCCACTCGCACCGGTTGCTTTTTGGGTGCATCACCTTCAGTAGAATTAGTCGCCAGCTCCCCTTGAGGTGCACCCGATGGTTCTCGCACACCTGAAAAACCCATCCCAGTTGCATCTTCGTGAATCAAAGATAACCGTTGTGGTTGACGCGCCTGAGGCTGAGAGGGGCGTTCTTCAATCGAAATGCGGAACATCAACCGCAATGTTTCGCGGTTCACGTCTTCTAAAAGCGCCACAAACATATCATAACCTTCGCGCTTATACTCAATCAAAGGATTCTTTTGACCATAACTGCGCAGGCCAATGCCTTCTTTAAGATCATCCATTTCACGCAAGTGTTCTTTCCACTTTTCATCAAACACGCTCAAGTAAATCATCCGCTCAACTTGGCGCATGCTTTCAGCACCTAAGAGCTGCTCGCGTCGATCATACGTTTCGCGGACCCCTTGCAAAATGCGATCTCTCAGACCTTCTTGACGCAACTCGGGCAAATCTTCGTCTGTAATAGGAGGCGCTTGTAAGAAAATCATGCGCAACTCAGCCATCAGCCCATCAAAATTCCAATCCTCTGGATGCGCATCTGGAGGCACATGCGTCGCTAACAAATCATCTACCATGTCATTAATCATATCACTAATCAATGACGAAATATCTTCCTCTTCCAGCGCATGGCGGCGTCTGTCGTAAATCACTTCGCGCTGTTGGTTCATCACATCGTCATATTCCAACACTTGGCGACGAAACTCAAAATTGCGCGCTTCCACCCGCTGCTGAGCTTTGCCAATAGATCTTGTGACCCAAGGATGTTCAATCACTTCCCCATCTTCGGCACCCAATCTATCCATCACACGTGCAATGCGGTCAGACCCAAACAAACGCATCAAATCATCTTCAAGCGAAATGAAAAACCGAGAACTACCAGGGTCACCCTGCCGACCTGCACGCCCCCGTAACTGGCGGTCAATGCGTCGTGACTCGTGTCGCTCAGTACCAATAATTTGCAACCCACAAGGCACGGCATCATTACACTTGAATTCGTCTAAATGTGGGCAAATAGGCTCATTATTGTCAGAGCTTGCAATCAATGCACATTGATGCCCCTGTGGTGATTTAATCACACCGGCGCCCAATTTAATATCCGTACCACGACCAGCCATATTGGTTGCAATGGTCACAGCACCCGGTTGCCCTGCTTGGGCCACCACCTGTGCTTCTTGCTCGTTTTGACGCGCATTCAACACTTGGTGTTTAATCCCTTTGCGCGTCAACATGCGTGACAACAATTCTGACGTTTCAACCGTAACCGTTCCCACCAAAACCGGCAACTGTTGCTCATGAAACTCAGCCACTTCGTCAATGATGGCCGTATACTTCTCCCGTTTGGTGCGATAAATCAAATCGTTGCCATCAATGCGGCGAATCGGTTCATTGGTTGGAATCACGACCACATCCAGCTTATAAATTTCCAAAAATTCTGACGCTTCTGTCTCAGCAGTACCGGTCATGCCCGCCAACCGATCGTATAATCTAAAGTAGTTTTGCAGCGTGACAGTAGCCACGGTTTGGGTATCTCGTTCTACCTTTACGCGTTCTTTGGCTTCTAAAGCCTGATGCAACCCATTCGAAAAACGTCGCCCCGGTTGGGGGCGCCCCGTAAATTCATCAACTATGACCACCTTGCCTTCAACCACCATATATTTCACATCTTTTTCATAAAGCGTATAGGCCGCTAAAAGTTGCTGCACGCTGTGAATGCGTTCACTCTTTTGGGCATAATCTTGATAAGCCGCATCTTGCTTGCGCAACCTCTCGTCATCAGATAATGTATCATCTGCCTCAATAAGTCGTAAAGTTTCATCTAAGTCGGGCAATACAAAGTCGTCGGGTTCATTGCTAATTGTTGTACGACCTCGTTCGGTTAAGTCATTAATATGGCTTTTCTCATCAATACTAAAATACAAATCGTCATCTAATTCTTGCGTGCGTTTATCGCGAATATAATCGGCTTCAACCCGATTGATCAAACGCTTGATACCTTCTTGTTGCAACAACTTCATCAACCGCCCGTTTTTTGGCACCCCACGCTGCACTTGAAGCAACCAAATGCCAGCCTGATATTCGTCACCCGTTTCCAATTCTGCTTCGGCTCGTTTTAATATGTCATTCACAACCTTTGTTTGTGCCTTGACCAACGTTTCAACACTGGGACGCATTTCTTCATACCGATGGGATGTGGTTTCCTGCACAGGCCCAGAAATAATCAAAGGGGTGCGCGCCTCATCAACCAAAATGCTATCCACTTCATCCACTATGGCAAAATAGTGCTCACGCTGCATCAAGTCTTCAGGACGCACGGCCATGTTGTCGTAAAGATAATCGAAACCAAATTGGTCTTTGGTACCATACAACAAATCCGTTTTGTAGGCCTCCGTATGGTCACATTCGCGCGCACGATATCCGCCTTGCTCATCGTCTTCTAGGATATAACCTTCAACGCCCATTGCGCGATCTTGAATCACACCAACAGTTAAACCTAAAAACGTATAAATGGGCCCCTGCCACATGGCATCGCGCTTGGCGAGAAACGAGTTCACTGTAACGAGGTGAACCCCTCGCCCCGTCAGCCCATTCAGGTATAATGCCATACCAGCCACCAGCGTTTTGCCTTCGCCAGTGGCCATTTCAGCAATTTTGCCCTGATGCAAAACGCTTGCACCAATGAGTTGCACATCATAGGGCACAGCCTGCCAGGTAACCATCTCGCCTACACAATCCCAGCTTTTTCCGGTTTCTTTAAACCGACGGCAAACTTCTTTAAATGCCGCAAATGCTTCGGGCAAAATGTCATCCAATACATCGCGCTCAACATCCTTTATCTCAGATTCAACTGCTTCTATTTCATCCAGCAAATCGGTGCGATCATCATCGCGCGCCAAGGCGCTCAAGTCATCACGCAGTGCCTTTAACCGATCACGCGCATCAGATGTCGCCTGTGCAATTCGGTTGCGAAATTCTGGTGTTTTGCCCCTCAGTTCATCATCTGATAAACTTTGATATTCGGCGGCAAAACCATTGATCGTATCTACCATCGGACGCATCTTCTTCACATCGCGATCGTGTTTGGTGCCAAAAACCTTTGTTAAGAATTTCATCATAGCCTAAGTCCAATTTTTTTCGCCGTTTAGAGGTCAGTTCCCAAAAATTCCCAACACAATATGTTCATCCTTACATTCATCTACCAATGGCGAGCCGCTCAGCCAAAAATTCGGGCAAATCAGCTTCGCGTATTTTCTTTTGCGCTGTTAATACATCGTAAGACACCCGATACAGATGAAGGTTCCCACTTTCCTGATCCCATACAGCAAACGATGTACGAGGATCACCATCACGGGGTTGGCCCACGCTGCCCACATTTACCAAATAACGATCCATATTAAATTGAATATCACCTTCTACCACAATATCATCTCGTCCAGATTCGGAGCAGATAAACGCCCGATGCGAATGTCCCACAAAGCACAACGGATAGTCTGTCTGGCGGATCGCATCTCGACCATCTTCTAAGTCAAACAAATAATGCCAAAGCTCAGGTTCCTGTGGAGATGCATGAACATATCGAACCTGATCTTCATCGAGAAACAACGGGCAGTTGTGCAAAAACGCTGCCTGTTTGCTACCCAACACATCTGCAGTCCATTGAATGGCAATTAAAGGTATCGGATTAAAATAGGAAGTGTCTAACAACCCCACCGATGCCCAGTCGTGATTGCCAGCCAATACCACATCGGCCACATCTTGCACGACATCTACACACGCATTGGGATCTGCCCCATACCCCACCACATCACCCAAACAAATGATCCGGTCTACTTGCAATTCTGCGATTTTCCCAAGCACCACTTGCAGTGCTTCTAAATTGCCATGTACATCTGAAAAGATCGCCAAACGCATGCAAAACCCATTCGTCTACGACATCTTCTTCGCCAAAGTATCTAAAATACCATTGATAAAACCCGAAGCCTTGGCTTCGCTATATCGTTTGGCCAATTCAATTGCCTCATCAATAGAGACTTTAAAAGGAATATCTTTGAAATAGTGCATTTCTGCAAGTGCCATTCGCAACAAAATCCTGTCAATTCTCGCTAAGCGTTTCAACGACCAGTTTTCCAGCACAGATTCAATCTCTGGATCCAACACCTCTTGGTTTGCCCACACTGACTTAGCCAATGCCGACGCAAACTCAGAGGCCGATTTTGATAGCCCCGAGCGAATACACATGGTATGCACGGTCTGTTGGATCGGGTCCCCCGCACTTTCAGTCCAATACAAAGCCTGCAAACAAACCTCACGTGCTTTGTGTCGAGATTTGGTCATGCGCCATTTTCCCACTGGGTCAAAACACTCGCCATTTCAATAGCCCCCAAAGCCGCATCCCAACCTTTATTGCCAGCCTTTGTGCCCGCACGTTCAATAGCCTGCTCTATCGTATCGGTGGTCAATATACCAAACATCACCGGAACACCTGCATCACATGCCGCATTGGCAATGCCTTTGGCCGCTTCATTGCACACATAATCATAATGCGACGTACTGCCACGAATCACAGCACCCAAACAAATCACCGCGTCATAACGTCCACTCTTTGCCATTTTGTGTGCCAGCAAAGGAATTTCAAAACTGCCCGGCACCCACACCACATCAACCGCATCGGGGTCACCCCCATGGCGTGCCAAACAATCTAATGCCCCACCCAGCAATTCTTTAGAAATAAACGCATTGAACCGTCCCACCACAACTCCAAATCGCTTATCTTGCGCAGACAAAGTTCCTTCATAAACATTAGGCATTGTTTTCTCCCAATAAATCGTCATCTACCTTGAGTGCATCTTCGTTAAAGATATGCCCCATTTTTTCTTGTTTGGTACGCATATACTCCAAATTCCACTTGTTAACCTGAATAGCCACAGGCACACGATCTACAATTTCAATGCCATATGCCTCTAAGCCCACGCGCTTTGAAGGGTTATTTGTAATCAACCGCACCTTATGAATACCCAAATCTGACAAAATTTGTGCCCCAATTCCATAATCGCGCTCATCCATTTTAAAACCCAACTTCAAATTGGCTTCAACCGTATCATAGCCCTCTTCTTGCAGCTTATAGGCTCGCAACTTGCCACGCAGCCCAATGCCTCGCCCCTCCTGGCGCATATAAACCACTGCGCCACGACCTTCTTTTTCGATCATCTCCAATGCCGAATGTAAGTTCATTTCGCAATCACACCGCAAAGATCCCAACGCATCCCCAGTCAAACACTCAGAATGCATGCGCACCATCACGGGTGCATCACCCGACAAGTCACCTTTCACCAAAGCCACGTGCTCGCGTTCATCCACATCACTCTCGTAAAGATGTAGCTTAAACAAGCCCGAACGCGTAGGCATATCAACCGATTCTACACAGCGCACCAACTTTTCGGAGCGGCGACGATAGGCAATCAAATCGTGGATGGTAATCACCTTTAAATCAAATTTTTCTGCAAGTTCTACCAACTGGGGCAACCGTGCCATCGTGCCATCTTCATTCAAGATCTCACACAGAACACCTGCTGGATATAACCCTGCCAAACGTGCCAAATCGACTGTGGCCTCGGTATGTCCAGTCCGCCGCAAAACACCGCCAGGCATTGCGCGAAGCGGAAACACATGCCCGGGGCGGCCAAAACTTTCAGGCCGCGACTTCGGGTCAATAAACTGGCGAATCGTTTCAGCGCGGTCTTGGGCTGAAATCCCAGTGGTTACACCATACAGCGCATCAATGCTCACCGTAAACGGCGTGCCATGCAATGCCGTATTTAAATCCACCATCATATCCAGTTCAAGTTCTTTCAACCGCTCGGGCATTGCTGGCAAACAAATCAAACCGCGGCCATAACGTGCCATAAAATTAATGGTCTGGGCTGTCACTTTTTCGGCGGCCATAATAAAGTCGCCTTCATTTTCACGGTCTTCATTATCGACCACAATCACAATTTTACCATTTCGGATATCTTCCAGCGCGTCTTCGATATTCGAAATCTTTGTCCCCAACTCATCCATATTTTGATCCACCATACCAATGCCCTCTAAGATCACAAATGAAA
>JBLHJX010000232.1:0-8739 GCA_047619225.1 Candidatus Latescibacterota bacterium
AAAGTTTGGACCAGATAGCGTTTTGGCAGTTTCGGGGAAGATCGAAGCGGAATTGTTGGATTTAGAACCCGAAGATCGACTGGTCTTTCTCGAAGATTTGGGGCTGTCTGAGACGGGGTTAAGTCGTATTATTTTAGCAAGTTATGGCCTACTGGATTTTATTACATTTTATACTTTAGTCAAGGGTAAACTGCAAGCTTGGCAGCTTGTTGCTGGCACTCTTGCACCTCAAGCCGCAGGGAAAATACACACGGATATGGCAAGAGGGTTTATCAGGGCAGAGGTCGTTGCCTATGATGATCTGGTCGCTGAAGGCACATATGAAAGAGTAAGGAATGCTGGCAAACTACGCACAGAAGGTCGCGATTATGTTGTAAAAGACGGTGATATTATCGAATTTCTGTTCAAAGTGTGAAACTATTGTTTTGTTGAGACGTAAGCCAAAGAGTGGAATTGTTAAGATATACTTTGATTTTTTAATTTCTGAATCACAAGAAAATAGCCAAATCAAGCTTAGATGCGATCGGAAAACCAAAGAAAACACTTATATCATGTGTCGGGGCGTTTGATTTCGATGTGTATTTTTTGACCTGACCAGCAATATCTTGTATATTCTCAACTGTGTTGCTTCAGTCCAATGGTCGGGGTGGGCGCAGGTCCAAACACTGGAGGGTCTCATGAAACAATTGCAGCAATTAACATTCTTGGTTTGCACTCTGCTCACCGTTACGATGTTGTTCCCCCAAAGTGGCGAGGCCATTGGATTGTCGGGTGCAAATATCAAGGCAGGCGTAAATTTAACACGCCAACAATCCTTTAATCAACTCCAGGGCATTGGGGGTGAGTTTGATTCGCACCAGTGGGTGGGGGGAACCAATTTGGATCTTGGATCTGTTGTGTTGCCCGCGCTTCATTTTATGCCAGGGGTCGATTTTGCTATTGCGAACACCAATGTGATCATTCCTGGAAGCACAGGGAGCGCGATTAGTGTTGACAAGACCGTAAAGATCTATATTATCAATACCGATTTTGTGTATTTTTTTCATCAGAATGCCAGGGGGCGTGGGTATGCGGGTGCTGGTATTGGCACTCACCTCGTGAGGCCTGAAGGCGAAGCGGGTTCTACCAGAGTGACCCTCAATATACCTCTCGGATTTCAACGTAAGTTGGGGACGGGGTTGGGTTGGTTTGGTGAGCTTAAACTCGTAATAGCTGATGATGAGCAGAACAGCGCACTTCAATTTAGTCTTGGTTTTACTTTAGGATCCATCAAATAAGGGAGGGCATATGGCTGGTACAGAACGACAAAGAGAGCTTCGGCGTAGACGTCAAAGACGAAAAAAACGTCTAAAACAACGCAATAAAGAAGCAATTGCAGCAGGTAAAAAATAAAAAAAGCGCGGCATCTAAGATGCCGCGCTTTTTTTATTTGGGAATTTTTCTACGAAAAAATAGCCGAAAATGTGTCCGTTACTTGACTTCGAATCGTCGCTTCCAATTCCTTCATTATTCCCAGCAACGTCTCCTCGTCCATTTCAAGTTGCTCCAGGGTGGATTCTGAAAAAGTAATCGGCGGGTTGTGCTCTGAAAATGCGAAGTTGGTCTGTTTGCTGAAAATGTTAGAAACATGAACCAAATGTGTCATAGCCCTAGATTCTGGCGTGGGTTTATGATGCCCGCCGATGACCTCGATCAAGCTTTCTGGCAATTGCCACTTAGCGGCCAAAGCCTCGCCGACGATTTGGTGGTCCAACCCCAAAACCTCCTGCTCGACCTCGTACATAGATTGGCCACCTTTGAGTTCGGCGGTGACCATTTGGAACATATCATTGAAAAAATGCCCCAACACCTGCTTACCAATGTCGTGCACCATGCCCGCCATAAAAGGATCTTCTTCGCCAATCTTCAATTTAGTATTAAATTCGCTGCGTTCGGCAAGAAGCTTGGCCGTAACACCCACAGCTATGCAATGTTTCCAAAATTCATTTCCGTCAAAGGCTGTCGCTTTGCCTTTAAAAGCACCAACCACAGACAAAGTGCGCACAAAGTCGACGACGGTTTGGAGACCCAATAGATTTACGGCATCTTTGATCGAGGTGACTTTTCGGTTGAAGGCAAAGACAGAAGAATTGCAAAGACGAAGCAACTGAGCCGTGATACCTGGATCGATTTCTATGATTTGACTGTATTGTTCCGAACGAGAATTAGGGTCTCTGGACAATTTTTCGATCTCATTGTACACCGTGGGCATTGCAGGTAAGTTGGTGATCTTCTCAAGTTCTTTGATGATGTGAGATCGAGGGTCAATATTTTTTTCTTGTTGGGCGATGGCAACCTGGGTTTCTGCACCCTTTTTGAGTTTTTCTTCTAAAGCTTTTAAATTTGTGAATGGACGAGCAAGGCAATCCAGTACGCCCAAGCGTTTGCCTTCTGCTATGTCTCCATCAGACAGTTGTAGAGACATCAGGAAGACGGGAATGTGTTTACAGTCAGGTTTGAAGCGAAGCAAGCGGGCAACTGTAATTCCTCCTCCAGATACATGGGCTTCAATAATGACAGCTTTGATGTCACGTTGATACATCTTGATCGCTTTCATTGTATCGATTCCCGTATCGACCCAAATGATATCGTATCCCCAACTTTGATAGATTTTGAGGCATTGCCCTAAGTCTCTGACGTAAGCTTGGTTTCTGGGGATGCGCAAGTCTTCAGGTTTAAATTTCTTATCGACAATGAGCGCTTTTGGTTTGCTCGGGGGAGCAGGTGTGTCCGGCGTGTTTGCCATGACTTTAATCTTTCCTTTACTTAGTCAAAATAGACAGAATGGACTTATCGCGATCGATGGCTTCCTGTATTTCTGGTTCCCATTCTATGAGTTGCTCTGGCGTAAGGTTTAAGCGGGTCAGTGCTGTCGGATGGGGTTCTGGTAAAGTATTATCACCTCCAGAGCCGGCTTTGAGTTTACGTGCAACCGAGTCACCGATGTTGATGAGCGACGCAATCTGTGAATCTTTCTCTGCGCTGCTTGGGCGATGGTGGAAGGCAACGGCCTCAATAAGTTCTTGAGGTAATTGCCAACTTTCAC
This sequence comes from Candidatus Latescibacterota bacterium, assembly GCA_047619225.1. Lineage (GTDB taxonomy): Bacteria > Latescibacterota > UBA2968 > UBA2968 > UBA2968 > JABIFK01. The sequence continues at coordinate 3,086 of JBLHJX010000232.1, forward strand.
ATAACTCTTTGCCAATTTGGCCATGGTTAATACCGACAATGTCTTCCTCGGCTTTGAGCAAAGATATATTATCTTTCTCTACAAGTTCTAGAACTTCTTTGTAAAAGTCTGTATAAAGTGCATCCATGATAATTTTACCCATATCATGAATGATGCCTGCGGTGTAGCTTTCTGGGCGGTCGAGTTTGAGCTTATCTGCTAAGAACCTCGCCGTCGATCCCACGCCTGAAGAGTGCACCCAAAAAGCGCTTTTGTCAAGCCCAGCTGTGTTTTTTAGATCCTTTGTGGCTTCAAAGACCGCGATATTGAGAATCGTATTTTGAACGGTTTGATTGCCCAAAAGTGATACAGCATCCCGAACCGATTTGATGGTTCTGCTAAAGCCAAAAAAAGCAGAGTTGGCAAGGCTGAGCAGTTTGAGTGAAATTGAGGGGTCGGTTTCGATGACTTGGCTCAATTCGTCGGCACTCACATCTTTGTTTTTACAAAGCTCATCCACTTTGGTATACACGACAGGTAAGGTAGGTAAGTTCTCTATTTCACTGATATCGCGTTTATATTGGTCTGCAAATCCTGAAGCGGATGCGGCCTTTTGGCCTTGTGTGCCTAATAGTTTCCACAATTTGGCTAAAAATGTACTGGGTGAAGAGGGTTTAACGATGAATCCGTCTGCCCCTTTTTTAATACATTCAGGAAGCTTTTGTTGTTCATTGCTATAAATGGCAATAGGAATACTCTGAAGGGCTTTGCTGCGGCGAATAATTTCCAACGCCTTCAAAAAACCGCCCTGCGCTATGGTATCCAGGATGATGATGTCGGGTCTTTGCTTGATATTTTTGATAACCCCAATTCCATCTGCAACTTCAAGCACCACATAACCACCGACGATCTGTAAGAAGGCCCGCGTGAAACTACGGTCTTGGGGGTCGTACTGGGCCAGGAGCACTTTATAGGGGCTGTCTTTTGGCGGTGTGTTGGGTTCGTCTGCCATTGGTGATGGATGCGTACTTTCCTGGATTTGTAGTTGGTGAGTTGGTGAATTTTATGATACTTGGAAATCGAGATCGCGTCAACTTGTTTTGTTGTAGGGCCATCAGATACCGTTGGGCGCTTCAGTTGCATTTACAGCCACCATATGATATATTGCTGCCAGCAAGAAGCATCTTCAATTTGAGGCAACGGAAGAGGGCGAAACCCGTTGTTGCAAGTCAGTGAATTGGAGTGTCTCTTAGCGGTCTCGGGTGCAGATTATCGAATGCAACTCTTCTTTGAAATATACAATATATGAGCAAATATTCAAGTAATTGCGGGGCAATTGTCCTCGCAGGTGGCAAGAGCAGAAGGATGGGTACTTCCAAAGCCGAGTTGCGCATTGGTGATCAAACAATGCTTGAGCGCATCGTTCAAACGCTCGATTCGATTTTTGAAACGGTTGTGGTCGTAAGGGCTCTCGACCAGGCAACGCCACCCATTCGTGAATCGGTCATATGGACTCAGGATTGTGTTGGAGATGAAGGGCCGTTGCGTGGATTAGAAGCTGGGATGTTGGTTTTGCCAGACCAGGTGGAAAGGGTATTTGTGTCAGGCTGTGACACCCCTCTTTTAAAATTGGAATTTGTTGCCCAATTGCTGGAACTTAGCAGTGATGTGAAAGCTGTGGTGCCTCATATAACCGGTGTTTCCCAACCGCTTACGGCGGTTTACGCCACAGACATCCTTCCGGTTATAACTGAAATGCTCGCAGATGGGCAACGGAGTTTGCAGGCCCTATTGCGCCTTATTCCTACTCACTTGGTCCTTGAAGATGTGCTAAGACAGGTGGATCCACAACTGGTTTCACTCGAAAATGTGAACACGCCAGCTGATTATAGCCGAATATTAAACCTTTTGGGGCTTGTAGCTTAATCGTCTAAAGGGATATTTATATCTCATTGACGCGACAAATGATGACAATATTAACTTGCAACGGAGGTTTTTATGATGGCAGGCGAAGACAAAACGGTATTGGATGATGAAGAAATTCAAGCCGAAGTTGCAAATTTGGATGGCTGGGACTATCTGGCTGAAACACATGAACTCCGCCGTGTTTGGCAGTTTGAGAAGTTCGTGCCGACCATGGTCTTTGTACGCACGCTCACGAATGTGATGGATGAAAACAATCATCACTCAGATCTTCAGTTAGACAGTCGAAAAAAAACACTTACTGTAACGGTGACAACACACAGCGAGAATGCGATTACCCGCGCTGACGTCGAATTTGCAAAGGCTGTCAACGCCGCATCTTGATTTGGAGATACAAGCCCTTGTCAAAATCTCAGTTTTGCTTAAATTATTCCCTTGATACCAGACGCTTACTGTTTATTTATGGAGGTTAGAATTATGGCAGATCATAAAGTTGTTGCATATCTTAAGCCGTCGTGTGGTTGGAGTGGCGGTGTACGTGCAGTACTTAATAAATATGGGTTACCTTTTGAAGACAAAGACATTATCAACGAGCCCGACAACTATCGGGAAATGGTAATGAAGAGTGGACAACCGCTTCAGCCCTGTGTTGAAATAGATGGGCAAATGATCGCCGATATCAGCGGGGATGAATTAGAAGCTTGGTTGGTAGAAAACAATTTTTCGCCAGCAGGGCCAGAACCCACCGTGCCCACAGACAGTTCGTGCACAGATGAAGAGCACGAAGCGATGGCACGTGCAGCTCAAACCCCAACAATTGCAAATCCTCAATTTGGCCGATAAATCTATCGGGTGATGTATGTAAGGCGATCCTTCGGGGTCGCCTTTTTTTTGGAGTATAGCTTGAATAAATCAACATTTTTATTGGCAGATGAGATAGCTTCTTGCCAGAAATGCCCGCGTTTGGTCTCTTATTGCGCATCGTTTCGGGGGGTTGAGAACCCCAAATTTCCGGGCTTTGACTACTGGGCAAAACCGGTGCCTGGTTTTGGCGATGCCAATGGGCGGTTGCTGATTATTGGTTTGGCACCTGGCGCACAAGGGGCCAATCGGACAGGGCGTCCCTTTACGGGTGATGGCGCGGGCGAGGTGCTCTATCGGGCGTTGTATAAACATGGATTTGCAAATCAAGATGCAGTTGTTGATCGTGATGATGGCCTGGCATTAGAGGGTGTTTATATTACCAATGCAGTGAAATGTGTACCGCCCCAAAATCGGACCCTTGGAAGTGAAAAGCAGAACTGCCTTCCTTGGCTGGCAGCCGAATTGCCTTTGTTAAAAAATGTGAAGATGGTTCTCGCGATGGGCAAAGATGCTTTTGATAGCTATTTGCGACTGTTAAAATCGCAGAACAAGATTGAAAAGCTAAACGCCTATCGATTTGCTCACGAAGCTGTCTATCGTTTTGAAAATGCCCCAACACAATTGGTGGCGACATATCATTTTAGCCGATACAATATGAACACTGGGGTTTTGACAGAAAAAATGATCGATGAGTTGTTCAAAAAGGTGAGGCGCTTGCTCAAGGAGTAGGGAGGATGCCGATGTAGGGCAAGTTGCGGTAGGCTTGCTCGTGGTCAAGGCCATATCCAACCACAAAGTGGTCGGGGATGCGAAAACCATAATAGGGGATGGGTACAGACACCTCGCGCCGACTGGGTTTGTCTAAGAGCGTGCATATTTTGATACTGCTTGGGTTCTTGTGTTCAAAATGTTGCAAAAGGGCATTGAGAGTGCGGCCTGTATCAACGATGTCTTCAACGATGAGGATGTCTTTATTGGTTATATCTGTGGTGATGTCTTGAAGGAGTGTGACGCTGCCCGTGCTGGTGGTGCCTTCATAACTCGAGACCGAAATCATGTCAATCTCGACGGGCTGGGTGATGCTTCTGGATAAGTCAGCTAAGAAGTAGAGGGCGCCGCGCAAGACACCAATGAGGATGATCGGGCGATCTCGTGGGTAGGCTGAGGAAATGTCGCGAGCCAGTTCAACAACGCGATTTTTGATGCTAATTTCTGAGATGAGAACGTCGGGTAGGGCTTGCATGTGATTAGGCAACTGTATCTATAAGTGTTTTTTGCATCTCGTCTTGTGTACGAATAATCTGGGCGTTCTGCTTGAAATTTTCGCGTGACTGAATTTGGTTAACCGACTCTTCCGCCGTGTCAACGTTGTTTTGTGCGCCATTCACTTGCTGTGCTAGCTGTTGCGCTTCAGTAGACAGTGAGACCGTGTCAACTTGGCTCGACACGCCGCCTGAAGAATTGGTTTGTTGGCTTGCTGTTTGTTTTGCAAATCCGTCGGTGTTGATATTGGCGACGTTGTGTGCTGAAATGGCCTGCCTTGCTGCGTTTGCTTGTAGTCCACTGCGTGCTATTTCTGAAGCATTCATGTCACCCCTCTTGGTTTGGCGTTGACTTAAAATAGCAGATTGTGAGGGCTTTTGCAAGGTTGGGCTTGACGATATGAAGGGTTTTTTCTATATTTTGTCTTGAAGCGATGCTTCACAAAAAAACGCCTTGAATCTACATGGGTGGCCCCAACGGAAGTTATTCCGCATTTAATGTGGATCTTCGTCAATTTTTTCTCGGCCGCTTGTAGATTAGGCGTTTTTTGTTTGCCTTGAACTGACTGTTGGCCGTTAAAATTTGAGAGGACGACAATGGCAAAATTGAAGATCTATACCAAATCTTGGTGCCCTTATTGTGTGCGTGCGCTTTCTGTGTTAAAGTCTGCGGGCATCACGGATTATGAGGACATTTCAATTGATGGTCGTGAGGCAGAAATGCGACAGAAATTGGTTGAACTGACCAATGGGCGTGGGGATGTGCCCCAAGTGTTTGTGGATGACCAATACATTGGCGATGACGATGCATTGGTCGCCCTTGCGCAATCTGGTAAGTTACAGAGTTTGCTTTCTGGAGAAGCGGAATAGAGATGGCCAACCGTGTCCACATTTTGTCAGATGAGATCGCCAACCGTATTGCGGCCGGAGAAGTCGTTGAACGCCCCGCTTCAGTGACCAAAGAATTGGTCGAAAATGCAGTTGATGCGGGTGCTGATCGTATTGTGGTAGAAGCGGGCGCGGGTGGCAAGGAGAGTTTGCGTATTAGTGACAACGGGTGGGGGATGTCGCGTGATGATGCTTTGTTGGCACTTGAACGGCACGCAACGAGTAAGATTCAGGATCTGGCGGATTTGCGTTCGTTGAAGACCCACGGTTTTCGCGGCGAGGCGTTGCCCAGCGTTGCTGCTGTTTCTCGAATGGTGATCGAAACCCGACAGCCCGATGATTTGGAGGGCACACGCGTCGACGTGGTTGGTGGGCGTGTGCGCGATGTGACGTCTGTAGGGCGCAGCCCTGGCACGACCATTACTTTACACGGGTTATTCTTTAATGTACCCGCTCGTCGCAAATTTTTGAAAGGTGTGGACACCGAGTTTCGGCATATTGCCAATACAATGACTGCAATGGGTTTGGCCTATCCCAATATTGCTTTTGAGCTCAAACACAATGGGCGTGAGAGCTTGCGGTTACCTCGGGCTGATCGCACAAAACGTGTCGAGCAAATCTTCAATGTGAAATTCGGTCAGGATGTTGTGGAAATTGCGGGGCAAGTCAATCAAATTGGCATTTGGGGGTTTGTTGGCAAACCTGAAATGGCGCGCAAATCGGGGCAACAACAAACGC